>NZ_JBNNWS010000007.1:0-275963 GCF_050281185.1 Heyndrickxia sp. NPDC080065 | reverse complement strand
ACGATAAGTACCTTGCGCTTCCTTAGTGGTTGGACGATGTGTACCCCCACAGTGGACTTTCACCACCAAGATAGTTGCCATGCCTGGCACACATAAAAAAAAAAAAAGGCGGATTTCTCCGCCTTGATTATAATGGTTTGAATGGTTCAGGTCTTTCATCGATCTCTTTGAAATAGTATTGGATTGCTTGAACAATCCTCCTCGATGCTTGTCCATCTCCATATGGATTGGTTGCCTTTGCCATTTTTTCGTACTCTGCTTCATTTGTTAACAATTCTGTTGCAAGTCGATAAATGGTTTCTTCATCCACACCAGCTAATTTAAGTGTACCAGCTTCAATTCCTTCTGGACGTTCAGTTGTATCACGAAGAACTAATACTGGTACTCCTAGTGATGGAGCCTCTTCTTGAACTCCACCAGAATCAGTTAAAATAAGGTGAGCGTGCTTAGCAAAATTGTGGAAATCTATCACATCTAATGGTTCGATGAGATGAATACGCGAATCATTTCCAAGAATTTCATTTGCTAATTCCCGTACAACTGGATTTAAGTGAACTGGATAGACAACTTGAACATTTGGATGATCTTCAACCAATCGCTTTACTGCGCGGAACATTTGACGCATGGGTTCTCCAAGGTTTTCACGGCGATGGGCAGTTAGCAGAACTAATCGATCATTCCCCAGCTTTTCTAGAACATTATGAATATATTCATTTTTAACCGTAGTTTTTAATGCATCAATCGCTGTATTTCCAGTGATAAATATGCTTTCCGGCTTTTTATTTTCTGCCAATAAATTATTTGCTGCTTTTTCTGTTGGAGAAAAATGCAAATCCGCAATGACACCTGTCAATTGACGGTTGATCTCTTCAGGAAAAGGTGAATACTTATTCCATGTTCGAAGTCCTGCTTCGACATGTCCAACTACAATCTTATTATAATAGGCTGCTAGGCTTGCAACAAAAGTGGTTGTCGTATCACCATGTACTAATACAATATCAGGCTTTGCCTCTTTCATTACACGGTCAAGGCCTTCTAATCCTCTAGTCGTAACATCTATTAGTGTTTGCCGATCTTTCATAATATTTAAATCAAAATGTGGTTTAATATTAAAAATATCAAGCACTTGGTCAAGCATTTGTCGATGCTGAGCTGTGACCGTTACTATCGATTCAATTGTATCAGGGTATTTCTGCAGCTCAAGAACAAGCGGGGCCATTTTAATCGCTTCTGGTCTCGTTCCAAAGATTGTCATTACTTTAATTGGTCTATTCATGTCCTGTCTCCTTTTTTGAGATGGGAAGAGTTTGGAGGAAATCGGCAAAAGCCGATTTCGGACTCTTCTTCCAATGAATTCTACTTTTTAAAGAAATAAAAACCCATACTTATTTTGTACCGAATAATCGATCCCCTGCATCTCCTAATCCAGGCACAATATAGCCTTTTTCATTCAATTTCTCATCTAATCCAGCAATATATATATCGATATCTGGATGCGCTTCTTTTATTGCTTCTACACCTTCTGGGGCAGCAATTAAACACATAAACTTAATGCTTTTTGCTCCGCGTTTTTTCAAGGAATTAATCGCTTCTACAGCTGAACCTCCCGTAGCTAACATTGGATCAACTAAAATGAAGTCCCTTTCCTCAACATCATTAGGAAGTTTTACATAGTATTCAACAGGCTTTAGTGTCTTAGGATCACGATATAAACCAATATGACCTACCTTGGCAGCTGGAATTAAATTCAACACACCATCAACCATACCGATCCCTGCGCGAAGAATTGGTACAATCCCGATCTTTTTGCCTGATAAAATTTTTGCTTTTGCTACGCTTACTGGTGTTTCAATTTCGATTTCTTGAAGCGGCATATCCCTTGTAATTTCAAATGCCATAAGCGCCGCTACTTCATCAACTAGCTCACGAAATTCTTTTGTTCCTGTATTTTTATCGCGTATGTACGTTAACTTATGTTGAATAAGAGGATGATCAATTACGTAAACATTTCCCATCTTTTTCTCTCCTTTTTATATCATTTATAATAAGTTTATTTTTATTACAGATTCACCATTCCCATTCTACACGAAAAAGGAGTTTGTTCTCAAGGCAGACCTGCAGAACAAACTCCTTTCTTTATATTACTTTTGTGGATATAATGGGAATTTTTCGGTTAATGCAGCAACACGAGCACGTGCTTCTTCTAGTTTTTCTTCATTCTCATGATTTTTCAGTGTATTTCCGATGATTGAAGCAATTTCGTCCATTTCTTCAATTCCAAAGCCGCGTGATGTTACTGCAGCTGTCCCAATTCGAATGCCACTTGTAACAAATGGGCTTTCAGGATCAAATGGAATGGTGTTCTTATTAACTGTAATGCCAATATCATCTAACACCTTTTCGGCTACTTTACCAGTTAGACTTAAAGTACGTAAATCTACTAATAATAAATGGTTGTCCGTTCCGCCTGAAACAAGACTTATACCTTCTTTTTTTAGAGATTCACCTAAGCGTTTTGCATTATCCACAATCTTTTGTGAATATTCTTTAAAACTATCTTCAAGTGCTTCACCAAACGCTACTGCTTTTGCAGCAATAACATGCATTAATGGACCACCTTGAATCCCAGGGAAGATAGACTTATCAATCTTCTTAGCAAATTCTTCTTTACACAAAATCATTCCACCACGTGGACCACGTAAAGTTTTATGTGTAGTAGTTGTAACGAAATCAGCATATGGAACAGGGCTTGGGTGTATACCTGTAGCCACTAGACCAGCAATATGAGCCATATCTACCATCAAATAAGCTCCTATTTCATCTGCAATTTCACGGAACTTTTTAAAATCAATCACTCGAGGATACGCACTGGCACCAGCAACGATTAATTTAGGTTTATGTTCACGAGCTTTATTTAATACATCTTCATAATCAATGGTATGGCTTTGTTCATCTACACCATACTCAACAAAGTTATACTGTACACCACTAAAGTTAACAGGGCTGCCATGTGTTAAATGGCCTCCATGAGAAAGATTCATTCCGAGAACAGTATCTCCAGGTTCAAGAACAGTAAAGTAAACGGCCATATTTGCTTGTGCGCCAGAATGCGGCTGTACATTTACATGCTCTGCACCAAATATTTTCTTAGCACGATCACGTGCAAGATTCTCGACTACATCAACATATTCACAACCACCATAATAGCGGCGTCCTGGATATCCTTCAGCATATTTATTCGTTAATACAGACCCTTGTGCTTCCATAACCGCTTCACTAACAAAGTTCTCAGAAGCAATCAATTCAATTTTTGTCTGCTGACGTTTAAGCTCATCTTGAATCGCTTGATACACTTCTTTGTCTTGCTCTGCAATCTTACTCATTTAAGTCCCCTCCTGCGTCAACAAATAGTCAAATACTTTCTTCATGTCTAGCTCCAGCGCCTAGCCCCTCGAGGTCAAATGAACTTTCACCAATGAAGTCAAAGAGCGGACTTCCTTGGTGAAAGTTCATTTGCTTGTCGGGGCTGACCAAGGCGCTTACGCTTTTCTTATTTTATCATAGTTTTCTTACAGGCAAATCAATTAATTCTAAAAGTTAAAAATTTCATGATATAAAATTTTAATATAAGGCTTTGTTAAACAATGTTGTTGTTTCATATAAAACCCTGTATGGTATGTGTTCAGCTAGTTTTACTTCGTAAAGAAGGCGCTTCACACATACCATACAGGTGATTTTATCAACAATAAGCTTTGATAAAGCCTAATATAAAAGAAAATCCCGCCATAACTAGCAGGATTCTTGATCATTATAAGTTGGATTTTCATATACTGCCCTAACTCCACCGATAAGTTTTGGACGAGTTTTTGCTAGAGTGACATGGGCAGAGCCTAGCTTATTTTGTTTAACTCTCACTGGAATAACAACATGTTTTAAATGCATCCCGATGAATGTATCACCTATATCGATCCCTGCATCCGCTCTTATATGTTCTACTACAATAGGATCGTTTAATTGCTGATAAGCTAGTGTTGCCATAGCACCACCTGCTTTTCGTACAGGGATAACCGAAACCTCTTCCCATCCCTTACTTTCAGCTACTTCTCTCTCAATTACTAAACTTCTATTTAAATGTTCACAACACTGAAATGCTAGATAGAGATCATGTTGTTTTGCAAAATCTGTCAACTCACTATATATCATAGACGCTACTTCTTCATTTCCTGATGTACCAATTCTTTTACCTATAACCTCAGAAGTAGAACATCCAACAATTAATACCTGTCCTTTTTTAAAGGAAACTTGAGATGAATAATCGTTTAATATTTGTTTCAACTGCTGTTTCCATTCCAAAATGTCAATTGCCATCCTAATTGCCTCACTTTTAGTGAAATTATATTTAGGAGCTTTTATCAGTTTTGATCCTCATAATTTGTAATTTTTTCAATCCGGTGCTCGTGTCTTCCACCTTCAAATTCAGTTGTCAACCATACCTTCGCAATTTCTAATGCTAAACCTGGGCCTATTACCCTTTCACCCATTGCTAACATATTTGTATTGTTATGCTGACGTGTAGCTTTTGCACTAAATACATCATGTACTAAAGCACAACGGATTCCCTTTACTTTATTTGCAGCTATACTCATACCAATTCCTGTACCACAAATTAAAATGCCACGATCAAACTCTCCACTTGCAACCTTTTTTGCAACAGGTAATGCATAATCTGGATAATCGACAGAACCTTCACAATCACATCCAAAATCTTGATACTCAATACCCATTTCCTCTAATAGATTACGGATTTCCTCACGAATATGGATTCCACCATGATCTGACGCTAAAGCTACTTTCATTTTAATTCCTCCGCTTACTTAAGTTATCCTTCTTAATCATATTTTTGCATACATTGATTATTTTATAAAGTATGTTCTTATTCTTTAATTACAATCCTTTAAAACATATTTAGATAGCAGTTGTTGAAAATTATCCAGTTCTTTCGTATGTTGTAGATGGGGACACGTATTTAAGGAAAGCAGTGAACTTTCTATCAAGAAAAGACGCGGCTTCTTATTATTTATCAGTTCCTCTTGTATGAAATCGAGCAACTGAAGATATTTCTTTCTTTTATTTTCATTTTCAATGACTGCTGCGATTGTTTTCTTTAAAGCAGTTGAAGAATTGAGTAGCTCATTAAAAAAATCATCATTATTATTAGAGGAATTTGATAACCAAATATTTAATAAATTGGGCTTCAATAATTGAACATGTGAACAACTTACATCATCAACTATTTTTTTTAGTCGATCGACACAATAGCGAATAATTTCAATTTCTTGAGTTTTTGATCCTTTATCCATAAAGTTATAATGAAGCATTTGCTGCAGCATCCCTGAAAAAACTATAGTACAATCCAAAAGATATGGCTTCTTCTCTTCTCCAAACAAGTCGAGAAAGCGGTTATACATCCAACTTATATGCATGAGTTGGAAACGCTTAATAAATTGTTTGAGTTCGGAGTCATTTGAAACAAATACCTCTTCTACAAGTCTAAATAATTTATTTTTTTTATTTGATTGCATCATTAGGTCCAGTTGTTTAACAAACACTTCAATGTCATCGAGATTTTCCCCAATTAATAATTCATTTCGTTCTCTTTCATATTTATTTTGAATGGAGAGAAAAACCGCTTTAATCAATTCGCTTTTAGAAGGGAAATAGTTGTAAAAAGTTCCTTTTGAAATCCCGCTATAATCTAAGATATCCTGTATGGACGTGGCTTGGAATCCTTTTTCAATAAATAATTGATGTGCCTTTTGTATGACTTGTTGTTTTCTTTCGTACATATGTATCACCTTTATCCAAAATCAGCTCATTAAAAAAGGGGGTTTTTAATGGTTGCTGCTAATTCCTATTAATAAAATAAAAAAATCCAACTTATTAAAAGTGTTCCCTTTGTATAGGAACTTTTCAAAATGAAGTTGGATTTCTTATTTTTTCTTTAAGCTCTTTTCGTATAAATTGTTGTTTTTAGACAATAAACTTAGTCCGTTGATTTCCGCTCCAGACACTTGCTTTCCGCGGGGAGGGATGGGAGCCTCCTCGGCGTTACCGCCTGCGGGGTCTCCCACTTCCCTCTTTTTCCCGCAGGAGTCAAGTGCCCTCCGCTACAATCAACTCAGATTGTTAATAAAATATCACTAAAATAGCAACAAACTTTACGAAAACAGCCTTTCTTTAATTCAAATGAAACTTCGAAATCGTTGCTTTTAATTTTTCTGCTTCGTCTTTTAGTTGGAAAACGAGTTGTTCGACATTTTCCATTACGGATGCTTGTTCATTGGTTGCTTCTGTTACTTCTTCTGCACCAGCTGAAGTTTCTTCGGCAATCGCTGCTACTTCTTGAGACTGCCTAGAGGTGAGCTGGACGCTTTCCATTTGCCTGTCAACGAGTGTCGAAATGCTTTGTACTTTATTTGCTACGATATGAATTGTATTGGTCATTGTTTCAATAACTTCATTTGTCTTTGCACCTTTTGAGGCTTCGTGATTTGCGGTAGCTACTTGATCTGTAATTTGTTTGACAACACTCTCAACACCATTTTGAATATTTTGGATTAATTCAGATATTCCTTGTACTGCCTTGGCACTTTCATCCGCTAATTTACGAACCTCTTCTGCTACTACAGCAAACCCTTTTCCGTGTTCACCTGCACGTGCAGCTTCAATGGAAGCGTTTAGAGCGAGCAGATTCGTTTGTGCAGCAATGTCACCTACTAAAAGGATAATTTGTTCTACCTTTTTAGCATTCTCTTCTAAATCAAGCACCACTTGTAATGAATTTTGATTTTCATTTGCTAACTTATCAATCCCACTAATAAGGGAATTAACAACTTCTTTACTTTCTTGTAATTCTTTCACCATTTCTTCTGATACTTGTTCAGAGGACTTTGCATTTTCTTGTACTTCATAAGCGATTTGAATAATATCCTCAACTGACTCTGCAGTAGCTTGAATCGCGATGGCTGAACTTTCCGCCCCTGCCGAAATCTCACTTATCGTGTGAGCAATGCTCTCAGCTTGTCCAGTTGCTCTAGTTGTTTTTTCCGAAATAGCAACGACTTTTCCATTTGTTTGTTGGAAATTATCTTCTATACTATGTACCATTACACGTAAATTTCCTAGCATTTGATTAAATGCCATTCCAAGAGAACGAATTTCATCATCAGACTTTGGCAATACAACATCTTTTTGAATGTTTCCTTGACTAGCATCAATGGCAGCATGCTCTAATCGTTGAAGCGGTTTAGTAATCACACCTGCTACAAAATAAGCTAACAAGCCCGTCCAAAAAATTCCTAAAAGAAGGGTAATACTATTAAAAAGAGATTCATCTATATTTGCAGCAAACTTCGAATGAACAATGCTAATAAAAAAGAAACTAGTTGAATAAGTAATTATTGCTAATAAAGTAACGAATAAAACTAATTTTTTTCTCAACCCAAACTTATATCTTTTTTTCATGTTAGCCCATCTCCCCTTGCTATTCCCTCTATGATATATTTTTGATTATTTTTTCTATAAGTTCTGTTAACTCATTATAAGTTTTCCGATAAATATCTACACTACCACCGTATGGATCTAAGACGTCGTGGTTTCCCTTATGTTCGTTTACAAACTCTTTAATAGTAAAAGTTTTATTGGCAGCAGAAGGGTATGTTTCTACTATGAAAAATTTATGATTTGATGTCATTGTAAAAATAGTAGAAGCCCAGTTAACATCCTCTTCTGTTAACATTTTGGATGAATGATTATGCTTAATATTGTGTTCTTCAAGAACTTTCTGAGCCTGTTGTGATGCATTTTGGCCATCCATTGCATAAATACCTGCAGATCTTACTGATATCCCTTTTATATTTTTATCTTTTAAAATAGCCTCCGCCATTGGACTGCGGCACGTATTTCCAGTACAAATGAATAATATATTCAATGAAAAAATCCCTCCAAATGCATGACTATCGATTCACTCTTCTTTCTTTATTATAGTCGAAAAGACTTAACTTCAATAGTAAGCTTTTGAAAATAATTTGAAAATTTAAAGACAAGTAAAAATAGTATCTTTTACTTGTCTTTAATGTCTTACTTTCATTTACTTGGCTGTTTTCGAATTAATTGTTAAAATCCTAATCACTTGATTCTACAAATACTTGGTTTATGAAAAACGCTAATTAGAAAAAAAACAAAAGCTTTAATCCAAATGCAAATAATATACTTCCGCCTAGCACTTCGCTGTATGTACCGATAACACCTTGAAACTTTCTCCCGATAATGAGACCTGCCCATGTTAATAGCGCTGCTGCAAATCCAAAGCAAATAACAACTGCAGCTGAACGAGCACCAAATATACCAAGTGAGAGGCCCACTGAAAAACTATCTAAACTCGAACTTAAAGCAAAAAAAATTAATCCCCAACCAAAAGGTTTGATAATTGTTTTTTCTTCTTTTTTAAAGCCGGATAGAGCCATTTGTATGCCTAAAATAATTAGGAGAATGCCACCGATATATTGCGCGAAGATTCCGAATCTATCCGATAAAAAATGCCCTGCAAATATTCCTAACATAGGCATCCAGATATGAAAAATTCCTATCGTTAAACCAATATAAAAAATTTGCTTATACCTCAGCTGGAACATGCCCATTCCAAGTCCAATCGAAAAGGCGTCCATACCTAAAGCAAATGCCATCAACATTAATGTAAAAAATTCTGCGATGATTGCTACCATTCAGGTTCCTCCTTTGGACGTGCCTATTGACAACATATGCATGTCCAAGGAGGATTAGAATTTTATTTTCTTTTCCTTTTAAAATTTCCTATTGTTCAAATCAACAACCCGAGATTCTATTGATTTTGATGTATCCAGCGATGTCCAGCAGCTTTTTCCAGGCGATTCATAATCGCCAGGCCAATTCCCTCTAATGGAAAGGTTTCCGAATAGATAATGTCGACATCTTTGCTGTTAAATGTCCTTAATGTTTCATAAAGAGAATGAGCGACCGATTGTAAATCGCTCCTTCTGCCACAAGCTAAAACAACATCTGCATGATAATCCTTTTTTGTTTCTTCTGTTGCAATCACACCAACTTTTAATCCTTCTCTTTGCTTCTTATTCACTAAATCCTGTAGAAAACTAAAGGTTCCATTCACTAAATAAACGGGTGCATCTGGTGCATAATGTGTATATTTCATTCCCGGCGATTTTGGACGACTAGGTGTCTCCTCATTTATGCTGGGATCAATGAAAACTTCACCAACCACATTTTCAATTTCTTCCTTTGAAATGCCGCCTGGGCGAAGAATCATAGGGATTTCTTGTGTACAATCAATGACAGTTGATTCAACACCTACACCGGTATCCCCACCATTCACCACTCCAGAAATTTGGCCATTTAAATCTTCTAACACATGCTCTGCTATCGTAGGACTCGGTTTTCCGGAACGATTAGCACTTGGAGCAGCAATAGGAAGTTGTGCTTTACGAATCAATTCAAGAGCAATTGGATGATCCGGCATCCGGATTGCTACTGTATCCATCCCAGGAGTTACCTTCTCTGAAAGAATATTAGGCTCCCTATTTAAAATAATTGTTAGTGGACCTGGCCAAAACCTATTGATAAGCAAGTTAGCTTTTTCTGGTACAAAAGTAACTAATTCTTCTAACTGATTAAGTTCTGCAATGTGGACAATCAGTGGATTATCACTCGGCCTTCCCTTTGCCTCGTAAATTTTTGCAACTGCAAGGTCTGATTTAGCATTTGCTCCCAACCCATATACCGTCTCTGTTGGAAAAGCAACCACTTCATTTTTCTTCAACAGATTGGCAGCTTCATCTAATTGTGGATTACTCATTAAATTATCCACATCTTTATCCACATACCACTGAATTGTCTTCATAACTTTCACCTTTTCTATAATGTTAAGTTTTTTCTAAAAAAGTAGGTATTTGTCGAATTTCCCCTTATTACTCCTTGAAAGTATATTAAAAATTGCTGATATAAACAAGTATTATCCACAATATGTGGATAATTTCAACAAAATAGTGGATAACTTTTAGGAATAGTGTGAATAAATAATTCCTTTCACATTACTTTTTCCATATAGATTGCTTGTTCATATGTTAATAACTGTTTTCCATATAATGAGTTGGCAAATTCCTTTGGAAGCGACTCCCGTTCTACTTTTTGAAACCCCATCATATGAAATAATCGGATTGATGTTTCGTTAACGGTTGTTAAGTATAGTGTGGATAAATTTTTTGCTATTGCTAACTTATACACATGTTGAAAGATTATGAGCAAGTCTTCTTCTTTCATTACCGGCTTAACGACCATTGAACGAAGAATGCCTACTTTCCCAGCTGGTTCTACCCCTAAAGTTGCTAAAAGATTTCCCTCGATGTCCTCAATTAACACAAAGTAATTAATAATAGATTCCACCCCTTCAGTACTTATCTTTGCCTCTGTAAGAAAAATTTTTACCTTTTCAATGTCCGGCTTTTTTCCCGTACGTATCATGTGCATGATCATTACTCCCTATCATTTTTTTACTTCTATTAATCTTCTTGTACAAACTATGAGAGAAAATAAGAAATAGACCAAAAAAGAAGAAGCCTGTTCTAGACTTCTTCAAAAAATTTTCTTAAATAGTTCTACGATGAAAAATTTAACCTTTACTTGATCCTCCTCTTCTTTCACATAGAGAGGCTGTTTTTGTTTTTTTGTTTGATCTTTGTTAATAACTGATTTTTTGTTTTCATCACTGATTTGCTGTTTTTCTGTTGTAGGTTCCTTTGAAGTCTCTTTTGCATTTTCATTATTTCCATCAAATCCAGGGCTTACTGCAACACCATTAGAAAAATCCATAAAACAAAGCGGGGGATAAAGGACACACCACCAATTTGCCCCTTCACCTTTTCCTAGAGTAATTAACACGGCTTCGTATTCTCCAGCAGGATATAAAAATTGCCCATAGAGTTTAGTAGGAAATTGAACTTGACCAAACTCGACTCGAACAGATTGATTACTCTTCTCTTCGCGGATGACTTGCTTGGCTATTTTTTCAATCTCAGGTAAATGAGCTTTTATGACTTTTCTAGCATCCTCTATAGAGGTTAAATTTTCTACCCATTTCGTTATCTCTTTATTTACCTCATCTCGTATTTTTCTTTTTAATGACTGATCCTTTTCTGTATCACTATTTGCTAGAATTCGAAGACGAACAGCCTCTTTAGGAATCACGATTGCTTCCTTTGCTGCAATTTCCTGTTTCGGTATATATAAACTTAATATAGTTCCAATCGATAAGATCATAATATAAATCCAAGCATAATTTTGTTTATTCATTTCTCCCCACCGTCCCTTCACTAAGACAGTTTGGACAAGAAAAGGGAATCTTAAACTAGTAAACTAAAAAAATGAATAAAATTTATTACATTAAGAAAATGCACCAAGATTGATTGAATTATCTATAGCATTTCAGATGTTTTGTTATACATTTTTTAGCGTCCGAAATATAAAAAAAGTGCCAAAATACTATTTAATAGCATTTTAGCACTGGTTAATATCATATGGTTGTCTTCGCATATATTGTTACTTTTCGTATATAGCTCTATCCTTAAATAAATTGACTTCGTGCTCTTTTCTTCATCCCATACTAATTTTGTTAGCAGTAAACAACCGTAAAAATCCTACTACCGATTTTTACTCTGTTACAAAAAGCAACAAAGTTTACGAAAGGAGCCTATTATAAAATTTCGCAAAAAACCATGCGATCCTTACCATTGATGTCATTAACAATTTCAACATGACTGTTAGGAAAAGTTTCTTTTAACAGATCGGCGACTTGTTCTCCCTGACCCATTCCAATTTCAAAACCAATCAATGCTTTCTTTTTAATGATTAACGGAATTTGTTCCATTAGTCTTCGATAAAAATCAAGACCATCTACTCCACCAAATAATGCTTGATGTGGTTCGTAATCCTTTACTACCTCCGACAATATTTCAATATCTTTATTTGGGATATAAGGAGGATTCGATAAAACAATGTCTACCTTTTCTCTATTTTCAATCATTGGCTGAAGTAAGTCTCCCTGAATAAAGGAAACATCTGCATGTAAATTTGCAGCATTCCTCTTAGCAACATTTAATGCCTGCTCAGAAATATCTATCGCTGTTACCGTTAATGGCGCACATTCCAGCTTCATGGTTATTGCTATAATGCCGCTTCCTGTCCCGATATCTACAAGCCTTAAGCCTTCCTGAATTGAAAAATTCCTCTTTACTCTTTTCAATGCTTCTAATATTAATTCTTCCGTTTCTGGCCGCGGTATAAGTACATTCTGATTAACGAAAAATTCTCTTCCGTAAAATTCTTCAAAGCCAATAATATGCTGGACCGGAACACCCTTCACATGCTCGTTAACTGCTTTATGAAAAGAAGCATACGCTGCTTCGGGAATAAGGAGCTGTTGATTTGCAAAAAGCTGTGCTCTATTCATTTGCAGTATATGACGGAGTAGAATTTCTCCTGCATTGGCATCTCGTCCATTTTCCTGTAAAAAAGAAGAAGCCCATTTCAGAGCTTCAAAAACCTTTCGATTTTGAACCATTAATCATTCACACTCTCAAGCTTATGAGATTGATCTTCCAAAATTAATGCATCAATGACTTCGTCAACTTTTCCTTGAAGAATTTGATCAAGCTTTTGAATCGTTAACCCAATACGATGATCAGTCACACGATTTTGCGGGAAGTTGTATGTGCGAATTCTTTCCGAGCGATCTCCCGTTCCAACAGCTGATTTACGATTTGCATCGTACTCTGCTTGTGCCTCCTGTTGAAACTTATCGTAAACACGAGCACGTAAAACCTTCATCGCTTTTTCTTTATTTTTAATTTGGGACTTTTCATCCTGACAGGACACCACTGTTCCTGTAGGTATATGAGTTAATCGAACCGCAGACATCGTTGTATTAACACTTTGGCCGCCAGGACCACTTGAAGCAAATGTGTCAACACGAATATCCTTTTCATGGATCTCCACTTCTACTTCCTCTGCTTCAGGCAAGACAGCTACTGTCGCAGTAGAGGTATGAATTCTTCCACCTGAT
The DNA here is from genome assembly GCF_050281185.1 of Heyndrickxia sp. NPDC080065. Classification (NCBI taxonomy): domain Bacteria; kingdom Bacillati; phylum Bacillota; class Bacilli; order Caryophanales; family Bacillaceae; genus Heyndrickxia; species Heyndrickxia sp. NPDC080065. Next base: position 262,795 of record NZ_JBNNWS010000007.1, on the reverse strand, counting down.
TCTGTTTCTGGTACACGCTGAACACGATGGGCTCCATTTTCAAATTTTAATTTTGAAAAAGCTCCCTTCCCATTAATCATAAAGATAATTTCTTTATAGCCTCCAACACCAGTTGAGCTTGCCTCGATAACTTCCGTTTTCCAACCTTGTGATTCTGCAAAACGGCTATACATGCGGTATAGGTCGCCAGCAAATAATGCTGCCTCGTCTCCGCCAGCAGCTCCGCGAATTTCCATAATAACGTTTTTATCATCATTAGGATCTTTCGGTATAAGAAGAATTTTTAACCGTTCTTCCAAGTTTTCAATTTGGATTTCTAATTCATTGATTTCTTCCTTCACCATTTCCTTCATATCAGCGTCAAGCTTTTCTTCAAGCATAGCTTTAGCATCTTTATACTGTTGTTGTACTTCTTTATATTCACGATAAACCATTACTGTTTCTTGGATATCTGATTGTTCTTTAGAATAATCTCTTAATTTTTTCGTGTCATTAATGATTTCTGGGTCGCTTAAAAGCTCATTTAGCTTATCATAACGATCTTCTACTGCTTGTAATCGATCAAACATGGCATATCACCTCTTTTGTATACCTATCATTAAGAATGTATTATCGTTTCATTTTACCCATAACAGTACTATTATAGTATATACGCAAAATAAGGTAAAGATGAAATGCAGGAAGGGTGCTTGATTAACGAAAAAGCTTATTAAAAGAACAAAAGCGCAAGCGCCTTGCTCATCGGCGTACGGATTTCGTAGTCTTTGACTGAGATAAAGGAAACACGGCGAGGGACGAGCTGATGTTGACTTATCGTAGGGAGGAGACGGAGAAATCCGCTAGCCGATAGGCGCTGGAGCTAGACGTAAACCTCGCTCTTCGTAAAGTTATTCACAGTGCGAGTATTTTATAATTTTCTAAACGATCAAAATACCAGATCCTTTGGAATCTGGCATAGAAAACATGACAACTTATTTTTCTTCAATTTTCACATTAATATCATACCGTGGCAATGCTTGAATGAGCTTTTTATGGAGCTGTGCTTCTCGCTTCATACGCATATGAGGGGAAAGTCGTTCTCTCGTATGAGCAGTAACCCACATATTATTCCCATTAACCCAAACCGACACAGGTACATAATCTTTGTAGCTTTTCACTACTCCTTTTGCCTTATTCACATCTGATCCAATAGTTGGTGCAGGATTCCCCTTTTTTAAATCAATCATATTTGGATTCTCATCTGTAGTACTAGTTGTAATCCTTCTATATTTATTTTTTTCCCCCGTATTTGTAAGAGACCTATCATTCAATTGGTTAGAAGCGCATCCTGTTAGTAACACAATCAAGGAAAGAAAACCTATTGTTTTTCTCCACATAAAAACACCTCCATAATAGTAGGTTTTCCTTATGGAGAATACTTATGTAAAAAAAAATGTCTCCTAAAACCAGTTAGGAGACTCATTTCATATTATTTACGATTTGTTCAGAGGAAACACTCATCCCAGACGGCACTTCATGATGATGGCGGCATCGCGCCTCATATGCCTCAGATGCTCCGACTAAAATAATTGGATCGTCAGCACATGCTGGCTTTCCATTAATTAACCGTTGAGTGCGGCTTGCAGGTGATCCACAAACAGTACATACAGCTTGAAGCTTCGTAATTAATTCCGCGATCGCCATTAATTTTGGCATTGGCCCAAAAGGAACACCACGAAAATCCTGATCAAGTCCAGCCAAAATTACTCGATATCCACTATTCGCCAATGTTTGAACAACATCAACTATTTCTTCATCAAAAAATTGTGCTTCATCAATAGCAATGACATCGATACTTTTATGTACCATTCCAAAGATATCACTTGCTTTTTCGATCGGATGTGCAATAACAGAAGAACCATTATGGGATACAACCGCTTCTTTGCTGTAACGATCATCTAATCTTGGTTTAAAAACAGCAATCTCCTGTTTGGCAAATTGTGCCCGTCGTACACGTCTAATCAACTCTTCAGATTTCCCCGAAAACATACTGCCACATACAACCTCAATCCAACCCGAATGATTCATAACATACATTGTGGACTATATCCTCCCTCCGATTCATAAGAAAAGCGTAAGCGCCTTGGTTAGCCTCGGCAAAAACGTTCTCTAACAGGAAAGTCGGCGTTAGGACTTTCCCAGTAAATGAAGTCCGCTATTTGACTTCATTGATTGCTGGTTTTTGACCTCGAGGGGCTAGACGCTGGAGCTAGATATGTTAGAATTTATACTAATATACAGAAATAAAAAACAGGCAAGCTTTCTTGCCTGTTTTTTTACTATTATTATTTAAGACCGTATTTTTTATTGAATCGATCAACACGTCCATCAGCAGATGCGAATTTTTGACGGCCAGTATAGAATGGATGGCATTCAGAACATACCTCAATGCGAATCTCTTCTTTTACTGAACCACTTTCAAATTCATTACCGCAAGCACATTTAACCATTGCTTTTTTGTATCCTGGATGAATTCCTGCTTTCATTCTTTTCATCTCCTTTGCCCTGAGTCATTTCGAAACAGAGTTATATATTTCTATATGGAAAAATCAACATGCTGATTTTCCTCATTAGAATCTTTCTAAACACATGGATATATTATAACAAGCTAGTATTTGAATTGCAACAACACAATATTAACAATTACTATCTGTTTTTCCCAATTCTTACTATACGCTACGTCTACCTGTTGTACTACTTTTCATTTCGGAAGCTAAAATTCCAAAAAACTCTTCATTAGATTTTGTTTTCTTCAATTTTCGTAAAAATCTTTCCACAAAATCAGGAGTATCTGACATAGATTTTCGGATCGCCCATAGTTTGTCCAGGTGTTCTTTTGGAATAAGCAATTCTTCCTTACGTGTTCCAGAACGACGAATATCAATAGCAGGGAAAATACGTTTTTCAGATAATGAACGATCTAAATGAAGCTCCATATTTCCGGTTCCTTTAAACTCTTCATAAATAACATCATCCATTCGAGAACCTGTTTCCACAAGAGCTGTTGCTAGTATAGTTAGACTTCCGCCTTCTTCTATATTACGTGCTGCTCCAAAAAATCGTTTTGGTCTATGGAAAGCAGCTGGATCAATACCACCTGAAAGGGTTCGTCCACTTGGAGGAATAACTAAATTGTAAGCACGTGCTAACCGGGTAATACTATCCATTAATATAATAACATCACGCTTATGTTCAACAAGACGCATTGCTCTTTCTAATACTAATTCTGCAACTTTAATATGATTTTCAGGTACTTCATCAAATGTTGAACTAACTACTTCTGCGTTAACAGAGCGTTCGATATCTGTAACCTCTTCTGGTCGCTCATCAATTAATAAAACGATTAGCTCTGCATCAGGATTATTTGTTGTAATCGAATTGGCAATTTCCTTTAAAAGCATCGTTTTTCCGGCTTTTGGAGGTGCAACGATTAAACCACGCTGTCCAAATCCAACAGGGGAAACAAGGTCCATAATACGAGTAGATAATTTATTAGGCGCTGTTTCTAAAATGACTTGTCTATCCGGATATAATGGGGTTAATGCTGGAAAATGTACACGTTCCTTTGCTGTTTCGGGATTATCTCCATTAACAGCTTCTACATGAAGTAAACCATAATAACGCTCATTTTCCTTTGGAGGCCGCACTTTTCCAGAGACCTTATCTCCATTTCTTAAATCAAAACGGCGAATTTGAGAGGCTGAAATATAAATATCTTCAGAGCTAGGGGAATAATTAATCGGTCTTAAAAATCCGAAGCCTTCAGATTGAATAATTTCAAGAACACCTTCCATAAAGAAATAGCCTTCTTGCTCAGCACGTGCTTTTAATATCGCAAAAATTAGTTCTTTTTTTGTTAATTTACTATAATATGAAACTTTATACTCTCTTGCTAATGTATAAAGTTCCTTCAATGTCATATTATCAAGACTTGAAATTGATAAACTTTCCATATCTACACCACACTTAAATTTAATTATAAAATTACTAGTTAATATTCAATTCAGTAAAAAAGGCAATGAAACAAAAAAGTTTCAGTGGGAATCCCGTTTTTCATTTATAGAAATCTTTCTCTTATATAATAAATGAAACACAGCATCTGGTATTTTTTAAAGAGCTCAAGAAAAGGTTATAATCTGAAAATATTGAAGATTTAGAAGCTTCGGAAGTGCGCAAGCAAAAAGACTAAAAACAATATCTATTGTAACCATAATTATAAAAAAGAATCAATAAAAAGGAAGGAAATAAATTTGTACAGGTTACAACCCGTACAAATTTATTTTATTGAAAGGATTTTGGTTATCATTTAATGACAAGATTCGGCTTTTTCTTCAGGCTATGCTGCCCTTCGATAAAACGCACTGTCCCAGATTTTGCGCGCATAACAACTGAGTGTGTAGAGCCATAAGATCCTTTAAATTGAACTCCCCGAAGAAGTTCTCCATCTGTAACACCGGTGGCTGAAAATATTGCATCGTCGCCACGTACTAAATCTTCCATTCGTAAGACCTTATTAATATCATCTAGCCCCATTTTAGCACATCTCTGTATTTCTGCATCATTTTGTGGAAGAAGTCTGCCTTGTAACTCTCCCCCTAAACATTTCAACGCAACAGCTGCAATAACTCCCTCAGGTGCACCACCGGAACCGAAAAGAATATCCACTCCTGTGTGATCAAACGCCGTATTAATTGCACCTGCTACATCACCATCATTTATCAGTTTAATTCTTGCTCCTGCCGCGCGGAGCTCTGCAATAATATGCTCATGTCTTGGTCTATTTAGAACAGTTGCAACAACATCCTCAATATCCTTGTTTTTTGCTTTTGCTACAGCCTTTAAATTATCTAAAACGGAAGCATTAATATCAATTTGTCCAACTGCTTCTGGTCCAACGGCAATTTTATCCATATACATATCCGGAGCATGAAGTAAGTTTCCATGATCGGCTACTGCTAAAACAGCTAATGCATTCCATCCTCCAGAAGCAACAATATTTGTACCTTCGAGAGGATCAACTGCAACATCTACTCTTGGACCATACCCTGTTCCTAGCTTTTCGCCTATATATAACATTGGAGCTTCATCCATTTCTCCTTCTCCAATGACCACTGTGCCTTTCATCGGGATTGTATCAAAGACATCACGCATAGCTGAAGTTGCTGCTTCATCTGCTTCATCTTTTTTTCCTCTACCCATTAAACGAGCGGAGGCAAGTGCAGCAGCTTCTGTTACACGAACTAATTCCATGGATAAACTTCTTTCCATCTTTCTTCCCCCTATGTTATCAACATATAATTGTTGATTAATCCATAAATGGTATAACACAATTCCTTTATATTGTAGCACAATCAAGCGAATTTGTGTGTACTAATTTGGATTACTAATAGAGGTATTAATACTATAGGCTTTTTTGCTGCTCCATCTCTTCTTCAGTCATTTTTTCACGCCAAATCGTTGCGCCTAATCCTTCGAGCTTTTCAACGAGATTACTATAGCCTCGATCAATATGTTCTAATCCTGTAACTTCAGTAATCCCTTCAGCCATTAAACCTGCAATGACCAACGCCGCTCCGGCTCTTAAATCACTAGCTTTGACCTTTGCTCCTTGTAAAGTAACAGAACCATTAATGATTGCTGAGCGGCCTTCAACTTTAATGTTAGCATTCATTCTTCTCAGTTCATCGATATGTTTGAAACGTGCTGAATAAATTGTATCTGTTACTACTGAGGTTCCTTCGGCTTTCGTTAATAGGGAAGTAAATGGCTGCTGCAAATCTGTAGGAAAGCCAGGATAAACGAGCGTTTTAATATCCACAGCTTTTAATGAATCTCCTTTTCCAATAAAAATTTGCTCATCACCAACCTCAATTGGAACCCCCATTTCACGAAGCTTTGCAGTTAAAGATTCCAAATGATGAGGAATTACATTATCAATCAAAACCCCTTCACCAGCAGCCGCTCCAAGAAGCATAAATGTTCCCGCTTCAATCCGATCTGGGATAATCGTGTGACGGCACCCATTTAAATTGTCCACACCTTCAATCCGAATGACATCGGTTCCAGCGCCTTTTATTTTCGCACCCATATTAGTTAATAGTGTAGCAACATCAATAATCTCAGGTTCTTTAGCAGCATTTTCTATGATAGTCTTCCCTTTTGCTTTAACGGCAGCTAACATGATATTTATGGTTGCCCCAACACTTACAACATCCAAGTAAATTCTCGCACCACGCAATTCATCAGCTCGTAGATAGATGGCACCTTGTTCATTTGTTACTTTTGCACCTAAAGCTTCAAATCCTTTAATATGTTGGTCAATTGGTCGAGGTCCTAAATGGCATCCTCCAGGCAATCCTACAACTGCCTTATTAAAACGACCTAACATAGCTCCCATTAAATAGTAAGAAGCTCTAAGTTTTTTTACCTTTCCGTTAGGAAGCGGCATTGATACCATTTTTGTCGGGTCAACCACCATTTCTCCATTATTAAAAGTGACATTCCCACCAATTTCTTCCAATAGTGTTTTCAAAGTTTCCACATCAGATATATCTGGCAATCCTTCAATTGTTACAGGGGATTCAGCGAGGATAGTGGCAGGAATTAAAGCAACAGAGCTATTTTTAGCCCCACTTACTTTAATAGTTCCTTTTAAAGGATATCCCCCTGCAATCTTTAATTTTTCCATTTTAGACTCCCTTCCACAATTATGGGTGTTAGAATTGCAAAAGCCCTTGATTTCCTTCAAAATGTTTAATTTATCATATAGTATTAACGTTTTTTTGTTAAAACATAATTTGATACGCAGTTTTCTCATAATTTGCTTCTTTTGTATAGCAGCTTAAAATAGTTAAGAATAGGGGCATCTTTTCGCAAATAAAATTCATACAATCTATTTCCACGTTTGTTTAATTAAGATGTTGGATTAAAAGCACCACAGTTTACGAAAAGAGAATATTATTTATTTTGGAGATGACTGCTCCAATCCTGTAAAAACTGATCTATACCTTTATCTGTTAATGGATGCTGAAACAGTTGGTTAATCACTTTTAATGGCACAGTTGCAATATGAGCTCCAGCTAAAGCGGCATCTGTAACATGTTGTGGGTGTCGAATTGATGCAGCAATAATTTCAGTTTCTATTTGATGGATTTCAAATATTCCGGCAATAGTGGATACAAGTTCTATCCCATCATGTCCAATATCATCAAGTCTTCCTAAGAAAGGTGAAACATAGGTCGCTCCGGCTCTTGCTGCCAATAATGCTTGATTAGCACTAAAAATTAACGTTACATTTGTTTTTATTCCTTCAGAAGAGAAAATATGTACAGCTTTTAATCCTTCTGGAGTCATTGGGACCTTAATCGTAATATTCGGAGCAATTTTTGCAAGTTCTCGTCCCTCTTGCACCATACCTTCTGCATCTAATGCAATAACCTCTGCGCTTACAGAACCTGGAACTAGACTGGTGATTTCCTTTAATCGGTCATGAAATGATATATTTTCCTTTGCTACAAGACTAGGATTGGTTGTTACACCTGATAAAATCCCTAGTTCAAATGCTTGTTTAATTTCATCTAGATTGGCTGTATCAATAAAAAATTTCATATAATTTCACCCCATATTAAAAAATTTAAATACACGGAAACCGCCCCAATAAGGCGGTTTCAATGCTGTTATTTCATATGGATGACTAGCATCTATTTGATTATTTAGGCTTTATTAGAAGATCCGAATTCGCGGATTTTACCAATGACTGTTTCTTTTATTACGTCACGTGCTGGTCCAAGATATTTACGTGGATCATACACTTCAGAATCTGCAGCAAGAACTTCACGAACTTTTTTAGCAGAAGCAATTTGGTTTTCAGTATTTACATTAATTTTCGCTGTTCCTAACGAAATAGCTTTTTGAATATCTTTAGTCGGGATACCTGTTCCACCATGAAGAACTAAAGGAAGTCCAGTGGCAGCACCAATTTCCTCCATTTCCTTAAACCCTAAATTTGGTTCACCTTTGTATGGTCCGTGAACAGAACCTAGTGCTGGTGCAAGAGTATCAATTCCTGTACGTTTCACTAATTCTTGACATTCGTTAGGGTCTGCGTAAATGACACCATTTGCAACAACATCATCTTCCTGACCGCCAACTGTACCAAGTTCAGCTTCTACTGATACACCTTTAGAATGTGCATACTCTACCACTTTTGAAGTAATTTCAACATTTTCTTCAAATGGGTGATGAGAAGCGTCGATCATAACAGATGTAAAGCCTGCATCAATGGCTTCTTTACATTTATCAAAGCTTGATCCATGGTCTAAATGAATCGCTACTGGCACAGTAATATTATAATCTTCCATTAATCCTTCAACCATTTTTACTACAGTTTTAAAACCACCAATATATCTGCCTGCACCTTCAGAAACACCAAGAATAACCGGTGATTTTTCTTCCTCAGCCGCAAGAAGAATTGCTTGGGTAAATTCTAAATTATTAATATTAAATTGACCAACAGCATAATGCTCATCTTTTGCTTTATTAAGCATTTCAGTCATAGAGACTAATGGCATGATTCATTTCCTCCTTCGAATACCTTGTCAAAATGTTTTCATCTTGGCGGTTCATTAAAATCTTATTAAACGAAGATTTCCTTTTTTATAGATTAAACAAACAAATTGACATCATACAAAATTTATTTTCATTTTCATCATACCAAACTAGTTTTTCTTTTACCAATGAACATGTTTTAGTTTTTAAAAATATAATTTTCAAAAATTTCTACCTATTGACAAATAAATGATCTTTCACAGCTTTCCGTATATCATCAATATCGAACGGTTTTGCAAAATGGGTTAGTGCGCCTAAATCTTTTGCTTCTTGGATCATATCCAATTCTCCATACGCTGTCATAATAATTACTCGAATATCAGGTTCAATACTCTTCATTCTTTTGAGTATTTCGATTCCATCCATTCCAGGTATCTTCATATCTAGCAGCACAAGATCGGGAGAGTGAGTTTTAGTTATCTCTAATGCTTGTACTCCATTCGCCGCCTGAAAAGTTCGGTATCCTTCTTTTTGCAGGACTTCATTTAATAAAATTCGAATGCCAAATTGATCATCTACAATTAGAATCTTTTCTTCCACTATTCTTCCCTCCCATTTTCAACCTTTATATAAAGGTAAGAAAGTATAAAATTTACTAAGGATATTAGACATGAAAAGTGTCTGCTGTGTCTAGCTCCAGCGCCTATCGGCTAGCGGATTTCTTCGTCTTCTCCCTACGATAAGTCAACATCGGCTCCTTACTACCTCGCCGTGTTTCCTTTATCTCAGTCGAAGACTACAAAATCCGTACGCCGATGATCAAGGCGCTTCCGCTTTTCTTATTTGCTTTTATATATTACTTATGTATGATCATATTGAAATATATTCTATTTTAGTTGAACATTTTCCTGCTAAAATGAAACTATTTAAATTCCCAAAAAATCTTCCCTATTAAGGAGTGTACACCTATGAAAATGTTGTTAACCCAAATAAATGGGCTATTTTCAAGAATTTACGAAAAAGAACAATTATCTATTGAAGATAGTGCTAGACTTTTAGCTCAGGCTGCAATTGGAGAAGGCAAAATTTATATAAAAGGGTTTAAAGAAATGGAAGCAATACCCCTAGAAGCAATAAATGGAGCTGAACCCATGAATTCCGCCAATCTATTAACAAATGTAGCTAACTTAACCAATGCTGATCGTGCAATTATCATTTCCAGATTTTCAAATGATTCTGAAGCAGTAAAGCTTGCTAAAGAGCTTGTACAACAAAAGGTTCCTTTTACAGCTATTTCAGGAAATTCCTCAAACGATGAGATGGATCTTACTCAACTAGCTGATGTACATATTAATACATCCATACTAAAGCCCATGCTGCCTACAGAAACTGGAGAAAGAACCTGCTTTCCATCTTCCATGGCTGCACTATTTATTTACCATTGCATAAAGCTTACATTTGATGAAATTATCGAAGAATACTAAAGATCAAAAGCGCAAGCGCCTTGCTCATCGGCGTACGGATTTTGTAGTCTTCGACTGAGATAAAGGAAACACGGTGAGGTAGTTCACGAGCCGATGTTGACTTATCGTAGGGAGGAGACGGAGAAATCCGCTAGCCGATAGGCGCTGGAGCTAGACGTAAACCACGCTCTTCATAAAGTTATACACAGTGCGAATATTTTACAATTTCCTAAACAATAAAGAAAGGCTGTCTGACACTTTGCTTTTCAGACAGCCCCTCTTTTTATCCCTAATTATAAACTTACTTATTATTTAATGCTGCTTCTATAAATCCACGGAATAAAGGTTGTGGACGTGTTGGTCTTGATGTGAATTCAGGATGGAATTGAGATGCTACGAACCACGGATGATCCTTAACCTCAATAATTTCAATCAATCGTCCATCAGGACTTGTACCAGAGAAAATAAATCCTTCTTTCTCCATTTGTTCACGATACTCATTATTAAACTCATAACGGTGGCGGTGACGTTCACTCATTTCTTCGTTCTGATAAACCTCATATGCTTTTGTACCCTGTTTAATTTTAAAAGGATATAACCCTAAACGTAATGTACCGCCCAAGTCCTCAATATCCTTTTGCTCAGGCAGAAGATCAATAATAGGATACTTTGTATTCGGGTCAAGCTCAGAAGAATGAGCACCTTCTAAACCAAGAACATTACGAGCAAATTCAATAGAAGCAAGCTGCATTCCTAAGCAAATACCAAGGAATGGAACTTTATTTTCGCGTGCGTATTGAATCGCAAGGATTTTCCCCTCAACTCCACGATCTCCAAATCCGCCCGGTACTAGTATTCCGTCAGCATTCTTTAAAATATCTTGTACATTTTCCTTTGTTACATGTTCCGCATTAATCCAGTCGACATCAATATCGGTATCAAACGCATAACCTGCATGCTTCAATGCTTCTACAACTGAAATATAAGCATCTTGGAGTTCAACATACTTTCCAACTAAAGCAATTTTCGTTACTTTTGATAAGTTCCTTACTTTTTCAACAAGTTTAACCCATTCTGTCATATCTGGCTCATGGCATTGTAATTTTAAATGTTCGCAAACAATTTGGTCGAGATTTTGATCACGTAATGCAAGTGGAATGGAATACAATGTATCAGCATCTCTTGACTCAATGACAGACTTTTCATCTATGTCACAGAATAATGCAATCTTATCTTTCATATCCTGTGAAATCGGCATTTCTGTACGAACAACAATAATGTTTGGCTGAATACCCAGACTGCGTAATTCTTTTACACTATGCTGTGTAGGCTTTGTTTTCATTTCTCCAGCAGCTTTAATGAATGGTACAAGTGTACAATGGATGTACATTACATTGTCACGGCCAACATCACTTTTAATTTGACGAATGGCTTCCAAGAAAGGAAGAGATTCAATATCACCAACGGTTCCGCCAATTTCAGTAATAACAACATCAGAATCAGTTGCTTCACCCGCACGGAATACACGGCTCTTTATCTCATTGGTAATGTGAGGGATAACCTGAACAGTACCCCCGAGATATTCTCCTCTTCTTTCTTTTCTTAACACTTCAGAATAGACTTTACCAGTTGTTACACTACTGTATTTCGTTACATTGATATCAATAAAACGCTCATAGTGACCTAAGTCTAAATCTGTTTCAGCACCATCATCTGTTACAAAAACTTCTCCATGCTGATAAGGGCTCATTGTTCCTGGATCCACATTTATATATGGATCAAACTTTTGTGTCGTTACTTTCAACCCACGATTTTTTAATAATCTTCCTAAAGATGCTGCAATAATTCCTTTTCCAAGTGAAGATACTACTCCACCTGTTACAAAAATATATTTTGTCACAAATTCTTCCCCCTTCAACATACATTATTGTTTCACAATATAGTATCAGTTAGTCTGATATAAGTAAGATAATGAGGGTAAAAAATAAAAAAGCTCCCCTTATTTTACTAAGGGGAGCATTCGTATACTTTTTTGTCCCTTTTAAGGGAGCCCAAATAAAATACTACCTTCCTAATGAAAAGAAGTCAAGCGGATTATTTATCCTCTTCTTCCTCTTCTTTATCAAATTCCTCGTCATCTTCATCTAAATCATAGTCATCTTCACCAATTAGTTCTTCATCTTCGAAAACTTCATCGTCGTCGTCATCATCAATGTCTTCAAAGTCATCTTCATCGATTTCTTCATCATCTTCGATAAGATCTTCTTCATCTTCAAAGTCATCTAAATCATCATAATCAAGATCTTCTTCTTCAATGAATTCATCCTCTTCTTCTTCAACGACTTTCTTCGCCTTTTTCTTCTTCGATTTAACAGGTGCAGTAACTTCCTCATCAATTTGATCATATGGATACCAAGTTCGCAGTCCCCATCTATTTTCTCCAAGACTGATAAATCGTCCGTCAATATTTAAATCGGTATAGAATTGAACCATTCGCGAACGGATTTCATCCTTTGACAAGCCGATTAGATTTGCGATTTCATCTACTAAGTCAGTAAAGGATATAGCTTGTTTGTTTTCCTCCAAATATTGATGAGCTAGCTCAATCAAAGACATTTCATGTAAATCTTCTTTTGATAATTGCTGTAAACTCAAATTCCGCACTTCCTTCCTCTGCTCAAACTCTTATTTTTTCAGGACCAAAAAAGGGCATGATTTTATATAATGGCAAAATACATATTTACCATTATAAACAAATTCAAAACATTTATGCTACCTTAAAAATGTCCTTTACTATGTTTTTTATTACACCTGATTACATAAAGATGATTGGTTTAAAGCTTTATTCCTTTTTAGAACGCTTCATATGACGAAAAGATATGTAAAAAAGTATGATGGATAAAAGCAAAAATGGAATGGCGCCTAACTGTTTCGTATATAGAAAATATCCAAAAATAACAAAAGAAAGGATACCGATGTATTTCAGTAATTTTTTGTATTGCATCATCTCACATCCTATTTAGGCAGCATCCATTATAACTAAATAATTTTATTTCTATATTTGATTTTACCTTTTACTTGATCCATCATACAATAGCTTCATAATAAATTTCTATTTTCTCGTCCTGTTTAAAGGCTATTTTCCTTTAGATTGTAAAAATTTATATCGATATTTACTTCGTAAAATCTTTGCCGATTTTAAGTTGTATCGAATTGTAACAAAGTTTACGAAAAGAGCTTTTAAAAAAACTCCTCAGCTAGGTCTGCTAAGGAGTCCTTTTATAAAGGAGGTGTTTTTCACTACATATTTCTGCGATATTGACCACCGACTTCATACAATGCCTTTGTTATTTGACCAAGACTTGCTACCTTTACGGTTTCCATTAACTCTGCAAAAATATTTCCACCATTTACCGCGGTCGATTTAAGTGTTTGTAATGCTTGAATAATTTTATCTTTGTTGTTTTCATTAAATAGATTTAGATTACGAATCTGTGTTTCTTTTTCTTCCTTTGTAGCTCGTGCAAGCTCTATACTATTCATTTCCTCTTCGGAAGGAGGATTTGGATTTAAATAAGTATTTACACCAATAATCGGAAGCTCACCACTATGCTTTTTCATTTCATAGTACATCGACTCTTCCTGTATTTTCCCTCGCTGATATTGAGTTTCCATTGCCCCAAGAACACCGCCTCGATCATTCAATCGATCAAATTCAGTAAGAACAGCTTCCTCTACTAAATCAGTTAATTCTTCAATAATGAATGAGCCTTGTAACGGATTTTCATTTTTCGTTAAACCATGCTCTTTTGTAATGATCATTTGAATGGCCATTGCTCTCCTTACCGACTCTTCCGTTGGTGTTGTAATCGCCTCATCATAAGCATTCGTATGGAGTGAGTTACAATTATCATGTAATGCCATTAAAGCTTGTAGTGTCGTTCTGATATCATTAAAGTCAATTTCCTGTGCATGCAGGGAGCGTCCAGAAGTTTGAATATGGTATTTAAGTTTCTGACTTCTTTCGTTTGCTCCATACTTATCTCTCATAACAGTTGCCCAAATTCTTCTAGCTACCCGGCCAATCACACTGTATTCTGGATCAAGCCCATTCGAGAAGAAGAAGGATAAATTAGGTGCAAAATCATTAATATCCATTCCCCGGCTCAAATAATATTCTACATATGTGAAGCCATTCGCTAAAGTAAAGGCTAATTGGGAGATTGGATTCGCCCCTGCTTCTGCAATATGATAGCCAGAAATTGAAACAGAGTAATAATTACGTACTTTATGATCAATGAAGTATTGTTGAATGTCTCCCATCAAACGAAGAGCAAACTCTGTTGAGAAAATGCATGTGTTTTGCCCTTGATCTTCTTTTAAAATATCCGCTTGAACCGTTCCTCTAACTACCTGGAGAGTAGCTTCCTTTACATCAGAAAATTCTTCAACCGTTAACATTCTTCCAAGTTCTTTTTCCTTTAATTGGACCTGCTGATCAATAGCCGTATTCATGTACATCGCTAAAATAATTGGAGCCGGACCATTAATCGTCATGGAAACCGATGTCGATGGATGACACAAATCAAATCCTGCATATAATTTTTTCATATCATCGAGAGTACAAATACTTACACCTGATTCCCCAACTTTTCCATATATATCAGGACGATAATCTGGATCCTCTCCATATAAGGTAACTGAGTCGAATGCAGTACTTAATCGTTTTGCAGGATCATTTTCAGACAAATAATGGAAGCGACGGTTTGTTCGTTCTGGTGTTCCTTCACCCGCAAACTGTCTTTTTGGATCCTCACCTTCCCGTTTAAATGGGAACACCCCTGCGGTGTATGGGAAAGAACCCGGAACATTTTCTTTATAGACCCATTTTAAAATTTCCCCATAATCCTCGTATTTTGGAAGAGCTACTTTTGGAATGTCCAACCCAGATAAGCTCTTTGTCGTTAATTCTGTAACAATTTCTTTATCACGAATTTTAGTGACAAACTGTTTGCCCGAATATTTCTCTTTTAATGCTCCCCAGTTTTTTATTATTTTTTTCGATTCTGCCGTGAGTTGTTCATATACATCATTTTTCAGTGCTTCTAAAGAAGTAATAACTGCAGCATTTGCTTCTTTTTCTTGAACAGCAGCAATTGCTCCCTCAAGTTGAAAAAGCTTTCGCGCATAACGAACTTGAGCGTCCGCGTTTTTATGATAATTCCGTACGGTTTCGGAAATCTCTCTTAAATAGTATCTTCGACTATTTGGGATAATCACATTTTGTTTTTCAACCTTTGCATCCTTGGAAAAAGACACCTTCCACTCCGTACCCGTTTTTTCATTTATTTTTTCAATTAATGCAGCAAATAACGCATTCGTACCTGGGTCATTGAACTGACTTGCAATCGTACCGTAAACAGGCATTTTTACAAGATCTTGATCAAACAATAAATGACTGCGTTGATATTGCTTTTGAACCTGGCTTTTAGCATCTTCGGAGCCTTTCCGTTCAAATTTGTTGATCACAATTAAATCTGCAAAATCAATCATATCGATTTTTTCCAGCTGCGAAGGTGCACCAAATTCACTTGTCATAACATACATCGCAATATCACTTATTTCCGCGATTTCGGCATCCCCTTGCCCAATCCCGCTCGTTTCAACAATCACTAAATCATAGCCTGCTGCTTTCACTACATTGATTGCATCTCTTATCGCAAGAGACAACTCACTTCTTGATCCCCGTGTTGCTAAGCTTCTCATATACACACGGGAATGGAAAATGGCGTTCATTCTAATTCGGTCGCCAAGTAATGCCCCGCCTGTTTTTTGCTTTGTAGGATCAATCGATAAAATAGCAACTTTTTTATCCGGAATTTCGTTTAAAAATCTGCGAATCAGTTCATCTGTTAAGGAGCTCTTTCCAGCACCGCCTGTACCTGTAATCCCGATAACAGGTGCCTTTTTTGCTAATGTCTTGATCTCTTCAAAAGCTGTTTCAACAGCTGATGCCACCTCATCCCTCACACCTACTTGGTTCTCCGCAAGTGTGATTAGCTTTGCAATTGACCGAATATTACCTTCCTTTAATCGATTGATTTCCTCGCTAAGGTGACTAGTGATGGTTGGATAATCACACTCCTCGAGCATGATGTTAATCATCCCTTGAAGTCCGTATTTACGACCATCATCTGGCGAGAAAATCCAAGCAATACCATAGTCATGAAGCTCTTTAATTTCACGCGGAATGATGACACCGCCTCCGCCGCCATATATACGAATATGAGATGCTCCCTTTTCTTGGAGAAGGTCATACATATATTTAAAATATTCCACGTGTCCGCCTTGATAAGACGAAATCGCAATCCCCTGGACATCCTCTTGAATCGCCGCATTAACCACTTCTTCAACGGAACGATTATGGCCGAGATGAATTACCTCTGCACCACTTGATTGCAGGATTCTTCTCATAATGTTTATCGAAGCATCATGGCCATCAAAAAGACTCGATGCTGTAACGAAGCGTACAGAATTTTTTGGTTTGTAAATGTCAACCGTGCTCATTCTTCTCCCCCTGTTCGTCGTCATTTTTCAAATCCATAGATTCCTTTAAAAAGCAGATTCGTTTGTAATTCAATATATTCTTCGATCGAATAATTCTTTTGAAGTGCCCAACGTCTAAATCCCCACATCTGGCCTTGAACAAAAATATTATGGGCTAATAAATCAACATGTGGATCATCCATTTCCAGTTCACCATTTTGAATACATCGACGAATCAAAGTTTCAAACATGCCTACCATTTCCATTTCTTTCTTTAACACATATGGCAATGCATCTTTGGATAATGATTTTGCTTCCTGATACATAACCAAAACCTCATCTTGCATTTCGTTCATGATGTTAAAATAATAGGCAATTCCGAGCTTCAAGCTTTCAAGTGTCCCCTTTTCTAAATCCATTCCTTGCAAGCGGTCTCGAACTTGATCATAAATGCTGTCACAGACGAGATATAAAATATCTTCCTTTGTACGAATGTATTCATATAATGTACCAATACTAAATCCGGCTTCTTGGGCAATTTCTCTCGTTGTTGTACGGTGAAACCCTTTTTGTTTAAAAAGGGCTACCGCTCCTCGAATCATTTGCGTCCTTCGCATATTAACAAGACGCTCATCCTTTACCGATGCATGTACTGCTCTTTTATTACTCACAAAATCAACTGCTTTCTCAATCAGATATAAGGAACCCCGATCCTCTGTCTGTTTCTTCGTTATATCGAATACCCCTTTGACCGTTTTTATTCTTATTAGTTGTTACTTTGTCAGCATTCGCGAGATTACTAGTCTTTGAATTTCTTGTGTACCTTCATAGATTTGGGTAATTTTTGCATCACGCATATATCTCTCAACAGGATAATCCTTTGTATATCCATAGCCGCCAAAGATTTGAACCGCTTCTGTTGTTACCTTCATAGCTGTATCTCCGGCTAGAAGCTTCGACATTGCTGACTCTTTTCCATATGGTAGGTCATTCGACTCCAGCCATGCCGCTTGGTAAGTTAGAAGACGTGAGGCTTCAATACTAGTTGCCATGTCTGCAAGTTTAAAAGAAATCCCTTGATTAGACGCAATAGGTTTACCAAACTGATGACGCTCTTTTGCATAAGCTACAGATGCATCTAGAGCTCCTTGAGCGATACCAACTGCTTGCGCTGCGATTCCATTACGTCCTCCATCAAGAGTCATCATCGCAATTTTGAAGCCTTCCCCTTCTTGACCCAATAAGTTTTCTTTTGGAACTTTACATTCCTCAAAAATGATTTCCGTTGTCGGTGATGAACGAATGCCTAGCTTTTTCTCCTTTTTCCCAACGGAGAAACCAGGAAAATCCTTTTCGATAATAAATGCACTTGTTCCTTTATGTTTGCTTGTCGGGTCAGTTAAAGCAAATACAACATAAATATCAGCGATTCCACCATTTGTAATGAAGATTTTTGAACCATTCAGTACGTAATGATCTCCTTCTAATCTAGCAGTTGTTCTCATTCCGCCCGCATCTGAACCGGAACCAGGTTCTGTTAATCCATAGCCGCCAATTTTTTCACCTTGTGCCATAGGCTTCAAATATTTTTGCTTTTGCTCCTCAGAACCGAATTTATAAATTGGCCAGCCAGCAAGAGAGGTATGTGCTGAAAGAGTTACACCTGTAGAAGCACAAACCCTTGAGAGCTCCTCAACAGCAATACAATAAGCTAAATAGTCGCTCCCAATTCCACCATATTCCTCTGGCCAAGGAATCCCGGTTAAACCGAGTTCAGCCATTTTATCAAAAATTTCACGATCGAAGCGTTCTTCCTCATCACGCTCAACAGCAGTTGGTGCCACTTCGTTTTCCGCAAAATCACGAACCATTTTTCGAATCATTTCATGCTCTTCAGATAACTTAAAATTCATCTTTATCTTCCCCTATCTATTGTTTACATCGAAACCTTGTGTTCTATAATTGTTTGCTTATGACTAATCGTTGTATTTCGCTTGTTCCTTCATAGATTTCGGTAATTTTGGCGTCACGGAAGTATCTTTCTACTGGATAGTCTTTTGTGTATCCATAACCTCCGAATATTTGAATCGCTTCGGTTGTTACTTCTACTGATGTACGAGAAGCAAATAGTTTCGCCATCGATGCTTCCGTTTTACAAGGGAGCCCTAATGTCCGCAAATTTGCGGAACGATAAACTAATATTTTGGCAGCCTCCACATTGGTTGCCATATCAGAGATCTTAAACCCTACCCCTTGTTGTGCAGCAATAGGTTTTCCAAATTGAACACGTTCTTTTGCATATGCAATAGATTTTTCAAGTGCGGCTTCTGCAATCCCCAGGCTTTGAGCGGCAATTCCAATTCTGCCTACATCTAAATTAGCCATCGCAATCTTGAATCCTTCGCCTTCCGCCCCTAGTAAATTTTCAGTAGGAACAGCCATATCTTCAAATGTCAGCTGTACTGTACGAGAGCCATGTAGCCCCATTTTGTGTTCATCTTTACCTATAACCAGACCTGGTGTATTTTTATCGACGATAAATGCCGAAATACCATCCTTCCCAGCCTCTGGATTCGTCTTCGCAAATACGATATAAGTATCTGCTTCCCCGCCATTTGTAATAAACACTTTTGAGCCATTGAGGACATAATGGTCACCTTTTTTAACTGCTTTAGATTTCAAATTCCCTGCATCTGAGCCTGCGCTAGGCTCTGTTAAACAAAATGCTCCTAAATATTCCCCTGACGCAAGCTTTGGAATGTATTTTTGCTTCTGATCCTCTGTACCGAAATATAGGATTGGGTTCGTTCCAACCGATGTATGCACGGATAAAATAACACCAATAGTTGCACTTACTCTCGATAACTCATTGATCGCGATGATATATGAGGTAAAGTCCATTTCTGAACCGCCATACTTTTCCGGAATCGTTATACCCATCAACCCTAAATCTGCCATTTTGCGAATAATTTCTCTAGGAAACTCTCCTTCTTCCATCTTATCTATGAAAGGAGCAATTTCTGCTTCTGCAAAGTCACGAACCATTTTCCTCATCATTTTCTGCTCTTCGGTGAATTGTAGATTCATTATTGTCTCCCCTTAATCAAGTCGTTTACAAACTGTTTTAGTAAGAAAGGTTTTGTTGTTACTAATAAAACCCTGTATGGTATACACTTTCTATAGTTTTACTACGTTAAGAAATCGCTCCACGTTTACCATACAGCTGATTTTTCAGTCGGTTTTAGAAAAAAGCCACCGAAATCATTCGTAAGTATAAAATCCTCTGCCAGATTTTTTACCAAGCCATCCAGCCTTTACGTATTTTCTAAGAAGTGGACAAGGGCGATATTTATCGTCTCCAAAGCCTTCATGCAAGGTTTCCATAATATACAAGCATGTATCTAAACCAATAAAGTCTGCTAAGGTTAAAGGTCCCATTGGATGATTCATCCCAAGCTTCATTACTTCATCAATCGCTTCTTTTGTTGCCACTCCTTCATATAAGGTGTAAACGGCTTCATTAATCATTGGCATCAATACTCGGTTTGAAACAAATCCTGGAAAATCATTGACTTCTACCGGAATCTTGTTTAATGACTTAGTCATATCTTCTACTGCTTGATATACTTCATCTGCAGTTGCGAGTCCACGAATAATTTCTACTAGCTTCATTACTG
Source organism: Heyndrickxia sp. NPDC080065 (assembly GCF_050281185.1). NCBI lineage: Bacteria > Bacillati > Bacillota > Bacilli > Caryophanales > Bacillaceae > Heyndrickxia > Heyndrickxia sp. NPDC080065. The sequence goes on along the minus strand of NZ_JBNNWS010000007.1, from coordinate 242,523 downwards.
GGACAGGATTCATAAAATGCATACCAATCACTTTTTCCGGTCGATTGGTTGCGGCTGCAATTTCTGTAATTGGTAAAGATGATGTATTTGAAGCTAAAATAGCATGAGGCGGTGCAAATTGATCTAATTCCTTAAAAATTTTGCTCTTTACTTCCATATTTTCCACAGCTGCTTCAATCACAATATCTACTTTTTCAGAGTCTTGTAGACTAGTAGATGAAATAAAATTTGAAAGAATGTCGCTTTTTTCTTCTTCAGTCATTCTTCCCTTATCCACTTGTCGTGATAAATTCTTCGAAATAGCTCCCATCCCTTTTTCGACGAATTCTTCTTTTAAATCATTTAAATAAACCTTATATCCTGCTTGTGCACATACTTGAGCAATTCCTGAACCCATTTGTCCAGCACCAATGACCATAACTGTTTGAATTTCCATGTGAAATACCCCCTCTGAAAAATTATCTGCACGAAACAGACACCAATTCACACGAAATAACCGATTATTCGCGCGAATGAGATAGAGATCCGCACGAAAAAGTACTTTTTATGCACGAATCACTACTAAAGTCCTAGTTGTTTCTTACTTCACTTCAATCATAATAGCGTCGCCTTGACCTCCGCCTGAACAAATCGCTGCAATTCCAATTCCGCCGCCACGTCGTTTTAGCTCTTGAATAAGAGTCAAGATTATTCTTGCTCCGCTCGCACCAATTGGATGACCAAGTGCAATGGCTCCACCGTTGACATTTACCTTTTCAGTGTCTAAATTTGCTATCTTACCGCTTGCAAGAGCAACAGCTGCGAAAGCTTCATTGATTTCAAATAAGTCAATTTCATCTAATGTTTTCCCCGTTTTCTTTAACAGCTCATTAATCACTAAACCAGGTGTTTGCGGAAAATCTTTAGCTGGAATTGCAACAGCTGTTTGAGCAACAATAGATGCAAGTGGTTCGAGTTCTAATTCTGCTGCTTTTTCTTCACTCATTAGGACAAATGCCGCTGCCCCATCGTTCACCCCTGGGGCATTTCCCGCAGTTATCGTTCCATCCTTATCGAAAGCGGATGGTAATTTCGCTAATTTTTCAATAGATGTATCACTTCTTGGCGCTTCATCATCTTTCACAATAAGAGGAGTTCCTTTTCTTTGCGGCACTTCCACTGGAACAATTTCTTCTGCAAACTTTCCTTCTCGGATTGCCTTTACTGCCCTTTCATGACTCCTCAATGCCCAAACATCCTGCTCTTCTCTTGAAATGGTGAACTCACGAGCAGTATGATTTCCGTAAGAACCCATAGGAACACCAGAAAATGAACATGTTAAGCCATCATATGTCATTAAATCCTTTACATCGGCATCACCCATTCTTAAGCCCCAGCGTGCATTGGGTAATATATAAGGAGCATTTGACATCGATTCCATCCCACCGGCAACAATGATATCCTCATCACCCGCACGAATGATTTGATCCGCTAATGTCACACTTCTCATTCCAGAAGCACATACTTTATTAATCGTTTCTGTCTTCACTTCCCACGGTATATCTGCTAATCTAGCAGCCTGTCTTGAAGGTATCTGTCCTTGCCCTCCTTGCAGAACGGAACCAAAAATGACTTCCCCTACATCTCCGGGTGAGATATTTGCCCGTTTCAATGCCTCTTTAATGGCTATTCCTCCCAGCTCAGAGGCAGTAAGTGAACTTAATTTTCCACCGAATTTTCCAAAAGGTGTCCTTGCTCCACTGACAATGACTGTCTTTGACATCTTAATCCTCTCCTTTAAGAAATAGATGATGCTTTAAATATAGTAACCGCTTACAAGAAGTTGACTGAACGCTCGCTCAACGTACAGCTTTTTGAAAAGGGACTTAAAAAGCCCCTTATAAAATATTTTTTTATTCAAATGTTCAGTCAATAATTATCGTTAACACTATTTTATCGAAAAAATAGTAGAAATTGAAACACTTTATTAAAAATTCACAATTATTTATGTGCTCAATTTCTACTACAGGTCAATTTATCGGTCAGTTTTTAATAATATCAGCCAATTTGCTATTATATCGGCCAGTTTTCAAATATATCGGTCAATTCCACTAATATATCGATCATTAGCTGATTTTTTATGATGCAATGGTTTGCTCTTGTTCACCACAAACAGCTTTTTCAAGTAATTCAGCCACATCATAAGTTTTAACTGTTTCTTCTACTTCCTTCGCTTTTGTTCCATCCGATAACATCGTTAAGCAGTATGGACATCCGGAACTAATAACAGATGGGCTAACAGCTAATGCCTGTTCGGTACGAGAAACGTTAATGCGATGTCCAGTATCCTCTTCCATCCACATTAAGCCGCCGCCAGCACCACAGCACATTCCTTTTTCACGGTTTCTTTGCATTTCTACCAGCTTCACACCAGGAATAGACTTTAAAATTTCTCTTGGTGGGTCATACACCTCATTATAGCGACCTAAATAGCATGAATCATGGAATGTAATCTTCTCATTTACCTCATATTTTGGTTTTAGTCGGCCTTCTTTCACTAATTGGTAAAGAAGCTCTGTATGATGGTAAACCTCTGCCTCTAAACCGAAATCAGGATACTCCTTCTTAAAGATGTTATAGGCATGAGGATCAGTCGTAACAATCTTCTTCACTTCGTTTTTCTCAAACTCAGCAATATTTTGTCCGGCTAACTCTTGGAATAAAAATTCGTTTCCTAAACGACGCGGAGTATCACCAGAGTTTTTCTCCTTGTTTCCTAGAATCGCAAATTTTACACCTGCTTCATTCAGAAGCTTTGCAAATGAAAGTGCGATTTTTTGACTACGGTTATCGAAGGAGCCCATGGAGCCAACCCAGAATAGGTATTCGAATTCTTCTCCGGCTTTTTTCACTTCTTTTACGGTAGGAATATGAACATCCTCGCGGGCATCACGCCATTTTTCGCGATCTTTGCGATTTAACCCCCATGGATTTCCTTGTCTTTCAATGTTTTGCATCGCTCTTTGAGCATCTGCATCCATTTTTCCTTCTGTTAAAACTAAATAACGGCGCAGATCAATAATTTTATCGACATGTTCATTCATAACCGGACATTGATCTTCACAGTTACGGCACGTTGTACATGCCCAAATCTCTTCTTCAGTAATGACCTCTCCAATAAGGTTCGGATTGTAGCTTAACGCTGCTGCTGATTCCTCTGCACCTTGCCCTGCACTTGCTAATGCAATTTGATTTCCTTTTGTATTCGCAAAGGCAAAGGTTGGTACCCATGGCTGCTTTGATGTGACAGCTGCACCATGATTCGTTAAATGATCTCTTAATTTGAGGATCAAATCCATCGGAGAAAGCATTTTCCCCGTACCGGTTGCAGGACACATATTCGTACAACGTCCACACTCAACACACGCATATAGGTCAACTAATTGATGCTGGGTGAAATCTTCAATTTTTCCAACACCATAGGACTCTTGTGATTCATCTTCAAAATCGATCTTGCTTAGCTTTCCAGCACCATCAAGACGGTTTAAGTATACATTCGCAGGTCCAGCAATTAAGTGGGCATGCTTAGATTGTGGAACATAGACTAGGAATGAGAGTAGGAATATTAAATGCACCCACCAAGCAATATAAAAAATGACGATGGAAGCTGTTTTTCCAATCCAGCCAAATGCTAAGGCAACGAGTGAAGCAATCGGTTCTGTCCATGATACTTCTTCACCATGCCAAATAATGCCCATCCCATTTCCGATCAATACCGATACCATTAATCCGCCAATAAATAAAAGAACAAGTCCAGATTTAAAGCCTCTTTTTAAACGAACTAATTTCTCAATATAACGGCGATAAAACGCCCAAACAACTGCTACTAAAATGACAAGTGTGACGATTTCTTGGAAGAATGTAAATCCAGCATAAAGCGGACCTAACGGTAAATGAGAATTTGGTCCAAGACCTTTCCAAATGAAATCAATTGCTCCGAATTGGACTAGGATAAAGCCATAGAAGAACATGACATGAATCGCACCGCTCTTCTTATCCTTAAGCAATTTTTTCTGACCAAACACATTCACCCAAATCTTTTGCAAGCGTTCTTTTACACGATTATCAAATTCAACTTTTTTCCCCAGTTTAATATATTGAATTCGGGTTTTAACTACATAAACAAATAATGAGACCGCGTAAACGGTTACAAAAAGGAACGCAATCCAGTTCACCCATAGTAACCATGACATAATGATACCATCCCCTCCATATAATACTTTCCTATAAATACCCCTAAATTTTCTGAATGTTGCTTAATTATATTATATAGTGAATGAGCATTCAGTCAACGATTTTATTAAAAATTTTTCGACTATGCTTTATTTTCAAAGAAGAGTTAATTATTGATATTCTTCCTTGAAAAAATGTATTTCTGATAAAGTCCTGTAGAGTATGCTTTAGCTGATATAACTTTTATGTAGTTCCTGCCCCTCATGTTTATCGGATTTATGGAAATACTAATCAACACGTCATCTTTCAAATGGGAGAGAGATTTATGCTGACATGGCTTTGGATATTGATCGTATTTCTTTTAATAATCATTGCTCTATGTGCAGCAGATTATTTTATAGGAAAAAGAAATTACCAAAAACAATTAAAAAAGAGGGAGTATCCAGAGCGGAAAGGAGATATTCACCTGGTTACACGAGGAAACGATTTATTTTCAATCTTTTTTTCTGATATAAGAAAAGCAAAATCTAGTATCCATGTTCTGTTTTATATTGTAAAAGGTGATCAATTTAGCAAAGACTTTTTATTATTATTGGAACAAAAAGCTTTAGAAGGTGTAGAAGTACGACTGCTATTAGACTGGATTGGGAGCCATAGTATTCCAAAAACATTGGTGAGGAAATTAAGAAAGGTTGGAGTGGAAATAGCCTTTTGCCATCGGCCGCGTTTCCCTTTTTTATTTTTTACTCTGCAACAAAGAAATCATCGCAAATGCGCAGTCATTGATGGAAAGATTGGCTATGTCGGCGGCTATAATGTTGGAAAAGAGTACATAGATAAGGATCCAATCTTATCTCCTTGGCGTGATTATTGCTTACGATTTACTGGAGAAAGCGTTACAGACTTGCAACAAGAATTTTTGGTAAATTGGCTAAGGGCTACTGGTAAATCTTATGTTGAGGAAAAAAAGTATTTTCCCGACTTAGGTAAAGGACCTATGTTACATCGATTTTTTCCAACGGATGGACTGTATTTTGAAACAGAAGTTTGCAAGCTTATTGACCATGCCAAAGATATCATTTATATTGGAACACCTTATTTTATTCCATCGATTCGTATATTAAACAGTCTTACTTCTGCATTAAAAAGAGGAGTAGCGATCAAAATTTTGGTTCCTGAAAAAGCCGATCATATGTTAGTAAAAGAAGCCTCTTTCCGTTATTTCCGCAGCTTAATTACAGATGGGGCTGAAATTTTCCAGTATTTAAACGGTTTCTATCATGCAAAGGTGATGCTTGTGGATCAATCCGTATGTCAAATTGGAACAGCAAATTTTGACCGAAGAAGCTTCTTTCTGAATCATGAATTAAATTGTTATATTTATGATCAAGATTTCATCGAAAGAATGACTAAAGTCGTTGAAAAGGATATTTTAGATTCTCATCAAGTTACTATAGATGAACTTCTTAATACAACCTTCCTATCAAAAATAAAAGAACTCGGTGCAAGGGCAATTGCCGATATTTTATAAGGAAATTACTCGACAAATTTTTGGTTGCTATCCTTTAAGAAAATAGCTTCATTTCTAGTTTCCCGTATTTTTTAATCAAACGTTTGATTAATAATTTTCTAGTGACAAAGATGGGGTATTATGTCAATACATGTCGTGTCATGTGGTTTCTTTGTCTGACTTGCTCATTTTCTTTAGTTGAGTGATTTTCTCTCGACAATTTTCATAGAACCTATTTTTAAAAAACAGTATGGATACAAGCAGTTCATCTTTTTTAATCAAACGTTTGATTAATTGTGTTTAAGTGGTTTAGATAATAGATTTTGTAGAAACACCTCGGGTAACGGAGGTTCTTTAACTAAATTGCTTATTTCTTTTATACAAGATGTTTTTCTTCTACATTTTTCGGAGAACATTTCCATGAAAAACGGCGTGAATACTAGTAATTCTCCTTTTTTAATCAAACGTTTGATTAATTACCTTAGATAAAATTTAAGTCGAAAAAACAGGTATCCTTAGATACCTGTTTTCACTTTCGATGCTATTACATTTTTTCTGGAGCAGAAACACCGATTAACGCTAATGAATTTTTTAATGTGATTTGTACAGCCTTAATTAATGCTAGGCGTGCTTTTGTCAGTTCAGTATTTTCTTTATCTAATACTTTTTCTGCATTGTAAAAGCTATGGAAGGTTGATGCTAAATCATTAATATAATTCGTGATGCGGTGAGGGATTCGTTTCTCTGCCGCTTCAGCAACGACTGCAGGGAAATCACCTATTTTCTTCAATACTTCTATTTCTTTTTCCGCTTTAATTAAGTCAAAGCTTGCTTCTTTATCTACGACAAATCCTTGTTCTTCCCCTTGGCGTAAAATGCTGCAAATACGTGCATGGGCATATTGAGCATAATAAACAGGGTTTTCATTTGATTGTGAAACAGCTAAGTCTAAATCGAAATCTAAATGAGTATCGGCACTTCTCATTGCAAAGAAATAACGAACACCGTCAAGACCTACTTCTTCAATCAAATCACGCATCGTTACTGCTTTTCCTGTCCGTTTACTCATTTTCATTTTTTCGCCATCTTTATAAAGATGAACAAGCTGAATGATTTCCACTTCTAAATCAGCTGGGTTAAAGCCTAACGCTTCCATCGCTGCCTTCATCCGTGGAATGTATCCATGGTGATCGGCACCCCAAATATTGATCAGCTTTTCAAAGCCACGGTCAAATTTATCCTTATGGTAAGCAATATCTGGAGTTAAATACGTATAAGATCCATCATTTTTAATAAGTACTCGATCCTTATCATCCCCGAAAGTCGTTGAACGGAACCATGTTGCACCGTCCAATTCATAGACATGCCCTCTTTCACGAAGAACCTTCAGCATGTCATCAATCTTTCCGTTTTTATAAAGAGAAGTTTCAGAATACCATACATCAAATGGGACACGGAAATTTTCCAAATCCTTTTTTAATTTTTCCATTTCGAACTCTAACCCATACTGACGGAAAAATTCGTAGCGCTCTTCATCACTTTTTTTCGTATATTCGTCACCGTATTGTTCAGCTAACTTTTTACCAATTCCAATGATGTCTTTTCCATGATAGCCATCCTCTGGCATTTCTTTTTCCATGCCAAGGGCTTGGTAATAACGAGCTTCAACAGATACAGCTAAATTATGAATCTGATTTCCTGCATCATTAATATAGTATTCACGACTGACATCATAGCCAGCTTTAGCCAAAACATTGCATAAGGAATCCCCTACTGCCGCACCACGAGCATGTCCTAAATGTAAATCTCCGGTTGGATTAGCTGATACGAACTCAACTTGAATCTTTTGTCCTTTTCCTGAGTCTGTTTGGCCGTATCCATCACCAGCTTCGATAATTGTTGGAATAAGATCTGTTAAGTAGCTATTATTCATATAAAAATTAATAAAACCTGGTCCGGCAATTTCAATTTTTTCAATGGATGCTTTAGAAGTATCGAAGTGAGAAACAATCGCTTCTGCAATCATTCTTGGTGCTTTTTTCGCAACTCGTGCAAGCTGCATCGCTATATTCGTTGCATAGTCACCATGTGCTTTTTCTTTTGGTGTTTCTAATATAATATCTGGAATTTGCTCCTCAGTTGCTAAGCCAGCTTTTAATACTGCATCTTTAATTTCATTTTTTAAATTGAATTGAATTTGTTCAACAATATTCATGAATTATTTTGCCTCCCTATATGTGATGTACATTTCATATGTTCCGGATACTTCACCATTCATACAAAGATCATATTTTAATAAAAATTGACCTTCACTTGTTTCTATCTTTTTTGTCCTTGTTGATAGCAATAATGTGCCATATGGACTTTCATAGGATCCGTTTTTCTCCACATCGGCATGAAAACTTAACCGCATCTTAACAGCTCCACTACGTAAAATCACTGCATCTCGGTCAGACATTTTAACAATCGTATGTACCGTTCCCTCTTCCAGTACTTCATCATACTTCAAAAAGGCGGCATTTCCTTTTTGATAAAAAAGCCCCTGCAGCATTAGTTCATAATTATCTTCTTCTTGATCCTGTTTAATAACTGTCTTTAAGTGAATATTGACAGGAATTTGATTGATATCAGCTGCCAAATATTTCTCATCCTTTTCAAAGGTCATAAGAAGGTAGGAATGAAGAAAAACGTCCCACCCATTTATAACCTAAATTCATATATATAAAATTTTTTGATTTTCATTATAACCTATTAAGTATAAAAATATTTCATAAGAAAATCAATCCACTATAAGATTAGTAATAGTGCACTAAGAGCTGGTGTCATAATCATTGCTGTTTTTAAAATCGCTTTCGGTACAAGATTAGTAAATTTAGCACCGAAATACGCACCTAGCATCGTACCAACTAATACTTGAAGTAGTAGCACAACATCTAAGAAGCCTTCAGATGAAAAGCCAACACCGCCTCCAACAGCGATTGGAACAATGGCAAGCATCGTTGTCCCCACTGATTGACGAAGAGACAGACCTAAAAAGGTTAGAAGACCTAATTGAATAAAAGGTGTTGAACCAATTCCGAACGTACCTGAGAGAATCCCTGTATTGATACCTAATATAGCTGCTTTCATCAATGTAACCAAGTTTATTGACCAAGCATCGGTATTCTTCTCCCTCTTTTTCATAAAAAATAAGCGAAATACTAATAAGAGTGCCGAAAGAAATAGCATTCCTGCTGTTAAATAATGCATATCATTCGTCGGGATAAACGCTGCAATTTTAGAGCCAATAAATGCCCCAACAGCACCAAACCCACCGACAAGAAGCCCTGCCTTTACAGAAATATTTCCTTCTCGGTAATGACTGAATGCTCCTGATAAGCTAGTAAACGCCATTGCCGTTAAAGAGGTCGCTAAAGCTATATGAATAGGAACCTTATACACAAGGGTAAGTATTGCAATAATAAATCCTGAGCCACCTGCTCCAATAAAGCCAAGAATTGCTCCTAGGACGAGCATGGTAAGTACAATAGCCATGGCTGTCACTCCATTCAAACAAAATTCAAAAAATCAGCGAATCATTTTTATAATTACTTGACTATTATAACGTATTAAATTCCTTTTTCTAATGAAAGGTATTTTATTAGAAACTGTTTTTTGTAAAAAGGACTTTATTCCACATTAGATGGTGTCTTTTAATTTTTCAGTTCAAAAATAATAAAGTTAAAAAAACAAAAAACGCCTGTTCGAATACAAGCGTCAAATTTAAAAGCGTTTTATCTTATTAATGGGCATTTTCAATCTTCTTATATTTTGAAAGATCCTTTTCGAAGACCTTTTCATTTACCCCTTTATCTATTTTGATACTCTTAGTTTTAAAGTAATGCTTCACCTTATTGTTTTCATCATAAACATTGAAAGACAATAAAAGCCCTGCGCTTTTTTCAACAATCATATCAAATTTTCCAGCCAAACTTTCTGACACTGACTTATCTATTACTCCTGTTATCTTATAGCTGGGCAGCCCCAGATAGGTTACTTCTTTAAAGTTCCAGTCTTCATATCTAATAAGGTAAATAGAATTTTCTGTATGGATTACGTTTGCTGCCTTGGCAAAAGTATCATCAGTTCTATCTTTCCCATATAGCCTTTCAGTTGGGCTGAGTTTCGCATAATCCTCATTTTTAGACATTGGTACAGGCGGAAATTCTTGATAAGTATGGTCATTCTCATAAAACTCTATTTTTTTCTTTTCCTTTTCCAACCTCAAAATTGTTTTATTATCTTCTACAGAAAAAACTACTGATCTTCTTCCCTTAACATCTACGGCATATTTAGTAGTCCATACTTCATTCACATCGCGGCTAAATACTTGGTACTCCCCTTCCAAGGTTTTAATGTAGTCTATTGAATCTAGCATTCTTAAAAGAATTTTTTCCTTTTCTGGATATTCTGCATTGTTTTTCGTTTCGTCTTTTATCTTGTTTATGGAAACCTCATCCCCAGTTGAACTACTTGTCTTTGATTGAGGTTTACCAAAAAAATCAAATTGATATAACAAAAAAGCAGACATAATAGCAATCACTATGATTGGCACAACTAACTGTTTCACTTTCACTTTTTCATTCACCGCCTTTTTATTCTTTTTCTCATAAAAAACACATTCCATGTGCATTTAAAACAAAAATTAAATTAATCATTTAATGAAATTCTATGCTTGTACATTTTCCCCTGATTATATTTAAGAAGATAAAGATCAGCTTTTGATTTAAGGTCTACTCCCCATTCTTTTCGCATCGAATAAATCAACATCACCTTTGTTGTAGAATTTGGCGAAAATCCTTGTTTTATATTCTTATTTAGTGGATGTGAAAGAAATCGTTCAAGATCTATTTCATTATTTACTGAATTGCTCCGTATAGATATATCAAGTCCAAGATTTATTATTTCTTTTGTTGTATTTTCAATTTGTAGTGGAACTTCATAAAGAATTTCTTTATCTAACTCTTTCATTGATGGCTTACCAAAGGTGTAGGTAAGATCTTTGACTGTAAAAGGTTTCCCCAACGTTTCTTTCATTTCAATTACAGCATAATCTTTATATGGGCGATTCACTTGCTGATAACGAAAAAGGCTAAAACTAACGAAAAGGAATAAGAATATTAAAACGAGAATCCATCTAGTTTTTTTAGACCGCAACATGAGTAATCACCTCATGTCCAACTATTTTCCCTCCGTCAATTTGATAAATTTCATCAGAAACTTTATCCAATGATTCCCGATCATGACTAGCGATTAAAATCGTTTTCCCAGCGTTCTTTAAGTCAAGAATGATTTGATTTATACTCTCGACCCCTTCTTCATCTAAAGCATTCGTCGGTTCATCTAAAATGATGAGATCGGGGTTCTCCATTATTGCTTGTGCAATCCCTAACCTTTGCTTCATTCCGAGAGAATATTTTTTAAACTTCCTTTTATCCTTGGGATCTAGACCTACTTTCTTAATTGCTTCTTCTACTTGTTCCTTAGTAATTTTGCGTTGGATAAAGGATAGAAGCTCTAAGTTTTTCAGGCCTGTATATTCTGGAATAAATCCTGGACTCTCTATAAGCAAACCTAAATTCTCAGGAAAAGAAATATCCTTCCCAATAGTCTTCCCATCTACAACAATGGTCCCTTTTGATGGACGGATAAGCCCGGCAATCGCTCGAAACAGCATCGTTTTCCCTGAACCATTTTTGCCTCTAAATCCATATATTTTTCCTTTCATTAATTGTAGGTTAATATTATTTAATACCGTGTGACTTTGTATCGTTTTTGAAACATTTTCAATAACTATATATCGACTCATTTCCATCAGTCCCTTTCCTTTGGAAATATATCCATTTTTTTAAATAGGAAATATCCACTACAAACAACGATTAAAAGAATAGCTATTATATAAATAATCACCATAGTCCAAGTAAATCCGTACTCCGAGTCAAGAGAATGGTGTCTCAAAATCATACTGTAACTTCCAGGCACCAATCGACTCGTTGTAAAAACAGAAACTACAAGCATAGATAACATAATAATAAATGCATAAATGGGCCTCATAAAAACAGTGAATATTGCTTGAACTACAACGATGAGGAGCGTAATAAAAAATGGTAATAGAAAAAGGTGAATCGAAAAAACAAATGGCGTTATATCTGTTGCGATTAGTGGCTTAATCATCTTCATTCCGTATTCGCTCCACCCAGGTGAAACCGATAGAAAAAAGATGGAGAATAAAAAAGTTATTATTGCCATAATTAAATACATTGATATGACAACTGCAATAGCGAAAAATAATTTACTCATCCATATAGATAAACGCTGCTTCGCTCGGACAAACAAAAAGGAAGATTGGTCAAACAAATCGTCCCTTACATAACCACCGATAATAAAAGGACCCATCAATTGAATAATTAACCATAAAAATGGGAATTTGAAATTTAGATCATCTGGTGTAGGATACTCTTTTCCTCTAAAAACATTAAACAACAAGTCTGTATAAGTTAAAGTTGAACTATCAATTCCTTCTATTTCTCCTAACCCTTTTAATTGATAGAAAGAGACAATGAGAATAATAACAAATAAACTCATTGAGGTTATCCAGCGAAAACGGACAGAAGAAAAACCTAGAAATAAATCTCGTTTAAATAAAGATAGCGTTTCTTTCCCCAATTTCATTCAGTCTCCTCTACGCTAGGGATAAAATCTCTTTTCCTTGAAGCCATATGAATACCAATAATTAATACAACGATTAACCCTGAAAAATAGATTAAATTACCGATGAAATACGTGACATTTCCCCAGTTATTCAAGCTTACCTCTGCTTGTGTTATAAATATTGTGAAGTTTAAGACAGACTGAATCGTTATATCAAGAATAAGAAATCCCTCCACAATAAAAAAGACAAGGATATATCGCGGAATAAGTAAATAAAGAAAAGAAGCCAATAAACCAATGACCATAAAAGCAAAAAACTCTGTAATAGTATAACGAAGAAACATATATCCTGTTTTAAACAGCGATAAATCTACTTTTCCTTTAGACAGTATAAAAGGAGTCCCCTCTTCCGTAACCCACGGATTGCTTAATGAACCACTCTTCCACCATCCATAAAGAAAACCAATAATAAAATATACAGCTAAAAAAACAATGGTGACTAAGCATACTGTGAATAGAATTGTAGCCCCCAGCTTTTTCCTTTCCTTAAATCGTGTCAACCTAAGTGGATCCATCATAAAAGGTAAGAAGAAAGATAGAAAAAATAAAAATAATGGAATGGTCAGTGTAAAGAAGCTAGTCTTTATAAATAAATAGTTAAATACATCAGGAATCGAGTCAGTACCATAGAAGGTAGAATAACTCGCAAAAGTAATCACTCCCAATAAAAGGACCACTATACAAATGCCTATCTTCCAAATGGATTTTGTAAAATCTAAGATAAGTAGCTTCGTATAATTAAGTAATAACACGTTTTTTCACTCCTAGAATATAGATGAGTGTACTAAGCATCATCCCACAACAAAAAATAAAAACAGTAACTACTAAGGAGACAGAGGGTTGTGATTGTTCCAATAAAAAGGACGATGGAATCCACCCATAATTCTCTGTAAATTGAAATACCAACGACAGAATCATTTGTAATAAAAATCCAGATACTAAAATAAAAAACCTATTTTTTACAAAAAATGAAATACTTAAACTAATAGTAGCGAACATTCCACTAAACAAAAACGCTAAAACTACGTAAAACAACATATGTATAAGCGGGTGACTATAATATAGCTCTGGGAAAAACGAATTCATAAAATCTAATGACATCCTGCTATTAACGACTGGGTCTGGTTTCACATTTGGCAAAATCATAAAGGCAAGATAAATGTTAACGAGAAGTGGGATCGTAATCATAACACCAGAAGTGATAAAATTAGTAATATACAAGCCTTTAAAATATTCCTTCATTTTCCCTTTTGATAATATTGAACGTAGGTAACCTGATTGTTTATCTTTTGAAAAAGTATCCGCAAAAGGAAGCGATGCAAGAATGGGTAACAATAGAAAAAAGAGCATCGTTAAAGATGTTGCCACTCCAAATTCAAACCATTCAGAATAAGGAGTCGAGTCAACACCATGATCCTGTAGTCCGAGCCTTAGCCACTTTAATTGAGGAATAATCTCTAGCTTTACATGGAGGAGTGAAATGATTATTCCTGCAAATAATACAAAATACATCGGTTTACTACTAATAACTCTCCGCCCAAAAAATTGAATCATGAGTTATGCCTCCTTTACTAAGTTTAAAAATAAATCTAATTTTTCAAAAAATTCTTTTCATACATTTAGTGATAGTTGGTAAATATATAAGGATAATTAAAATTACAACAATTAAAATTGCAAAAAGACTCTTATTTATACCTTATGAATAATCCAAATTTAACTAAATAAAAAATATCATACCTTAACAAACATAAGCTGGACACTATCATGTATTGAACATAATATCATCCAGCTTATGAAATAAAGTACCTAGTTTCTATTAACTACAGTGGATGTTTGATTAAATACTGTCGGGACTCCACTTGCCTGATGCCGCATTGACACCGCCTGTAAGAGAACCTTTAATACGTACATATACACCTTCTCCATATGTTTCAACAGCATAATTTCTCAATTTTGTTCCTTGTCCTAGTTTTATAGTCGTGGACTGACCAACGGGAGTTCCATTTTCTAATGTTACTCTTGCCGAATATGCCCCCCCATTAATACTAGTTGCTTTCATATACGCGGATGTTTTATTCAATTTCTGTCTTGCAGAAGTTTGATCATTTTGTCCTAAGATAAAGGTAAATGGAGAATCCTCGTGATTACTTGCTGCATTTGATAGTTCCATAATATAACAAAATCAGACAAACCAGACCGAAATAATTTTGATATTTCACGCAATTTTTTTGCGTATGACAGGACTAAAGTACCCCAAGTTCTTTCGCCTTTTTTACTGCTTCCATACGAGAATGAACGCCTAGCTTACGGTAAATATTCGTTAATACATATTCAACACTTCTTTGGCTTGCAAATAGATTTTTAGATATTTCCTTATTTGTTTTGCCCTTTTCAGCTTCCAATAGAATATTTCTTTCCTTATCAGTTAAAGCGCTCTCATTTGGTTCACTTAAATTGTTTTGATGTTGAATACGCAGCTGTTGAAACAGCTCTAAAGGTATGATGACATCACCTTGAATAACTGATTTTATTGTATTTAATAACGTCCTTTTGGTTGCGGTTTTGCTAATCACTCCCGATACACCGCAATCGACAAGTTTATTAAAAAGTGGCTTTATGTCATAGCCTGTATAGATGATTACTTTTGCCTCTGGATACATATGCAAAATACTCTTCGTTATTTCAATCCCATTTGTGTCAGGCATTTGATAATCGACTAAATAAACATCATGGCTGCATTCAGATAATATCTGTTTCAGTTCATTACTAGAAGATAAGATATCCACACTAATATCTTTCTCCTTCTCAATGATGGATTTTACTCCGTGACCAACAGCGACATGATCATCGATAATTAATACTGAAATCACCCAATTCCTCCTTTTAATAACATCTAATTTTAAACTCAATAATACGAATAAGACTTAATTAACCTGAGAATATTGCTCCAAATCGAAGACTATTTCAGCCCGAAATCCATCTTCTTCAGCCGAATGAATATAGAGCTTACCATTGAGTCCTCTGACTCTCTCTTTTATTCCTGTTATTCCCATTGTGCTGAATGATTGATCCAATTTATTCCAATTAAAACCTATTCCATCATCATGATAATGTAAAAATAAAAAACGATCTTTCCTAAACAATTTCAAATGCACTTCACTTGCTTTTGAATGTTTTATAGCATTATTTAGTAACTCTTGAATAATTCGATATATCGTTAATTCATACTCCCTTTTTGTCACAGCTATATCTTCATCGATATAGTAGTAGAAAAGGAAATTAGCATTTAAATTGATTTTTTCAAAAAGAGTAAACAGGGATTCTCGAAAGCCTAGTTCATATAAAAACGAAGGATGCAACTCAGTTGTTATTTCTCGTAAGATATGGACCTGATCTAGTATAGACTCTCTCATATTACTTAATATATTTATATAAGATGGGCTTTCTATTGTTGTCATTTCATTATCTATTTTTGTGGCAAGACTTAACTGATCTTGTAAAATGGTATCATGTAAATCTCTAGCCAAATTCCTGCGTTCGTTTTCAGATATTGAAAGTAATAATTTTGATAAATAAATAGGAATCGGCTTACCTTCTTCAAGATCATCAAGCTTTTTCATTATTTCTTCTACTTTGTAAAGATTCTCTATCATAATTTGTGTATAGTTTAAAATCGTCTCTAACCAGATCCATTCTGCCGTATTTAATTTCCTTCTTAGTTTTCTCCATTCCGCTACCAATACTAAAGACTGACCATCCCTTTCCACTAACGGTACCGAAAATCCTGTCGGTGTTTTTTGAATGGTTCCTATACAGCTTTTATCTCGAATCATTGTTCCAACCATTATATGGCTAATTTCTTTCTTTTCAAAAAAAGAGAAAATCTTATTATCCTCTCGTACTTGTACAAGTGTAACTTCTGAAATAGGCAAATTAACTACTATTTCTTTTTGCAACCCCTTCATAAGGGTTTCAATTTTTGTCTCATTCTTCATCGTATGCAAATAACGGTTAAGACTGACCTGATAATCCTTTTCCTTTGGATATAACCACTTTCTTAAAAGAAAATCTATCTTATCCTTGAAATAAAGAATACTAGTAAATACAACAAAGATCATTAAACTCAATCTTATAATTTCAATGTGATTATCGAGAATATTTGATTGAGTGAATACTAAAAAGCCAATTAGAGTCAACGCAGTTGCAACAAAACTTGTGAGCAAACTATAATATATTTTTCTAATTACGAAATCCATATCGATAAATTCTTTGGATATAACTAGATAGAATAAACTAAGAGGTAAAGAAATAAAAAATAAAGTTGTAATTTCCGCACGCACTATTGGATGATTGAATAATAGAGTTGGAATGGCAAACAAAACAACAAAAGGAGTAAACGAAGTATATAAGCCTGTCATTAGTATTTGAATTGTTTGTTTATGTTCTGTTGCTCGATTACTAAGGTACTGTTTAATAATAAGAACATTCATACTGATAAAGGTAACCGAAAAGAAAATTAAATCTGGTGGCAATAAAATGACTAGCTTATTATTTTGAAATACTACATATAATATAAATACTAGTAGCCCAATGCTATACACCAAATTAATACTTGATTTCTTTATAAATACTAGATTCCAATTAGAAAAATAACTTTCCAAAAAATGAAGAAGCAAGATAAGAGAAAAAATCAGGCCGAAAGCTATTAATGTCTCCCCGGCAAGATCTTTCCTTGCAGAAGCACCAGAACTTATTAACGATAATCCAAAAACATTTAGAAAAAATATTAAAAGAACAACTGAGCCATTGTTTTCCTTCCTAAACAATAAAAATGAACTCATTATTAAACAAGATAAATAAAGGATAACTGGAAAAACTAAATGGTAAATGTAGTAATGATTTGATCCATTATATTTAATGTTGTAATGTTTGATTTCATTATTCTTTAAAAATTGGATTGTATCAGCTTGCTCAATTGTATTGTATCGATTGATAGAAAAATGTTGATTAGGATCTTTTTCGTTAACAGAGAGCACAATATCTCCATTATGAATGGCATTCTCCTTCCCCCAACCAGCAGATGATACATTTTTTACAATGAATTGATCCCCCTTTTTTTCTACATCAATTCCTATGAAAGGATGCTGAATAGTTACTTTTGTCATATAAAATGCCATGACCACTCCAACTACCATTACAATTAATGGTACGATTCTTGTTTTATTAACATTTAATATCCCCATTACTTTCAAAACTCCAGTGAATTAACAACTTCGTCTCCTATTAAAGTTGCTAATACCGCCTTTCTTTCTTCTTCATTCCTAGTTAATAAACAAAGATTTTCTTCAATCAATTGATCTCTTATTTCTGGATTCTTAATCAAGTTATATTTTATTTCTTTCATTATGGATTCTCCCCTCTTTTATATGTTTGGTAATAGAGTATACTTGAAACCTTCTTCTATCTTCATTAAGTTGATTGCTTTTATTACTTTATTTTGAAACAACTTTATCATTGCATTTAAAGACAAGATAACTCCTGATTCACATTAACTATTTGAGTAGAACTTTTGTAAGGTTTTTTACATTTTATTTACAATTTTATATTATCAGATGATTAAAAATAAATATATACTAAAAAGTCTAGAACACATTTGGATGAATTCTAGTGTAGCAAGATTTTTTATTAAGCTAATTTGAAATCTTTAAAAAAAGAGCTAAGAAAATTGTTAAGTTTATAAAGATAATATCGAATGTAGCGAAAGGGATTTGTAGTATGTAGCATAATACTTTAGCCTTTTCAATTAAGGAAAAGGAGTTTTTCATCTATTCATGGAATTGATATGAAAAGATGAAACTGAGTTTTTCTGAAGGGGATTTGGAAGGGTGATATTCATTAAATATATTTTCATGGTTTTTATTATTTGCTTTTCAATTATTCGAACATTTATTAAAGATCCTGAATTAGAGAAAAAGGATTTAAATCCAGAATCGATTTTAAGTATTAGCAGATATTTTTCTTTAGGTACATTTAATTTTTCTCTAGCTTGGATTATCTTTCATATCGATGCCCTTTTATGGCTATCTTTGTATTCGTCGATTGGTATGATTCTAAGTATAAAGGAAAAAAATCAGAAAAATGAAGGATTTGCAAAAATAATTGGTGCATGCATTCTCATCATAATATTTTCTATCGTTCGTGTTCCCGTACATAATGATTCCTTTATGGAGTATATAAATAGTAAAGGAAAGTACCAATGTCTTTATAAATTTGAATGCGTGAAAATTACTTCTAATATTAATAAAGATGACCAAATTCAGACGAAAGCAGAAATCGTTCCTATCAGTGGTTACTCTTTTGATTGGTATCTATTTTTTGCTACTGGCTCCATTATTATAGGAAAAGATGAAAATAAAGAAGAAATCAATGGAGTAAATATTGCTGGCTGGTGGATAGTATCAGATTGGTAGTTTCGAAAAAAATGGACTCACATTATGAGGGTCCATTGCTATTACTTTTTCACCCAGCCTAAAATCATTTCACGAAGGGGACCGCTCCATATCTTCCCAAAATTTTCGACTATTTTATCCCTTTACCTTCTTAATCAAACGTTTGATTAAATTAGCAATAAAGCTTATAAACGTAGCTTTTACTCTGTTCTTACCAAGAAAAAATTGACGAATGCTTTTTTGAAAGTCATATTAATAATTGGAATTTTTCTATATCTCTAATTAAACGACAAATTCCAACTCAATTACTCTAACTTTCTTGTTAATCAAACGTTTGATTAAATAAGTAAAAAAACTTATAACCGCAGCTTTTACCTCTGTTCTATCAAGAAAAAATTGACGAATATTTTTTGAAAATCATATTAACTTCCGGGATTTTTGCCATATTTCTTATTAAACGACAGTTTTCAACTCAATTTGTTTAACTTTCTTGTTAATCAAACGTTTGATTAAAAATGATTACGCCCGCTTCCCTG
Organism: Heyndrickxia sp. NPDC080065; assembly: GCF_050281185.1. Taxonomy (NCBI): domain Bacteria; kingdom Bacillati; phylum Bacillota; class Bacilli; order Caryophanales; family Bacillaceae; genus Heyndrickxia; species Heyndrickxia sp. NPDC080065. The sequence continues at coordinate 223,066 of NZ_JBNNWS010000007.1, read as the reverse complement.
CAGACTTTTAGCATCAAATGACTAAAAAAACATGTCGAGATTAAGGGGGATTTTTACCACAGCTGTCCCCCGGCGCTTTAATAAAAAAAAGGGGTCTCTCGCTTCAATTGAGCGGAAGAACCCTTCCTTTTCTTTCATATGACTATTGTTATTTTATCCAGCCTAAAATCATTTCACGAATCAGCTTACTAGCTGTATTCGCCGTTTGATCGGAAGTGTCATAAATTGGTGCTACTTCTACTAAGTCCCCGCCGACAACATTTATGTTCGAACGAGCGATTTCATGAATGGATGCGAGTAGTTCCTTCGAAGTAATTCCTCCACAATCAACCGTTCCTGTCCCAGGTGCATGTGCAGGGTCAAGAACATCGATGTCTATTGTTACGTATACTGGACGTCCTGCAAGCTTCGGCAATACTTCTTTCAGTGGCTCGAGGACTTCAAATTTTGATATGCGCATCCCATTTTCTTTTGCCCATTCAAATTCTTCCTTCATTCCTGAACGAATCCCGAAAGAGTATACATTTTCAGGACCAATTAATTCAGCTGCTTTTCGAATCGGTGTGGCATGTGATAATGGTTCCCCTTCGTAATCAGAACGCAAATCAGTATGGGCGTCCATATGAATAATTGCAAGATCCGGGTATTTTTTATACATTGCCTTAATAACCGGCCAAGAAACTAAATGTTCCCCACCCATCCCTAATGGAAATTTATTATCTTTTAGGAGACCGTCAATATATTCCTCAATTAATTCAATACTGCGCTGAGGGTTTCCAAATGGCAATGGAATGTCTCCAGCATCGAAGTATTTCACTTCTTCAAGCTCACGATCAAGATATGGACTATACTCTTCCAAACCAATCGAAACTTCTCTAATTCTACCTGGACCAAAACGTGATCCTGGTCGATAACTCACCGTCCAGTCCATAGGCATACCATAAATGACCGCTTGACTTTCTTCATAATTAGGATAACTTTTGATAAATACCTTACCAGAGTATGCTTCGTCAAATCGCATGTAATGATCCTCCTTTTTTCAGAAAGGCTCTTTTCTTAAACATTGTTGTTATTTGTAAATAGAGTAAAAATCGGTAGTAGGATTTTTACGGTTATTTTCCGCTATCAAAATGAAATATAGGATGTAGAAAAGAGCACGACACTATATTTATTCAGGCCTTCACCCCATATGCGAAAAGCAACAATCTATACGAAAACAGCCTTCAGAAATAAGGATAGGCTTTTACACCTATCCATCTACTCTCTACTTATTCCGTTAAATCCTTAACAAACTTCGGCAAGACAAATGCAGCTTTGTGAAGTTCTTTTGTGTAATATTTTGTTTCGATATCATGGAAACGATCTTCACTTACTTCAAGTGGATCATATTTTTTTGATCCGACTGTAAATGTCCACATTCCACTTGGATAGGTTGGTACGTTCGCAATATATAAACGAGTGATTGGGAATATTTCCTTCACGTCTTTTTGTACTTCACGAATTAAGTCTGCTTTGAACCATGGGTTGTCCGTTTGGGCAACGAAAAGACCGTCTTCTTTTAAAGCTTTAGAGATACCTGCGTAAAAGCCTTTTGTAAAAAGATTTACAGCAGGACCAACTGGTTCAGTTGAATCGACCATAATGACATCGTATTCATTTTCACTTTTGGCAATATGCATGAAGCCATCATCCACTTGCACATCTACACGTGGATTCTCTAATTCACCAGCGATTTCTGGTAAGAATTTCTTAGAGTATTCGATAACTTTTCCATCAATATCAACAAGAGTTGCTTTTTTCACACTCGGGTGTTTTAAAATTTCACGAATCACACCGCCATCTCCGCCGCCTACTACAAGGACATTTTCTGGGTTGGGATGTGTAAATAACGGTACATGTGCAACCATTTCGTGGTAAACAAACTCATCCTTTTGCGTTGTCATGACCATGTCATCTAAAAGAAGCATATTGCCCCATTCTTCAGTTTCAACCATATCCAGCTTTTGAAACTCGGTTTGTTCTGTATGTAAAGTTCGATTAATCTTCATTGTAATTCCAAAATTTTCTGTTTGCTTTTCAGTAAACCATAGTCCACCCATTTGCGATCTTCCCTTCTGTTTTGGATAATCATGCCTTTTAAAATGACGCTATTTTCTACATCATTTTCCCCTAAGACAATAAATACAAACATGAGAAAAAGTATAGAGAATTTTGGCGAAATTGCAAGATAAATTTTCTGCTATTTTCTCAAAAATTGCTATTTCCAATGTTTAAAACAGAAGTTTTTTTTTCATACTGAATAAGTATAGGAAATGAAGCTAAGCTTTCCCAAAAAATGAGGTGAGCAACATCATGGAAACCATTGCAAATCCTAAAATCCAAAAAACAAAACGATTTTTAAGGCTTTCATTATTAGCCTTTTTACTATTTCTCACGATATTTACCATTTTTATTGCTGGTATTTTAATATACGCAAAAATATTAGGTCCCCCGCCTCTCGCTGTTCCGCAATCTACACTATACTACTCAAGTGATGGTATGGTCATTGGGGAAAGCAATAACGGGGAAAAAAGATATTGGGTCGATATCGAGGACATATCAAAAGACGTAATTAATGCGACTATTTCAATAGAAGATCAAAATTTCTATGCCCATCACGGTTTCGATTTCAAGCGAATTGCTGGTGCAGTATTTGCTGATATAAAAGCTATGGATAAGGTACAAGGTGCAAGTACCATTTCCCAGCAGTATGCCCGAAACCTTTTTTTAACTCTTGATAAAACATGGAAGCGAAAAATATCAGAAGCATTCTACACGATTCGTCTTGAAATGAATTATGATAAGAATCAAATTTTAGAGGGCTATTTAAATACAATTAATTATGGACATCAAGCATATGGGATCGAAGCAGCCAGTCAATTTTATTTTGGAAAAAGCGCACACGATCTTAGTCTTGCCGAGGCATCAATGCTAGCAGGGATTCCAAAAGGTCCTAGTATTTACTCACCTATCGCTTCTTTTGATAAAGCTAAGGCAAGACAAAAAATGATTCTACAAACTATGGTGAAAAATAAATATATCTCTGCTAAAGAAGCAAAAAGTGCGGCCAAAGAAAAGTTATCTATTGTTGGTGAACATACCTATCATCGTGCTGCCATTGCCCCCTACTTTCAAGATACGGTTAAATATCTTTTAAAATCGAAGCTTGGTTTTGATGATCGAACCATTGATTTAGGTGGACTCCATGTATATACAACATTAAATACAAGCCAACAAAAAATTGCTGAACAAGTAATTGACGAATCCATTTCAAAGAATTCCACTATCCAAGTAGGATTTGCTGCAATGGATCCAAATACAGGATTTGTCTCTGCATTAGTTGGTGGAAGAAATTATGATAAAAGTCAATTTAACAGAGCCGTTCAAGCGAGCAGACAGCCTGGATCGACAATAAAGCCATTATTGTACTATGCCGCTCTAGAAAAAGGATTCACTCCAACAACTATGATGAAGAGTGAGCCTACTACTTTTCGCTTTGATGATGGCAGGTCCGAGTATACACCACATAATTTTAATAGCAAATATGCCAACAATGATATTACAATGGCACAGGCCCTAGCACTTTCAGATAATGTTTATGCTGTTAAGACCCATTTATTTTTAGGACAAGATGTTTTAATAAAAACAGCCAAACAATTTGGAATCCAAACGAAAATGGCTAAGGTCCCCTCACTCGCTTTAGGAACATCGGGTGTACGAGTGATTGATATGGTAAATGCATACAGCTTATTAGCTAATGGCGGAAAAAAAGTTGAACCAATATTTATTACAAGAGTCGAGGATTATCAAGGAAATGTACTTTATCAATATAAACCGCATCAAGAGCAAACATTAGATCCGAAGTTTGCCTTTGTGATGGACGAAATGATGACAGGAATGTTTGATAAAAAGTTGAATGGATATTCCTCTGTCACTGGAGCATCGATTATTAGTCAAATGACCAGACAATATGCAGGAAAGTCTGGTTCAACCAATTCCGATAGTTGGATGATCGGGTTTACCCCGCAGCTTACGGCTGGAATTTGGACAGGATACGATGAGGGAGATCAATTAACATTAAATGCAGATAAATTATATGCAAAAAATATTTGGATTCGATTTATGGAGAGATCTCTCGAAAACAAGCCAATAAAAACGTTTAAAGAGCCTAAGGGTGTGATCGCCTTACCGATTGATCCCGAAAGTGGAAAAATAGCAACCGATGACTGTCCCGTATCCCGGTTAACTTATTTTGTGGAAGGAACTGAGCCGACTGACTATTGTGATAAACATTTAAATGAAAATTTGAATAAACAAAAGGACGATGAAAAGGGAAAGAAAAATTGGTTAAAGAGGTTTTTCAATTGGTTTTAACCTCCTAGAAGGTCTTTTTAATTCAGAATGCGAAAAAACTCGGGGTGTGCGTCCCCGAGTTTTTTCGTGTCCTAGTTTGTATATGCAAACCATCAATTCTAGTTTACTTATTTTCCTTTAAATCAGCAAGTCACCATTTTTAAATTCAAAAAACTGTCACTATTTGTTCACAAACGAGAAAAGCGCAAGCGCCTTGATCATCGGCGTACGGATTTCGTAGTCTTCGACTGAGATAAAGGAAACACAGCGAGGTAGTTCACGAGCTGATGTTGACTTATCGTAGGGAGGAGACGGAGAAATCCGCTAGCCGATAGGCGCTGGAGCTAGACACTAAGAAAAGCGCAAGCGCCTTGCCGCTAACATCACAGTTAAATGGCTTATAATTCGAGCAGCAACAAATTAAAATCTATATTCTCCTACCTTACTCAGCACCCAAATCTTTTTTCAGCTTGTCACTTGATAAATCCCACAATTTTTCATCATGGTTTTTCAAAAAATTCGCTAACACCTTTTTAGACTTTTCATCCATATGATCAACGATGATTTGGCGTTTTAATGATTTATCTAAACGATTCACGTGTTCTGGCAATGACTTATATCCGCGGCGCGCCTCTTTATTAACGGTCATTTCGCATGCAGTGACACCTGCATAATATGGCCCTTCCTCATTTCGGTCAATAGTAACCCATACTAACCAGTAAGGCTTCGCTCCCTCTGGAACTTCTTCTTTATTCGGCAAAAATTTAACACGTTTTTCTACTGCACTTCTTGCATGCATGGCACCTATATCTACAAATGCCTCCCCTTCTTCAACATCAACAAACACTGGGGAAACATTTTCTAAACTTAAAGACCCAATACCAAAACCTCTATGACCATCGGTTGGGTCATTTTTTATAATATTAAACTCAAGCTTTTTTTTCCCTTGTTCCATTTAGAAACCTCCTCACCTGATAAACATAGAAAATATCGTTTGAAAGCTATTAATACAAAAGTCCCTTACCCATTCCATGATCGGAGAGATCGTATATCTATCCAAAGGTGTTACTAAAATAATTAAAAAGACTAAAATACTATATTGTTCAAATTGTGTCATTTTCGCTCTTACAGACGGACTAACTAAATCCTCAAGAATACGATACCCATCAAGCGGAGGCAGAGGAAATAGGTTAAATACAAAAAGCGTAAGATTCAACTGAATAAAAACCTTTAAAAAATCAATGACGAAACTCGAATTTGTCCAAGCACCTGACGAAATTAAAAAGTAGAATATTCCATATCCGATAAAAGCCATTAAAAGATTACTTAGCGGCCCCATTATCGAAACTAATATCCCCGCAGCCCTTGGGTTTTTAAAATGATACCGATTTACCGGTACTGGGCGTGCCCAACCGAAACCTGCAATTAAAATAAGGATCGTTCCAAACGGATCAAGATGTTGAATAGGATTTAACGTTAAACGACCTTGATCTTTTGCCGTATTATCTCCAAATTTATATGCTGTATAAGCATGTGCAAATTCATGAACTGTAAATGCTATTAATAAAGTGATGACTACGAATGGTAGATATTCAATTGGATACCTTAAAAAGCTAGATAAAGTATTAATTAATTGATCCACAATCAATCCCCTTTTTCATTTATTTATACTTATTAACAGTATACAACAACATAACTATAATTTCTCTGAAGCAGATTCACGAAATATGTCATTAGATTCTTTTTCAACGATACAGGATATTCGATTCAAGTAAAAATCAGCATAAGGATTTTAACAATCTATACGAATAGAGTCACTCTTTTAGATAATATCCCCTTGCTTCCCACATCATAAAACAATACACTTTGGATAGTTAGAAAAATTTTTATAAAGGAGATACATAATATGCCATACATTACTGTAAAAATGCTAGAAGGCCGTACAGAGGAACAAAAGAAAGCACTCGTAGAGAAAGTCACTGAAGCTGTAAGCGAAACTGCAGGTGCACCTAAGGAAAATATTGTCGTTTTTATTGAAGAAATGTCTAAAAATCATTATGCTGTTGGCGGAACGCGTTTAAGTGATAAGTAATTAGAAAAGCGCTAGCCGATAGGCGCTGGAGCTAGACATAGCAGACACTTTTCATGTCTATTACCCATAGTAAATTATCTTACCTTTTAAATTGAAAATAGCTAAGCCCCTTTACACAGGCTTAGCTATCTTTTTCAGTGAATCGATATACTGATATGCTTGATCAATTTCTTCCTCACTATATTTTTGCTTCGCTTTTACAGTATTGATTTTCTCAATAACCTCTTCGCGTGGAAGATTATCAAAATATAAAACAGTGGAAACCAATTCTAGAAAACGTGCATTTTGTTCATTCATATTGGTTAAGATCTCATCCAAATGAGGCATTTTTGTTTCATACAGGCTTAGAAATTCTTTTCCGTTATCGGTAATCGAATAGCGATATTGAAAATATCCCCCTTTTTTCTCCTTCACTTCTCCGATAAATCCTAAATTAAATAGTTCTTCCACTCTAAGTGTCAGTTCTTCAGAATAAGGGCCATAGAAGTGGAATTGAAATCTTTCTTGAAAAGGAAAATCTAATTTTTTTGCAATGTATATCATCTTTTGTAGCTTTTTACGTCCAACAATTTCCCCCGAAGCTGCAAGCGCACCCATTAATCTAACATGATCGTTTAACAAAGAAACTCATCTCCTGCTTTATACAAACTATTTCAATTATAAACTCTCTAATATCGCACGAATCTTCTGCTTCACTTCGCTGCTTGTTGTTTCATCCTTAATAAAATCTGCTGGAAAATATAATTTATGATCCGTTCTGCGTTTTCCTGATATTGCATCTACGATGTCAGATGAACGGGATAATTCCCTTAGTTCTCCATTTGACTTAAGCAAATGGATAGGCAGTCTTTCTTCCTCCTCACCAGGACGATAAAAATCATAAGGTAAATCAGACGAAGAATCGACTACTAAATAATAGTTAGGATCTATTCCTGCTTTTTCAAATAGGCTTTCTAACTGACTATGTACTTTGAATTGTTTTGCTGGGTCAAAATCAACATACTTAAATAAATTCCTATTCATAAATCTCGTACATAAATCGCTTAATATAGGATCTTCTTCTTCCTGCCACATCTGAAAATAATATAATATGACAGATTCATCTAATTTTAAATAGTCTTCTAATGTCATTTCATCCTCAAAAAGGGAATAAAAATGGATTGGATGTTGTTTAAACGAATAATATTCATCATGCAATGCCTTTGCCCGATGCAAAATTTTTGTTAGAATCACTTCAGCACTTCTCGTGACCGGGTGAAAATATACCTGCCAATACATTTGATAACGGCTCAATATATAATCCTCTACTGCATGCATTCCACTATATTTGAAAACTACTTGTTCCTCTCTAGGCCTCATAACCCTCAAAAGTCGCTCTATATCAAAATGGCCGTAGCTTACCCCAGTAAAATAAGCATCTCTAAGTAAGTAATCCATACGATCCGCATCTAGCTGACTAGATATTAAACTAACAACTAATTTATTTTCATATGTTTTGGCAATGACTTCTGCTACTTTTTTAGGAAAGTCCGGACTCACCTTGCTTAATACTTTATTAACCTCTGTTTTTCCAACAATGATTTCTTGTGTAAATTCCTCATGATCAAGTTGAAAAACCTTTTCAAAAGAGTGGGAGAATGGGCCGTGTCCCAAGTCATGCAAAAGGGCGGCACATAAAGATAAAAGTCGCTCTTCAGGGTTCCACTCCGGTCTTCCGTCAAAAACATCATCAATAATTCTTCTAATAATTTCATATACACCTAGGGAATGATTAAACCGACTATGCTCTGCACCATGGAAGGTGAAATAAGTTGTACCAAGCTGCCGAATCCGGCGCAGGCGTTGAAATTCCTTCGTAGCAACTAAGTCCCAAATCACCCTATCTCTTACATGGACGTAGCGGTGAACGGGGTCTTTAAAAACCTTTTCCTCGGTCAATTTTTGTTTAGAATACTCCATGCTTAACCCTCTTCCTAGACAATCATGTTTTTATTATAACGACTTTTTTTTCATTTTCAAAGACCGCAAAATGCTCATTTAGAAACGGGAACTAAGGGAATAACCTATACCTTACGCTTTTCTTAATTGGTAAGAAAGCATAAATTTTATTGAATTATAGATCATGAATAGTGTCTGCTCTGTCTAGCTCCAGCGCCTATCGACTAGCGTACTTCAGGACTCCTCCCTACGATAAGTCAACATCGATTCGCCCTTTAGGGGCTCCCAAAAAGTTTCCTTTATCTCAGTCGAAGTCCCTCCAAGGAAAATTTTACTGCCAATTTTCCCAGTACGTACGTCGATGAGCAAGGCGCTTACGCTTTTCTTATAATAATTTGAGAAACTACTATATTTTTTACAATATTGGTATAAAAGTGATTTCTTTTGTCCATCCTTTGATTAATGGGGAAAGTTAATTATGAAATGGGAGTTGAGAAGTATGAAAGAACGCCAAGATGCTTGGACAGAAGAAAATGATTTACAATTAGCTGAGACAGTGCTGCGTCATGTCCGTGAAGGCAGTACACAATTAAATGCATTTGAAGAGGTAGGAGACAAGTTAAATCGAACATCTGCAGCCTGTGGTTTCCGTTGGAATGCTGTTGTTCGCCATGACTATGAGCAAGCTTTACAGTTAGCGAAAAAGCAGCGTAAGCAAAGACAGCGTTTACTAGGTAAGGATCAGGGTGGAAAGAAAAAGCTACTCTATCAACCACCTACTCCATCATATGAAGAAATAGAAGAAATTCCTTTGGAAACTATTAATCAAGAATTTGGAGAAGAGATGGAAGTATTACAACCAGCTGCTACAACTACAGTCAGTCAAAACCAAAATGAAGAACTTAATCTTCAAAAGGTCATTAGTTATTTACAATACTTAAATAGTACCCAGTTCCAATCTACAATTTTAAAAAGTGAGAATGCAAGATTAAAACGTGAAAACCAAGATATGAAGCGACAAAATGAAGAGCTGCAGAAACGTATTCATGATCTAGAAAAGAACTCAGTTACGATGCAAGAAGATTATGAAACGATGATGAAAATTATGAACAGAGCAAGAAAACTTGTCTTATTCGAAGAGGATGAACCTTCGACCTCTACCTTCAAGATGGATCGAAATGGGAATTTGGAGAAACTGGCGGAGTAAAATAAAATACGAGGCGACTGTTACGCCTAGAAAAGCAAAAGCACAACCTTTCTGTGATGAAGATTCCACAAAGAAAGGTTGTGCTTTAATTTATATCGGTCATTTTAATCAATATATCGGTCAAAAGTTGAAAAATATCGGCTATTTTCTCAACTTATCGGTCAAGAGTCGAAAGATATCGGTCATACCCAATACCTTACCCAACCTTCTTCATCTGCTGCAGCTGATACATTTGAAAATATTTCCCTTTCAGCTCCATCAGTTCATCATGGCTGCCTTTTTCCACTATTTCACCTTTGTCCAGGACAAGGATTTGGTCAGCATTACGAATCGTAGATAAACGATGGGCGATGATAAAGGTGGTTCTTCCTTTCTTAAGTACATTCATAGCCTCCTGAATGATGGCCTCTGTTTCTGTATCGATATTAGAAGTTGCTTCATCCAAAATAAGGATGGCAGGATTAAAGGCTAGTGCTCTCGCAAATGATATTAATTGTCTTTGTCCGGAAGAGAGAGTGCTTCCTTTTTCAACAACCGGTTCATCGATTCCTTTTTCTAAATTCTTAAGCACTTTATCTGCACCGACATCCTTCAGTGCTTTTTCTACCATTTCACGAGAAATGCGAGGGTCACTTAAGCTTACATTCGAAGCAATCGTTCCTGTAAATAAGTAGGGGTCTTGAAGAACGATAGCCATATGCTCTCGCAAACTCTGTGTCGAAAGGTCTTTAATGTTTATTCCATCTATTTTGATTTCACCTTTCGTACAATCATAGAATCGAAATAATAGGTTCATAATTGAGCTTTTTCCAGACCCTGTGTGACCAACTAATGCAACGGTTTCTCCACATTTTGCATCAAAAGTAATATTTTTTAACACATCATTATTTTCCTTGTAACCAAAGTACACATGATCAAATGTCACATCTCCCTTATAACGAGGGATACGCTCATCACTAACATCTGTGCCTTTTTCTCCAAGCAATTCAAATACTCGTTCTCCTGCCACTAACGCCTGCTCCAAATTCGCTAATTGGTTTACGACACCAGTGACCGGCTGGAATAACCGGTTAATATAATCGACAAATGCGTATAGAACACCAAGAGTGACAAATGAACCAACTCCAATTGAACCTCCGCCAAAATACCATATAAAAGCGACAAAAGTGATATTTCGGAGTACTCCTACAAGATTGTGTGAAGTAAGCGCATTTAGGCTCAATAATTTATTTTGATATTGAAAGTGAGTTTTATTCAGCTCCTCAAATTCCTCTTGCATTTTTTCCTCGCGGCGAAAAGCTTGAATAATACTCATCCCTTGGATCGATTCATTGATAGAAGCATTGATTTCGCTTATCTTCGAGCGGATCACCTGATTATATTTAGAGGCATATTTACGGTAAATAATGATCCAAAGATAAAGCAATGGCAACAATAATAAGCAGATCGCTGCTAGTTTTGCATTCAATATAAACAGTGCAATATAGATTCCTGTTATATAAATTGTACTTGTAAAGAATGTGGCCAAAACCGTTACATATAAATCCCGAATGGCTTCTGTATCGTTTGTGATACGGGATACTACTTTACCTGCGGGTAGATTATCAAAATAGCGAATAGGTAATCTTTGAATATGCTGAAAAATATCTGTCCGCATTTTTTGAATAATTCTATTGGCCGCTTTTTGTAGGTAAAAATGTTGACCGTATTGAAATAACGATGCACTCAATAATAATCCAAAATAAAATAGAATAAGATGAATAATCCTTGGTATCTCTGGCTGATAAAACTTCAATAGTTCGTTCGTTGATATTTTTTGAGCCTCTACCTCTTGAATGAGATCACCTTTTTTTATTGTTATGATGCCATTATGATAGGTTCGTTCTCCATCAACTTGGATTTTTCCATCAATAAAATAAAAGCTTTTTCCAACTTGAATAATTCGAACTTCTTTCCCCTTCACTTCACCAGATTCAAAATATTGTTCCCGCTTATAATACTTCCCATCATATAAAACAGCATCCTTGCTTTTGTCCGCTTCAAACCATGGAGATTCAATCCCCAAAACATGGGAGTCGATCATCTTTTTTGCAATAAACGGGCCTGTTAATTCGGCACCTACGGAAAAAGTAAGCATGAGAAGAGCGATGATAATGAACTTTTTATAGCTCATGGCATATTGAATTAGTTTTTTTCCGACTTTCATGAAAGCACCTCCTCGCTTTCTGAAGCTTCAAGCTGCTGGCGTTGATATTGCTCCAAATACCATCCTTCTTGTTGAATCAATTCCTTGTGGGTCCCTTCTTGGGCTATTTGCCCATCATCTAGCACAATAATCCATTCAGCGTGTTCTACTGCTGATAGGCGATGTGTGGTAATGATTGTTGTTTTTCCTTTTCGCTCCTTTTGAATATTTTCAATAATTCTTGTCTCTGTTTTTGCATCTACAGCAGACAAAGAATCATCCAATATTAATATTTCAGGATTTTTGATTAACGCACGGGCAATTGATATCCTTTGTTTTTGCCCACCAGAAAGGGCAACCCCTTTTTCCCCTACTAATGTTTCCAATCCTTCTGGCAAAAGTTCTAAATCTTTGCGGAAAGAAGCTAAATCGATAGCATTTTGAATATCACTATCACTTGCTTCTGGATATCCAAATTTGATATTTTCCTTGATCGACCGTGAGAAAAGAACATGATCTTGCGGCACATAGCCAATCCAATCCCGAACCTGCTCCTTCGTTTGTTCGCGAATTTCAACTCCAGAAAACGAAAAGCTGCCATCCCCTTCTTTATATTCTCGCAGTAACTGTTTAACAAAGGTGGTTTTACCGCTGCCGGTTTTCCCAACGATCCCAAGTGTTTCACCACGATTTAGGTCTAAGCGAATATTCTTTAAATTTTTCACAGAAGATGATGGATATTGAAACTCATACTCATTCAATTGCATACGATCAGGTTGATTAACTGTTACAGGGTGTTCTGGATTTTTTACATCCTCTGATGCACTTAAGGTTTCATCTACCCGATCCAGAGACGCACTGCCTCTTTGCATAAGATTCATAAGCTCCCCAATCGCAAACATTGGCCAAATCAACATTCCTAAATACACATTAAAGGATACTAAGTCCCCTAAAGTAATCGTTTGGTGAAAGACTAAGTACGCCCCATAGCCTAATCCGATTAAATAGCTCATTCCTGTTAAAACTTTAATAGTCGGATCAAATAAGGAATCTATCTTTGCTACTTTCATATTTTTTGAAAAAACATCTTCTGTCATTTGATGAAACCGATCTTCATCCGCACGTTCTTGAACATATGCGCGAATCACTCGAACACCTGCTACAGATTCCAGCACCTTATCATTAAGATCCCCAAATGAATCCTGTGCTTCGATAAAGCGCTCATGAATTTTCTTTCCATAGATCCCCATTAACACTGCCATAATTGGAAGTGGCAGGATAGCCGCCAAAGTTAACTTCCAGCTAATGAGAACACTCATCGTAAACAAGATCGTCAGCATGAATATCGTTGAATCTGTCAAAGTTAATATTCCAAAGCCAGCTGTTATTGAAACAGCCTTCAAATCATTCGTCGCACGAGCCATTAAATCTCCCGTCCGATTTCTTTCATAAAAGGCAGGAGTCATTCTAAAAAAATGTCCCATTAATCGTGAACGAAGCTTTCTTTCAACGAGGAATGCCCCGCCGAATAATTGATACATCCAAACATATGTGATTCCATATGATACAACCGTGATAAGAAATAAATAAAATAAATAACGAAGGATCCCTCCCCAGGTCAGGTTTCCTAAATGAATATTATCAATGGCCATTCCCACTACCTTCGGAGGGATAACATCTAAAATCCCTACGATGATTAATAATAAAATGGCAATTACATACCGCTTCCACTGTTCTTTAAAAAACCAGCGAAGCTTCCACAATACTCGAAACATCTTCTGACACCACCCAAATTGTTGAAATTAATTTTAAATAAAAAAATGGGCAGCTGCACTAGGCAGCTGCCCACAAGAAGCTAACGTACCTAAAAAGGTACAGTAGCAAAGGCAACAAAAAAGCACAGGAAACGATACGCCCCTGTGCTTAAGTATATCGATAATAAGAGGAGCTTAATAAACCCCAAGCTTAGGACAGGTTGCGTGATTTATAAAGTTATTTAATAAGTCTTTGTTGAAATCAATGTAAATCATCACAATACCTCCCTTGCCTTAGAATTTTTATGGTAGGCTCTTTTCCTTACTTCGTTGCATCATAAGAAAAGATGCCCAAAAAACATATAATATAAGGATTTTATCCCATATATGAATTGACAACAGTCTTTTCAAAAACAGCCTTATGGTAATACTTTGTTAGATTACCATTAATTAAATTGTGTGTCAATTCCTAATCTTTATAAAGGTTAAAGAAATTTTATTATACAAACTTTTCGTTTCTCTCTATAATTCGTTTGTAATACTCCTCATACCATCCTAGCTCATCACCTGAAAGGGGCTCAGAAAAAATTTGCTGGCTCATTTCTTTGAGTGCTGTTAGAAAGCGAAGCATGACATCCTGTACCGATATATGTGTATGCAATAAATCAGCTAATGATGCCATTACTTCCGGGCGGATATCAGGATATACCCATTTTGTTTCTGCATCTTTTTTTGCTTTTTTGTAGAATTGTTGAATATGCTTCGCTCTTTCTTCTCCTTTCCCTGAAACACAAAGATAAATTTGTACGGCAACCCCTTTTCGAATACGGCGCTGTGAGATTCCCGCAAACTTTTTCCCATTAATACTTAAATCATAGCTGCCAGGACAATACGATCCTACAATCTCTCTCGCTTCTATCGTTACCTCAAAATCTGAAAACATTTGCTTAATTAATGCCCACATTGCCTCATAGCCTTTGTTAATATCAATTCCTTTTTCTGTATCTGGGAAGATAAGCGATAGGTTTAACACCCCTTCATCCAGGACAACGGCTAATCCACCCGAATTGCGGACGATATATCGATAACCTTGTTCTTCTAAATAGTTTAAACCATCTTCTAAAAACGGAAGCTTCGTATCTTGAATTCCTAATACGATAGTTTGATGGTGAACCCATGATCTTGCTGTAGGAACCGAATATCCTGATCCAACAGAAGTACAGAGTGTATCATCCATCGCAAAAGATTGTAATGCATCAAAATGTGGCCCTAAGCTGGATTGATCAATAATCCGCCACTTTTCTTGTTTTAATAATGATAATGCCTGTTCCATCTAGTATCTCCTTAGTACGAACAAATTTTTCATCTGTAATGGGACAAGGGACCTGTCCCTCTGTCCCATTATCAGGTGTTCTTGTCTGATTTTCAACAATTCAGATTGAAAATGAGTGATTTGGAAAAACTATGCTATAGTAATGGTAGATTTACATTAGAATAGGAGTGATCTAGATGAGTGAAGCAGCTCAAACTTTAGATGGTTGGTATTCCTTACATGATTTAAGAGCAATGAATTGGACAGCTTGGAAAGAACTTTCAAGTGATGAAAGACAAGCAGCTATACACGAATTTCACCAATTTTTGAATAAATTGAATGAAACACAAGATAAGAAAGAAGGAAGTCATGCTTTATACACCATTATTGGTCAAAAAGCAGATTTCATTCTCTGGATGTTACGTCCAACAATGGAAGAGTTGAATGAGCTAGAAAACGAATTTAATAAGCTAACAATCGCTGAGTATACCATCCCTACATATTCATATGTTTCAGTAGTTGAACTAAGTAATTATGTCGGTGGAGGAGATTCAAATGAAGATCCTTATGAAAATCCGTATGTAAAATCAAGATTATACCCAATCCTTCCAAAATCAAAATACATTTGCTTCTATCCGATGGATAAACGCAGAGAAGGAAATGATAATTGGTACATGCTATCAATGGATGCACGCCGTGAATTAATGAGAAGCCACGGTATGATTGGACGTAAATACGCTGGAAAAGTGAAACAAGTCATTACAGGTTCTGTTGGCCTAGATGATTATGAATGGGGCGTAACCCTATTCTCTGACGAAATGCTTCAATTTAAAAAGCTTGTATACGAAATGCGATTTGATGAAGTAAGTGCCCGCTACGGTGAATTCGGTTCTTTCTTTGTCGGAAACCTATTAGAAGAAGATAAAATTGCAAAGTTTTTACATGTGAATTAATATCTCTACTTTACTAAAAGAGCAAATCTACATTTTTGTAGGTTTGCTTTTTTTATTCCTCCCTCATACATCACTTTCCTACATTCATCAGCTAAAAAGATTTCTCTAAATATTTATCTTACAAAAACGTAAGAAACTTTGTAAGTTAAATAGATAGGTACTTTTAAACCTCTTTTGTAAGATATAAAAGACGTATTTACATGGAGGTGCCGTATGGAAAAAGTGATCACCAACAAACGAATTGATGCTCTTGATTACATTCGGGGGGTTGCATTACTAGGGATTATTTTAGTTAATATTCTTGACTTGCTTAACATTCAAATTCCAGACCCCAAAACGATAGATGCTAGTTATCAAAGATTTTTATATCTATTTGTAGAAGGGCGCTTTTACTCGATATTTTCATTTTTATTTGGAGTCGGGTTTTATATTTTTCTTTCACGCGCAAAGTCAAAAGGAAAGAATGGGTATGTCCTGTTTATCCGTAGACTGATTATTTTGCTAGCCTTCGGACTCATTCATACTATTTTCCAACCAGGAGAAGCTTTGAAGTACTATGCTATTTGCGGTTTCATTGTCTTGCCATTTTATAAAGTGAATAAGCACATTAATTTAGCCTTAAGTCTTATTTTATTAGTCCTATTTTGTGTAATGGGCGAAAAATTACTTCTAACCTTGCCGCTCATTTTATTAGGACTTGCTGCAGGACAATATCGAGTGTTTGAAAATCTGTCTCAGAAAACCAAACCATTTGCTCTCTTTACTGCAATAATGTTCCTACTTAGCGGGATTGGATTCATCATTCAGTATCAAATGATCCCTGGTTCACCGTTTCAAAATATGATTGTTATGGATGAAGACGGATCAATGGACCAAGCAAGTAAGTTTTTAAAAATGGGAGTTTCTGTTGGACCGATCCTTTCTGCTTTCTTTGTTGGAGTACTTGTACTTTTATTACAAACAAAAGTAGTACAAACACTATTATCACCACTTAAGTATTACGGACGAATGGCATTAACCAATTATCTTGGGCAAACTGCCTTAATCTTAATTGCGGGTAAGCTATTCCATTTCACAGCAAACCTTACATATATTCAAACACTATATGTATGTATAGCTATCTATATTATTCAAATGATTTTCAGTTTCTTTTGGTTACGTCTATTCAAGATGGGACCTTTTGAATGGATATGGAGATTGATTACGTATTGGCAAGTCCCGCCATTCATCAACAAAAAAACTCAGTCTTAAATAAATATAGGAGGTTTATAGAATGAAAACACCAGTTGTAGATGTGAAAAATGTTAAGAAAGTATATGGAAAAAATGGTGAAAGCATGTCACATGCGTTAAAAGGAGTATCTTTTTCAATACAAGAAGGTGAGTTTGTTGGCATCATGGGACCATCTGGCTCAGGAAAAACAACACTTTTAAATGTTATTTCAACTTTAGATAAAGCAACAGATGGCGTTATTCAAATAGCAGGTACAGATATTACAAAAATGAAGCAAGGTGAGCTATCCGATTTCCGTTCACAAAGACTAGGATTCATTTTTCAAGACTTTAATTTGCTAGAGAATTTATCCATCTATGAAAATATTGCTTTACCACTTTCTTTACAAGGAGTCCCTTCTCGAAAGATTGGTCCAAAAGTAGAAAAGGTTGCAGAAATTTTAGGAATTTCAGCCATCCTTCAAAAGTATCCGTCAGAGGTTTCTGGTGGACAAAAACAACGATCTGCAGCAGCGCGTGCCCTTGTTCATGAGCCTGCTATTATCTTAGGGGATGAGCCTACTGGAGCCCTTGACTCGAAAAATGCAACAAGCTTATTAGAAGCTATGACGAATTTAAACGAAGAACAAGGCGTGTCCATTTTGATGGTAACACATGATCCCTATAGTGCTAGTTATTGTCAACGAATTTTATTTATCCAAGACGGAGAGCTATATAAACAAATTCACCGTAATGGAGCACGTGAAGCATTTTATAAGGAAATTCTAGATGTGTTGGCAGACTTAGGCACACAAAAAGCATAACAAAGGAGGGAAAAACATGTTATTCAAGCTATCTATGTCTGGAATAAAAAATAAATTAAAAGATTATTTCGTCTTACTCATTGGTCTAGTGATGTCCATTTCGATTTTCTATATGTTTCAAACATTAGCATTAAATAAATCCTTTATTGAATCGAATTCGATGATTCAGTCCATCGGATTCGTCTTTCAAGCCGGTTCAGTCTTACTAGCCATCATTACATTCTTTTATATTTTATATGCCAATTCCTTCCTATTATCACTACGTCAAAAAGAGTTTGGAATGTACATGATGCTAGGGGCAAAAAAATATAAGATCTCATTACTGATCGTGATCGAAACAATTTTCTTAGGAGTTGTCTCACTAGTTATTGGGATTGTCTTAGGAGTAGGACTTTCCGAAGGAATTGGTCAACTGCTTATGAAACAGCTTGAATTTACTTCAGACGACTATCAAGCATTTTATGTTCCATCAATGACAATCACATGTGTCTTCTTTTTTATTCTATTTGTATTGTCTGCCATCATGAATAGTGTGAAATTATCACGTACTACCGTCTTACAGCTAATACATTCCGACACAAAAACAGAGAGAATTACGATTAAAGGAAAAGGAACTGTTTTCGTTGCAATATTTGCCGTCTTTTTATTAGGAATTGGCTATACTTCTATGGTTTTCATGGAAAAATTAAGAGAAATCGGAATCATTATCGCTTTGATCACAACAACATTAGGAACCTATCTACTCTTCATGTCGCTTCTTCCACTGATTATTAAAAAGCTTAAAGGCAATAAAAAGCGACGTGAAAAGGGGCTAAACGCTTTTACCTTTGCCCAATTGAACTTCCGAATTAATAGTTTAACAAAAGTGCTTGCAACAGTTGCCATGTTAGTGGCTTTAGGTGCAGGTGCCATGTCAGCCGGTATGGCGTTTAAAAATAATGTATTAATGATGACAAATGGCTTTCAACCATATGATGTTGTAATTCATAATCCAATCGTACAAGAAAAAAATATCTTAAACAAGATTACATTTAAATTTAAAAATGAATATCATTATAAAGTAGATAAAAAGTTTGTATATTATGTAAAAGAAGAATTAGAGAAAAAACGTCCACTAGTTCCTGTTACTGAAGGAAGAGAGGGTTTTGGAAAATATAGGCCTGTAACGGGAAATCTTCCAGTAGATGCAACAGTGGGAGCAAATACGGATCAAAAAAACACAACACAATTACCAGAGCAATGGACTCGTGCTTTATATGATATTCAACCATATTATGTTTATCCCGATCAGCAAATAAAAATCGTTGATCAAAAGATGTATGATGAACTACAAGGTAAAGAAGCGATTGCCATTATAGGGATATCAAATGA
Organism: Heyndrickxia sp. NPDC080065; assembly: GCF_050281185.1. Lineage (NCBI taxonomy): Bacteria > Bacillati > Bacillota > Bacilli > Caryophanales > Bacillaceae > Heyndrickxia > Heyndrickxia sp. NPDC080065. Next base: position 203,827 of record NZ_JBNNWS010000007.1, on the reverse strand, counting down.
TTTTGAAACTTATAAAACAGAATGGAAAAAAATTGATGAATTAGAGCTAGAAAAATATAAAAATATTAATGCTGACCAATTAAATAGTAAATTTAGTTCCTATCAAGCTTTTTACGGTGTTTCCAGCGGAACAGTATTCATGGGCTTCTTCTTAGGGATTGCATTTCTTGCAATGATGGCCAGCTGCTTAATGTTTAAGATTCTTACCGGAGCATCAAAAGACATTACGCGTTATCAAATGCTGAGAAAAATCGGTGTTCGTCAAGAACTATTAACGAAATCCATATATAAAGAACTGAGCTTAGTATTTATTTTCCCTGCAATTATTGGTATTGCCCACGTTTTAGTCGGAATGAATATCTTCTCGTTTATTTTAATCAACCCATATTTCCGTGTGTGGCTCCCAATTTGTATTTTTGCCGTCATTTACGCAATATACTACTTCATTACTGTTCAATTATATAGAGGAATCGTTTTGCCGAAAGAAGAATAATAATAAAATCCCGGATATCATACCCGGGATTTTATTATTCAGCTTTTCACATCATTTCCATCCTTCGAAAACACAAATGTAAATGTTGTCCCTACACCGATTTGACTATCTACTTGTATAATTCCGTTATGCCCTTCAACGATGGACTTGCTTAAAGAGAGACCAATACCTACAGATCCGGATTTTTTATTTTTCTTTCCTTTATAAAACCGTTTAAATATATTCTTAATCTCTTCACGTTCAATTCCTTCTCCGTGATCCTGTATTTGTATTTTATACAAGGTATCAGTCTCGTTCACCTTGATAGAAACATTTCCGCCACTCGTAGTATGCTCGATTGCATTTTTAATAACATTCAACAAGGATTCTGTCATCCAGTCTGCATCATGCTTCATAAAACATTCTTGTTCAGATGTAACCTGTACATGAATTCCTTTTTGTGAAGCGAGTTCCTTTAATATTTCAACACTTCCCCGTACTGTCTGAGTTAATGATGCGTTCCTTTTCTGAAACTGAATAGCCCCTACATCTAGCTTGGCAAGCTTTAAAAGACTTTGTATCAGCCAGTTCATTCGCTCCAGCTGCTGTCTTCCCTGATCGAGGAACATCATCTTCTGCTCTTTTGATAGTTCTTTTTCTATCATAATTTCGTTATACATCGATAATGCAGCTAAAGGTGTTTTCAATTGGTGTGAGATATCTGACATCAAATCAACTAGAAACCGCTTTTCTTTTTTTAATTCAGCAATATTTTGTTGGATGACGAAACGCATTCGGTTAAAGCTATGTATAAGCTTAGAAAAATCTCCTTCGCGAATTTCCGGTAAAGATGTAAGTGTTTTTCCTTCCAGCACTTCATCGGCGAAACGAGTTAATTCACGGATTCTCGTAAACATGCTCCTAGAAAATTGATAGTGGAAACCTAATAAACAAACAAAAAGAAGCAGTAAGCTTACCGTTGAAAAAAGAATGATTGATCGAAATAAATCAGTTAATTTAGGGAAAAACTTCATCGATAAGTTCGAGGAAATTCCATACTTCGCTAAAACTTCCATTCCTGCTTGCTTCTCATCAGCGCTCACATTCTTTGTAAGAAGTGAAACCAGTTCATCTTGAAGCTCTGGATGCTGCTTAAGAATAGCCCCTGTTATTGCTGCGTTTGATTCTATATAATCCGTTTTAAATTGCTGACTTATATAATATGTTCCATAACCAATTAAAACGCCAAAAAATAGTAATGATAAAAAGAAAAAACGTAGCGTTTTTTTCATCTCAGGATTTTGCCATAAATCGAAGAAACCTATTCTCTTACTACTCGTTTGTTCCATTTATACCCTAACCCCCGATGTGTCAAAATATATTCCGGGTTTGTAAAGTCAGTCTCTATCTTCTCCCGCAATCTTTTAATATACACGGATAACGTATTATCCTCAAAAAATCCACCGCCCCCTTCTAAAAGTAAATCAAAGATTTCTTCACGGCTTAATATTTTTTCTGGATGATTCATAAAAATTAACATCAATTTATACTCTTGGGCAGAGAGGGGGATCTCTTCTCTTTCTTTTTTTAAAACAGCACAATCAATATCAAGAATAATGGAGCCGCTTTTTAATTGATGTCCCGAGCTTTCTTTCCCCTTTCTTCTTAATACAGCACGAATGCGTGAAAGTAGCTCTCTCACTCGAAATGGTTTTGTAATATAATCATCAGCTCCTATATCCAGACCTAGAACGATATTCACTTCATCATCCATTGCAGTAAGAAAAATTATCGGCATATCTGATTGTTCCCGAATATATTTACACATATCGTAACCATTTCCATCTGGGAGGGTAACATCAAGTAATGCTAAATCAAATGATTCTTTTTCAAAGATTTCTTTGCATTCTTCAACTAAGCTTACATGTGTAACCTCATACCCTTCTTCCCTCAATGAAAATTCTAATCCCAAGGCTAATGAAGTGTCATCTTCTAATAATAGTATTCTCACTACATACCATTCTCCTTTTTCTATTAGCTGTAATTGCAAAAACTGTAAAGTATGATAAATCCTTCGTTTGAGTCGTCTTTCTTTAATACAGTAAAAAAACAGAGAAGATCCTATCGTTATTCATTTCTAAATTTGTCAGTCCATTGAGTATTTTTAAGCATATGCGAAGAAACTAATGCTGATATATTGCAAATAAAAATAAGAACAAGGAAAGCTAAAAAGTATATCTTTAAACTTTCCATCCATTCTAAAGGGGCTCCATTTAAAGCTAGTAATAGCTCTATAAACCCAGCAGCTGCCATTCCAATCCCACCGCTAATTAAGCCAAAAAGCAATCCTTCTTTTATTACCATATTTCTTACACTTTTTATCGACATTCCTATAGCTTGAAGGGTTGCGTATTCCCTTCTTCGTAAAATAATATTCATAATCGTCGTATTAATAATATTTAATATCCCGATAAAGGCTATTACGATAACAAATCCATATAACAATATTTGTATTTGTGTTTCTAAAGACGTTGCATTGCGCTGGTTTTCAACTACGTTTACAATCTCTAAGTTAGGATTATTGGCCGTTATTTCTTCTAATTTTTTCGATACCTTCTTCATATCTTTTTCGTTTTTTAGATAAAGTGACATCCCATTTACAGTTGGTGTAGATGGAATGATTTCTGGATAGGAAAGGAGTTCATTTTCTGACTGGCCAAGCTCAATAATCCCTGAAACTTTTACCATTCGCATTGGACCGTAATCATTGTTTTCCTCACTTTTTGTCTGAATAAATACCTGATCTCCAACCTTCATTAAGGATTTACTGCCCTTTCCTTTCGCATAAATAATCCCGTGATCGAGTAACATTCTCTTTTTATTTATTGAACCAGCAATCAGTCTATTCGTCAAAAATCTCTCGTTTTCGACTGTTATGGGGGAAACATTAGAAAATGCTGAATAGAATTCCTTTCCATCTATATTTGATGCATATATATTATCTGCTTCGGTTTGACTTAAGTTTGAAATTGGAAGATTTAATTTAACAGGTACACTGGCATAATGGATATACTTTTCCTTTATTTCCGGAATCCTTTCTAAATCAGCCCATAAAGCCTTTGGCAATGTCTCCGATTGATGAAGAACAATCCTAAAATCTCCATTTATTTGATCTCGTATATCCGATTTGATCATCATCATGACAAAACTAGAAAAAGCGATAAATAAAAACATACTAAATCCAAGAGAAAAGATAATAATGAAAGATCTTAATCTATTCCTGAAAATATTTCTAATCGCCATAACGGTTTCAATACCAACAACATTTTTCAAAAAGCGATTCATCCTTCTCGCACTTAGCACTCTATGACTGCCTGTTCTTCTTAAAAAATCTAATGGAGATGCTCGATTCGCTATCTTTAATGGGAGCAATCCCGAAATAATCAGTGCAAACAACCCAATAAAACTGCTTAATAAGAGGACACCGGGTGATAAAACCATCGGAAAGTAAAATAACGAAATTTCTGTTTCCTGAAAAAATAATTGATATAAACTTAAAATAATCCAAAAGCCGAAAATACCAAGAATAAGACCTACCGGGATACTAATTAATCCGTATATTCCCATTTCATAAACAGTCATTTTTTTAATTTGCCGTTTAGTAGCACCCACTGTTCTTAATAAAGCAATATCACGAATCCGCTCGGTAATGCTTATCTGAAACATATTAAATATGAAGGCAAAAGTCGCGATAACAACAATACCAATCGGTAAGATGTAAATAGGTGATTTATATATGCTGGTGGCATCGGGAGTTTCTTCAGAAAACATAACTCCTATTAAAGGATGATTTAATTCAATATTTTCTTTAGGGACATCATTAAGTAATTGTCTATATACTTCTTGAAAGTTTGCATGTTCATCTACTTCAAGAAAAATCTCTATATTTTTTTGCTCTGTTACTGTTTTTTTGACAATAAACCCTTCTAATCCCTGTTCATCACGGAAATTTTGATGATTGTCGACAATCTTATGTACTTGAAGAATATGACTTTTTCCTTCTTTATCCTTGAGTGTTATAGACTTTTCCGTATTATATCTTTTCTTAAGATCTGCAAAAACCCACTTTTCGATAATAATTCCTTGATGATTTTGTTCTTTAATTGCGTGGAATGGAAGTAATGAAAAGACTTCTTGATCGATTGTTTTAAGTACTAGCTTTTCTCCATCTTTTAAGAAGTAAGTCTCTTTGGAAAGCACTCCTGCCTTTTTAATCTGAGGATTCACTTGAAGGCGCTTTAATAATTGATGATTTGCATGATTTATTTTTACATGGTAGGAGCCATTATCACTTTTTGTTTTATGAATACTATACTGTTGGAAGCTAATTAAGAAAGTGCCTATTGAAGTAATAAGTGATATAGATAAGATCATTCCTAATAAAGTTAAAATCGTTCTTTTTTTATTTTGCAATAAATGTTTTTTTGTCAATTTTCCATAGATCGACATCTTTATGACCCCTTCTAAGCGTAAGACACATCTTTTTTAATTAAACCATCCTCTATTTCAATGACCCGATTAGCTCTATCAGCTATTTTCATATCATGTGTGACAACAATTACGGTTTGCTTATACCTTTGTGCGGTTAATTGCAAAAGACTGATCACATCCTCGCTTGTTTTGCTCTCTAAATTACCTGTTGGTTCATCTGCTAATATATAAGCAGGTTTATGTATTAATGAACGTGCAATGGCGACCCTTTGCTGCTGTCCTCCTGACAATTCTGATGGAGAGGCATACATTTTATCTTTTATGCCTAGATAATCAACAATATCTTGATAATAATCATGATCCACTTTCTGATGATCAAGCAATATAGGAAGCTGAATATTTTCCTCTACATTTAAAATAGGAACGAGATTAAACGATTGAAAGATAAGTCCAATTTTTCTGCGGCGTAAGATGGAGATTGCCTCATCAGATAAAGAATAAATGGGTTGTCCTTCTACTTTAACAATTCCCTTTGTTGGAGCTTCAAGACCACCTATCGTATGAAGCAATGTACTTTTCCCTGACCCTGAAGGACCAATGATGGCAATAAATTCTCCTTTCTGAATCGTCAAATCAATTGAAGTTAAGGCTGGAACAGCACTTTTTCCTTTTCCAAATATTTTACTAACACTCTCTAATCGAATGACTTCCAACATATGATCCTCACTTTCCCTATACATTTTGGCATTAGTATATTTACTATAACATTCTTCTATTCTGGACGTATAAGCAAACTAGGTCTGACCCATTGAATGGTGCAGACCTATCATGTTTTATTATCCTATTTTGACTAACTGTACTGTATCAACTTTGAAATCGATCATTTTTTTCTTTGGATCTTTTTCATATTTTATCATTCCCATTGTTTTTTTTTCTCCATTTATAGAAGACCATTCATTATCATCGACAATCAAGAACATATCAACATAACTTCTTCCATCCCCTATAATTTTGTTTCCTTCATAGGATACTTTTAATTTTTTTTCATCTAAATTTAGTTCATTCACTTCCTCTTTAGCAAAAAGAACGGCATTCCCTTTTTTCACTTCCGGTAATGATGAAATTGCTTCTGTTTCATCATCCTTTTTCACTTCTTTAAAAAGATCTTTATCTACAAGTGCTTTAGCTGTTGTTTCATCTAAAATCATTACTTTTTGATCACCAGCATCAGCAACTTTGATTTTGTACTCAGCTTTTTCTTTAAGATCCTCTTTCTCTTGATCAAAGATATTCTCTACCTGATTTTGATCTCCATATAAAACAACTCCATTAGCTTTTGTAAACTTCTCTTTTGTCTCACTACAGCCTGTTAATAAAGATCCCGCTAACATTGCAGTTACACATACACTTAGTAATTTTTTCATTTTTTGCTTCCTCCTTTAAGAAAAGCGCAAGCGCCGCAGCTCTAGCGTACGGATTTTGTAGTCTTCGACTGAGATAAAGGAAACACGGCGAGGGACGAGCCGATGTTGACTTATCGTAGGGAGAAGACGGAGAAATCCGCTAGCCGATAGGCGCTGGAGCTAGACACAGCAGACACTTTTCATGCCTAATATCCTTAGTAAATTTCTTCTTTCTTACCTTTTTAAAAGTACTTCATCTCTTGCTGTTGATTTCATTATAGGAGAACCATTAATTCTCACCTATCTATTTAGATGACAGCTATCTTACAGTATTGTAAGAAAGAGCTTTATGGGTCCTTTACGAAAAAAGTGAAAGTTTTTTGAGTGAGAGAAAGATCCTCTTAATTTTTTTTAAAACTATAAGCTTTTAAAAAATACGATTATATTCTCGGCATATCTTTCACCACTCTTACATACATATGAAATGTAAAAGCTAATCTTAAACCATTCACCATACATCTTAAGGAGAAGCAATAAAGTGAGGTGAAGTTTTGGTAGTACTTACTTTTCATAAAGGAATAGCAATTTAAAGTGAACAAGTCTTGAATAAAAATCTGAAAGTAGTGGTATAGGTTGCTATTTGAACCTATTTTAAGGAGGGAGAAGATTGTCAAAATCAAGTTATAATCCACCACCTTATGGGTACCAAATGCCACCAGGTGGTGGACAACAGCCAATGTATGGAGGAATGCAAGGAATGCCTCAGTACGGTGCACAACAACAAGTTCCACAAGCAATTCCATTTGCGCAACCAGCAACTCCAACTCCACCTTCAGCAGGCCCAAGTATTCCCGGTATGCTGCCTGTTGAACAATCTTATATCGAAAATATTTTACGTCTAAACAAAGGGAAACTCGTAACACTATATGCTACGTTTGAAAATAACCGAGAGTGGAACGCCAAAATATTTAAAGGAGTCATTGAAGCAGCCGGACGTGATCATGTCATTCTAAGTGATCCTCAATCAGGCGAACGAAATCTTATTCCAATGGTTTATGTAGACTACATTACATTTAGTGAGCCAATTGAATATGAATATCCATATGGAGCTGCTCCGGGACTTACAACTTATTCTCCGAGGTAAATAAGAAATGCGCAAGCGCCTTGTTCATCGACGTACTTCCTTTCGGGACTTTCGACTGAGATAAAGGAAACACGATGAGCCCCTAAGGGCGAATCGATGTTGACTTATCGTAGGGAGGAGTCCTGAAGTACGCTAGTCGATAGGCGCTGGAGCTAGACACAGCAGACACTTTTCATGTCTAATATCCTTAGTAAATTTTATACTTTCTTACCTTTCTAGAAAAGCGCTGGAGTTAGACAATACAACAAAAGGCCCTTCAAAATGAAGGGCCTTTTGTTTTTATATGGCTCTTTTCGTAAACTTTGTTGTTTTTAACATCAAGTAAAAATCGGTATTAGGATTTTTACGGTTTTAATTTATCTTCCTATTAGAATTTAAGACTTATTATATAGGGAAAAGAGCACGTAACAATATTATTCTTGCCCTAAAAATCTATCCGAAAAACAACAATCTATTCGAAAACAGCCTTTTATATTCATCTGTAGGTAAGAGTTTTCCCCATTAAAGATGTTTAATTGCCGCAACGACTAAAAGAACCCATGCTACTAAAAATGCAACTCCACCTATTGGTGTGATTGCTCCTAAAATACTAATTTTCGTTAAGCTTAATACATATAGGCTTCCTGAAAACAGAATAATACCGATAAACATTAACCAGCCAGACCAAGACATTAGCGAAGAGCCCTGAATATTTCCTGCAATAATTCCAATCGCTAAAAGACCTAATGCATGAAACATTTGATATGTAACTCCTGTTTTCCAAATATCCAAATATTTTGGTTCTAATTTATCCTCTAGACCATGTGCCCCAAAAGCTCCAAGTGCAACAGCTAAAAATGCATTAATTGCCCCAATAATAATAAAAGCCTTCATCAGATACACTCCTTTTTCTCAAGCCTAAAATGCTAGACTGAAATCAAATTTCCATTCCTTATATTTTAAGAAAAATAACACTAGAAATCAAAAATTGACTCTCCATTTGAACCATCATCTGTCTTTAACGGTTCAGCTTTCCCTACTGTTGAAATACTTTGAGTGACAGGCAGATTTGTCTGTAAATTATTTAACCCTGTCTGTAAAATCTCTCCACTTTTCTCTTCTTCTAAAATAACCTCGCATAAGGTTTTGATCGAATAAATATGTTTTTTCGCCATACTTTCGTCTTTTGTTTGCTTCGCATATTTCATTTCCTGCTCTATTTTATTTAATAGAGAATTCAAAGATATACTCATTCATCCATCTCCTAACAGGATTCTTTTGCTTTATCTTCTTTATGATTTTAGCATACTTGTTCCTAAACTCTTAATTCTATACGGGTTATTTCGACATGTTTCACGTGAAACATGTAAAATTTTGTCACAGTAACACCTATCCTACAAAGGAATAATAAATCCGTTTCGCTTTAATAGGATCATTCGTCCCATGGATAAGTGCCCGCCCATCCTTAAACATCACCATTTTCACATCTTCCTTATGAACGGATATTAAGTATGGATTTTGATTAACCTGATACCCTGCTTGTTTCCACTGTGAACTGAGCTGGTCTAATGATGGAAGAGAGCCGTTCGCTGGACGGATTTGTACTGTATTCCTTCCGCAAAGGACCGCTGTTTTTGTTTGTGACTCATGTGATAAAAAAGGGTGTGTTCTTTCTTCACCACAGGTCAGACAATCAGTGTTTTTTAAAGCATCACTTGTTTTTATCGATAAATGATGGTTTTCCCAAAGATCAAATGTTATATAGGTTCTTCGAAGTGCATCCCAGTTCTCACTTAAAATTTTCAAAGCTTCAGCAGCTTGATAAGCAGTTACCATTTGAACCGTGGGAGCAATAATTCCAACCGTATCACATGTCTGCCCCTTCATCGGAAGTTTTTTGAGTAAACAATGCAAACAAGGTGTCATACCAGGAATAATGGTAAAGGTTGATCCATAACTCCCGACGCATGATCCAAAAATCCAAGGTATATTATACTTATAGGCGACATCATTTAAGAGAAATCTAATTTCAAAATTATCAGTTCCATCAATAATTAAGTCTACTGTTGGAGCAAGTCTTTCTAATGTAGGAACATCTGCCTCACCGACAATAGCTTCAATTTCAATGTCACTATTAATCTCAGTTAATCTGCTCTTCGCTGCAACCGCTTTAGGAAGTTTATCCAAGGCATCTTTTTCAGAAAATAACTGCTGCCTTTGAAGATTACTTGTTTCTACATAATCACGATCGATCAAGGTTAATTTTCCTACACCTGCTCTTGAAAGCATTTCTGAAATACTCGAGCCTAATGCCCCAATCCCGACAATTAAGACATGCTTACCACCTATCCGTTTCTGACCCTCCACTCCAATCGGTGAAAATAACATTTGTCTTGAATAACGATCATCCATCATTCAATCACCCTCCACTTACTGGTGGAATAAGTGCTACAATATCACCATCACGAAGGGTTGTATTATCATTACAAAACTCTTCATTCACCGCAATCATGATACTATCAAGGTTTAAAAGTGAATAGTTTTCTTGTAAATATCCTTTTAACTCTTTCACAGTTCCCGAGAAAGAGTCCATTTGAAGTTCACTTTTTCCTATTTGTTCTTTTAGATGTGCAAACAACAGCACCTTAATCATTCAAATCATCCCCCCCTCGGTTTCCCTGTGAGATACTCTTTCGTACCTAGCTGATTTCCAATCCATTCCTCTCCATTTTCCCAATGCTCTTTTTTCCAGATCGGAACAATTTCTTTAATTCGCTCAATCGCATATCGATTAGCTTTATAACTTTCTGCACGATGTGGAGTAGAAACCGCGATAACAACAGCGATATCGGTAATATCTAATCGCCCAATCCTATGGGTAATTGCCGTCTTTGCTTCTGGCCATCGCTCCTTGATTTCATTCCCGATTTGCTCCAGCTTTTTTACTGCCATTGATTCATAGGCTTCATATTCTAAATATATGGTTTTTTTCCCGTTTGTTAATTCCCTAACAGTTCCAATAAAAGTCGTGATCGCTCCTGCCTCTCTTTGAACAACCTTTTGTACAACCGATTCAATACTAATTGGATCCTTCGTCATCTCATAAAACATTTCTTCTCCCCCCAATCATTCAGCAATTTTTTTCAATGCCTGCTTATAATCTTCCATCGTGTTCATATTCCATAAGCTGTTTTCCCACTGATTTTGTAAAAATACTGGTGCATCATGTTGTTCTACTATTTTAATATTTATATGATTAAATAAATCTGTCATCCTTCTTTTCTTAGACAACAAACAATTCCTGATCGGTTCTTGTATTCGAGTTTGATAAGCTCCAAATAACGGATGAAGTCTACCGTGGTAAGAAGGAATGACTGCATCATAATCTCCTAGCTCCATTTCATGTATAAACCATCTGCTCATATCATTTGCAGCAAATGGCATATCACAAGCTACAACTAAACACTGTGAGGATACTGCCTCATTTAATCCTGTATATATTCCTGCTAACGGCCCTTGTCCCTTAAATTCCATATGATCAGTTAAAATGGACACATGAAGATCCTTGTATTCTTCAGGTTGATTGGTAACAAGCAAGATTTTGTTAGAAACCGGAGAAAATTCATTTATTAATCGATCAATGACCCTTTGCTTTCCAAAAGGTAATAACGCCTTATTCGTTCCCATTCGACTTGATTGCCCACCTGCCAATATAATGGTATCCATCTATTCATCCCTTCTGCCTATGATCTTATAATCTTACTTTAACACGAAAAAGACAGTCACTACAGTGAGGACTGTCTTTTATTAGGCTCTTTTCTTATACTTTGTTGCTATTTGTAACAAAGTAAAAATCGGTAGAGATTTTACGCAGTAAATATCTAGTAGGATTTTTACGGTTGTTTTTGCGTTTATATAATAAGTATGGGATGAAGAAAAGAGCACGAAACCAATTTAATTAAGTATTTGAGCTATTTACGAAAAGCAATCTTTGCGAAAACAGCCTTTTATTAATATTTTTTATACTGCCTTTCTTCGAAAATAAGTAAAACCACAAGCTAAAAACAAAACGAAACTTCCAATTATCACAAATAACAATGTTTCTGTTGAAACATATAAAGATCCAATATCTCCTTCTTTTGAGATTGACATTAAAAACGGTTGTGCCCACGGGTACCAAGGACCATATTTAGCTGAATTAGCAACAAGCATATTTGGAATGGTAAAAATAACATTTATAGCAAGAGGCGCTGCAAAACTTGCCCATGCAGTTGAAACCCAAAGTTGCAAGGCGGCTAATGGTAAACAAGCGATCCAACTGCCAATAATCCCTCTCCATACGATTTCATTAGGAATCTCACCTGAAAATCCTTTTGCCGTACCAATCAAATAAAAGCATATAAAAAACAGAAGTTGAGTAATGGCTAAAAATAGAATGACAAGAAACCCCTTTGCCAAAAAGACTTGAGCCCTTGAGACAGGAAGAGCTAATAACTGCTTCCATCCACCACCCTGATGTTCATACCTACAAACAAAGGCCGAAAACACCCCTGTCAGCAATGGTAAAAATAACAATGAATGAGCAGATATCATAATGGTATATAAATCAGCCCATGGAACGGGTGAGTCATCTGTATTCTGCAATACACCTAACAATGCTGCTAAAGCAGGGCTTATAAATAATAAGATCCAGATATTCGATTTTCTAAACTTCAGCCATTCTGATCGAACAATATTCCAAAACATTTATTTCACATCCCGTTTCGTAAAATCTACCATTCCAAATAAAAAGATAATAAAGCCAATAACAAGTCCCCAGCCAACAAACCAAACAGGATCATGTTGATCACTTGTTAATAGAGGCCATTTCCAGATCACCCAGTCTGGAACAAAAACAGTATACATTGAAAAAATAGCACCTAATATTCCTATCGTTAATGGAAGAGCTTGGTTTTTTAAAGTTGTCGAAAGCCATACCTGAATTCCGAGAATAGGGATCCCTGCAAAAAAAGGAAAAAAACTCATCTTTGCAATGCGAATATAAGGAATATCTAATCCAAACTTCAAAATAATTCCAAGCAGGATGGTTCCCAAAAATAAAAGAAAACAGGAAAGAAATATTAAAAAAAGATTCATTAAAAATTTGGCCGTATAGACTGTTTTTTTAGAAATCGGCATAGCAATTAATTGCTTCCAAGCATTTTGTTGATGCTCAATATTGGCCGTCATGGAAGCGATAATCGTAAAACCTAATCCTAAAGTAATTGGGATAAAAAGATGTATATTATTAAGAAAATCCTTCCAATGGTCTCCACCAGGCTTCACTAGGTAATCATATCGAAGGCCATAATTGGCAGCTTGTAATAGTAAAACTCCTAGCGGGCCTAAAACAATTAAAAACCATATCCATTTTCGCTTTATTTTTAGAAAATCAGCTTTAATCATTGAAAGAATCATAGACTAGAAGCCCCCTTTGTAATTTCAAGGAAGATATCTTCTAACGACATTTTTTGTTCCTCTACACGATAAATAGAAAACTGATGCTGGACAAGCTGTTCAACAGCTTTTGCAATAACTTGATTCTCATTTTCTTCTATTAATACTTGTCCTTCACGAAAATCTGCTTTAATACCGCTTGCCAATAATGTCCGCCAAGCTGATTCATCATGATTTGTAACAATTTTAATTTGGCTTTTTGCACGTTTTCTTAAAGCAGAGATAGAATCTTGAAAAATCATGGACCCTTTTGTAATAATTCCGACTTGAGTAGCCATTTGATCTATTTCACTTAATAAATGACTAGATACGATCACAGTAATTCCATGTTCTTCAGGCATCTTTTTAATCAGCTCTCGCATTTCAAGAATTCCCGATGGATCTAACCCATTTGTCGGCTCATCTAAAATTAAGAGCTCTGGATTTCCCAAAAGTGATGCAGCAATACCAAGACGTTGTTTCATTCCGAGCGAAAAACCTTTCACTGGTCGTTTTGCTTCATCTTGTAAACGAACAATCTCTAAAACTCCATCAATTCTCGATTTCGGAACGTTTAATATTCTACGTAAAGCTTCTAAATTTTCTCTTGCAGTTAAATGACCATAATAGGATGGCGATTCTACTAAAGAACCCACTTTTCGTAAAACCGATATTTTCTCCTTTTTTAATTCTTTATTAAATATTCGAATTGAACCGTAAGTTGGCTTCATTAAGCCTAAAAGCATCCGGATTGTCGTTGTTTTCCCTGCTCCATTAGGTCCTAAAAATCCATAGATTTCGCCTTTTTTTATTTCTAAATTCACTCCATTTACTACCTTTTTTCCTTTAAATCTTTTCGTTAAATTATTTGTCTTTACTATATATTCGTTCATCATCTCTTCACCTCTATTACGATTCTAAACGTGAAAGGTTAAATCAAAAGGTAAAGGTTGTTTAAATTTTGTTTAAAATAAGAAAAGCGGAAGTGCCTTGCCCATCGGCGTATGGATTTCGTAGTCTTCGATTGAGATAAAGGAAACACGGTGAGGTAGTTCACGAGCCGATGTTGACTTATCGTAGGGAGGAGACGGAGAAATCCGCTAGCCGATAGGTGCTGGAGCTAGACAATAAGAAAAGCGTAAGCGCCGCAGATCTAGCGTACGGATTTCGTAATCTTCGACTGAGATAAAGGAGACACGGCGAGGAACGAGTCGATGCCCGCTTATCGTAGGGAGAAGACGGAGAAATCCGCTAGCCGATAGGCGCTGGTGCTGGACATAGCAGACACTTTTTATGTCTAATATCCTTAGTAATAAACTTTATACTTCTTACCATAAAATAAAACGGGTTCATCACCCGTTTTTAGTTCTTATTTGAAATATTAATTTTTGTTCCACTTTCACTTGTATCAATAGACCAGAATAGATTCATTTCATTCAGCATTAACGAGACAATGGAAAGTCCAATCCCTGCTCCTTTGTCTTCTGATACGGTTTTTAATCCTGGACCATGATCTTCAATGATTAATGTAAATCCCTCTTCTGTCTCTTTTCCGATAATCCCAATATATTTTCCTTCTTTTGTATGACGGAGAATATTTTGAAATAAATTATCTAATACCCGTTCAAACCAGCCGGGATCAATTGTCCATTCAATTTTCTTTTCTGGAAGATCAATTTCCACATCGAAGCCTTCCTTTTCAAATACAGGATACCATGTAGCAATAATCATTCTTACTTTTCTTAAAACATCAACTGATTGTGGATGAAAGGGATATTTTCCCGCTGATAATAAAGTATAGGAGAACAAGTTATCAACTAATTGACCGATATAGGTAATTTTTCTATCGATTAACTCGACAGATTCTTTCCCTTTCTCACTCAAATTTTCTTTATTAAGTGAGTAAGCATGTCCACGCAAAGTGGTTAATGGCGTTCGTAAATCATGTGACAGATTAGCTATAAGCTGACGGCGTAATTTTTCTTCTTCCTGTTCACGCGTTCTTCCTTCCTTTAATTGATAAATCATACGATTAAATGCATGCTCTAGCTGACCAATTTCATCCTTCTTCCCTTCAGGTACAGGTTCTGGAATTCCATCATTTCCTTTTTGGTCCATGGCATCGCGCAAGTGAAGAAGACGTTTTCGAAGTTTGTAGACGAACAGCCAGGATAAAAAGATAAAAATAACAAATAAGCATAGTAAGCCTATTCCGTAGATGAAATCATATCGAGCTCTTATATCATCTATTGGTGCTTTCATCTTATTACGTGGCATTTGAAAAACCATAAATCGATTTTCTTTTTTTGAGCCAATAAAAGCAACCGTTGTAAATGGATCATTATCATAGCTTTTTTTCATAAAATCAACCGTAAAAGAAGCACTCCACTTGTTTGGAATCCATTTTTGCTCAGGCAATTGCAATTGAGTTTGTCCTTGTTGATCTACCCAAAACAACTTGGAATCAGGGTATTTCCCCTTAATTTGAAGTAAGGTATTATTAATTTTTTCAGGAGTAGAATTACTTAATTTCTCTGCTTCCTTATGCCACATTCTTTCTAAATCGTTTCCATTATAATAAACTTCTGATTTACCATGATCGTTGGGTAAGAAGGGAAAGTAAAATATTAATGATGTAACAGGAATAACAATCGGAATAAATAAAATCGCTATCAAAATGATAAGTAAAAATTTCGCTAGTAATGAATGCCTAAACTTCATAATCTCACCCTATAGCCAATCCCTCTAATTGTTTCGATAATCTTTGGATTTGCAGGATCTTGTTCTATTTTCTCACGTAAATAGCGAATATGTACCATTAATGTTTTGTCACCATCGAGGAAAGGTTCTGACCATACCCCCTCATACAGCTGTTCTTTCGTTAATATTTGATTTGGATGCTTTATGAAATATTGAAAGATCTGATATTGCTTTCCGGTAAGTAATATTTCCTCATCAGTTCGCTGATCAATAATGCGGTTTTCAGCTGGGAACACTACTAAATGCTGTAGTTCGATTTTTTCTGGTTCTTGTCTTTGAAATCTCCTTAATAAAACTTCTATTCTAGCGATCAGCTCTTCCGGATGAAATGGTTTAGTTAAATAATCATCCGCGAATTCTAATCCTTGCAGCTTATCATCAACAGATGAACGTGCAGAAAGCATCATAATTGGTACATCTGGTGCTTCCTTTTTTAATCGTTTTCCCACAGAAAATCCGTCTAATCCTGGGAGCATGACATCGAGTATAACAATATCCATTTCCTTTATCTGGTTTATTGCTCCATCCCCCGATTGCTGCCAACTAACACGATAGCCTCTTTCACGTAATTCATCTGAAACCCATTTACCAATTTCTAAATCATCTTCTATATATAATATCTTAATCATTTAGCCTCTCTCCTTATCCACTCTTAGCCATAGTATATTATCAGATACAAGAATTTTAAAGGGGCTTAACTCTTCAGCTAAGCCCCTCTAATAATGGATTATTATTTATTCTTTTTTTGAGAACTAGACATCTGTTTCGATTTTGCTTTTTCAGCAAGCCTTGCCTGGCGATTTTCCTTTCGCTCTAAAAATGCAAGCTCTCTTTGAAGCTTTACATAGCTTGCGTATCTACTTTTATCTAATGTACCTTCTGAAATCGCGGTTTGGACAGCACATCCAGGTTCTGATTTATGCGAACAATCCCTAAAACGACAGTTGTCAGCTAAAATTTCTATATCAGAGAAACTTTGACTGAACCCTTCATCTGCATCCCATAGCTGGAGCTCACGCATTCCTGGTGTATCAATTAAAATACCACCATCCTCTAATACAACTAATTCACGATGGGTTGTCGTATGTCTCCCACGGTCATCCCCTTCACGAACCGTTTGTACCTCCTGCTTAAAATCGCCAAGTAAAGTATTGGTCAATGTTGACTTCCCAACACCAGATGAACCGAGCAATGCAATGGTTTGACCTTCATAAATATATGGGTCAAGCTGATCCATTCCTATATTTTGTTCGGCACTGACGGCATGGATGGGAACACCAAATGCAACAGAATCAACCTCTTGGATCTTTTCTTCGACATTCTCACATAAATCCACTTTATTTAGAATGATGACTGGGTTTGCACCACTTTCCCAAGCTGTTAATACATATCTCTCAATCCTGCGTATATTGAAGTCTGCATTTAATGCATTCACTAGAAATATCGTATCGACATTTGTTGCAACAATTTGTTCGTCCATTGTTGCTCCCGCCGCTTTTCTTGAAAATTTACTTTTGCGAGGCAGTATGGCATGGATTGTTGCCTTTTGTTCCTCCGGCCTTGGGGTGATAACGACCCAATCTCCTACCGCAGGATAATCTTGACGCTCTATTGCGTTAAAACGAAGTTTCCCAGAAACTTCTGCTAGCATCTCACCATGTTCAGATGCAACCCGATATATTTTTTTATGCTCTAAAGTGACTCTTCCCACAGCGAATCCTTGTTGTTTATATTCTTCAAATGCTTCTTCAAAAAATTGATTCCAACCTAATTTTTGTATGTTCAAATGTATTTCCTCCAATTTTCATGTAAAAAAATAAACCGTATCGAATACGGTTTTAATCAAAATAAAAAACCATAAACTGATCAATCGCAGCCCATGGTTGTTTGATTTACATAAATAATTAGAGAAATAATAAAATCCTATTATTATAGAACATTAGAAACTACATTTAACATTTCCCATGGACTGCATTATGAAATTAATGTGAGATTGAAATTGAAATTTTTCCATAATACATTACCTCCTTTGGAAATGCTTGATATTTATAACTGTATTCTATACGGTTTGCTTTCTAAAGTAAAGAGTTTTTGAAAAATTATCTCTCTTTTAAACTTTTATGTATAGTTTGAAAGAATTTGTCCATACTAAATAAAGACGATGATCCCCCCTTTTAATAGCTCATCTACATATGTAGATGAGCTTTTTGTATGACGCGTTTTAATACAAGATGACCTATTTTAAAAAAACTTCAAGTTTAATTCCTTCTTTTTTATGGTGTAGGTTTATAGATGGATGAAATCCATTTGTCATCCATCGATTCTTGGTATATCCTAAAAAAGAGATTATTTAGTATATTCATCTTTGCGTTGATTGAGGAGGAAGTGTTCATGACATTGAAAAAAACCTTAACTCTTGCAGGATCAGATTCTAGTGGCGGAGCTGGAATTCAAGCTGATTTAAAAACATTCCAAGAACTTGGTGTTTACGGAATGACTGCCTTAACATCCATTGTCACAATGGATCCTAATAATGACTGGCATCATAATGTGTTTCCAATTGATGTAAAAACCGTTGACCCACAATTGGAAACGATCCTTTCAGTTGGAATCGATGCAATGAAAACTGGAATGCTTGGTTCTGTAGAAATCATTGAGTTAGCTGCTCGCAAAATTGATGAGCACAAGCTTGATAAAGTTGTCATTGACCCTGTTATGGTTTGTAAAGGGGAAGATGAAGTTCTACAACCTGAAAACACTGATGCCATGCGTGAACTATTAGTACCACGTGCAACCATCGTTACTCCGAATCTATTTGAAGCTGGGCAGTTAGCGAAGACAGGACCGATTAAAACGATTGAGGATATGAAAGAAGCTGCCGTGAAAATTCATGACTTAGGTGCGAAAAATGTTGTAATTAAAGGTGGTAAGCAGCTCGTTCATGAGAAAGCTGTTGATTTATTCTATGACGGAAAAGATTTCACACTTCTTGAAGGTGAAAAATTCGAAACTACCTATAATCATGGTGCAGGATGTACTTTTGCAGCTGCCATTACTGCAGAGCTTGCTAAAGGGAGCTCAGTAAAAGAAGCTGTATCTACTGCTAAAAAATTTGTATCAGCTGCTATTGAACATGGATTTAAATTAAACCAATATGTTGGACCAGTTATGCATGGGGCTTATACACGCTTTGTTGCGAATAAATAAGAAAAATAATACAGAGTTCAGATTAAAAGAAATTGGCGACAGTGCCAATTTCTTTTATTATTTATGCTTTTTGATGATAAACAGATCTTTCAAAAGCAATCTCTTCGCATTCTTTTACTATTTTTAGTAAAATAATCACATACTTATTTTGATACTATTTATGTCCAACATCCATAAAATGAGGAGGTTTTTTTAGTGGAGCCTATTAACATCTCTGCTGTTCAAGAAAAGATAAATGAGTTATCCGGCAAGACGGTTTATATACATTTAGAAACAACAAATGGGGCTTATGCCTCTCATTTTAATGAATCTTTCTTTTCGGCTGGAGCTTACATTCGAAATGCCCAGGTAAACTATGATCATGGCAAAATTATTGGTGATGGTCCATTTAGAGTCGGCTTAAAATTAGCTATTGGATGGATTTATGCAGAAGGATTAACACATTTTGAAATAGATGATTTAGGTCGATTGCTTCTCGCCGGTCATGGCTATGATGGAAAATTAGCAGTGGCACTTGAAATTAGTGAAACACCGTTTGAATAATTCACCAGAATCTAGAAAGGAGTTTTTATAAAATGGAAAAAGAACGCCAAGTATTAGTCGTGTTTCCCCATCCTGATGATGAAGCATTTGGAGTTTCCGGTACGATCTCAACACATGTAAAGAACGGAACTCCTGTCACCTACGCATGCCTCACACTTGGGGAAATGGGAAGAAATTTAGGAAATCCACCTTTTGCAACAAGAGAAACACTCCCTAATGTTCGTAAGAAGGAACTCCAAAAAGCTGCTGAAGTAATGGGAATCCAGGACCTGCGAATGATGGGGCTTCGTGATAAAACGGTTGAATTTGAAGATGATGAAAAGCTAATAAAAATGATGGCCAATCTCATTGAAGAATTGAATCCATCTCTTATCATTACTTTCTATCCAGGTTACTCCGTCCATCCCGATCATGAAGCAACAGGCAGGGCTGTCGTCCGAGCTGTCAGACGCATACCAAAGGAAAATCGTCCAAAGCTTCATTGTGTAGCCTTTTCAAATAATCATGAGGATGAAATTGGACCGCCAGACGTAATCAATGATGTAAGTTCGGTGATTGACCAAAAAATTGGCGCCATGAAAGCTCATATTTCGCAAACTGCTTGGATGATAGCAGACCGTGAAGAAAAATTAAAACAAAAAGATCCCGAAACAGTCGCCTGGCTGCAAAACGAAAGATTTTGGAATTACCAATGGGAAAATGATAAAGTACTTTAAAATTTTAAAAGGGTAGCAAATAAAAATTAATTCGTTCCGAACTCTAAAAAAATATCAAAAAACACTGTATTTAAACAGTAAAATACGTATATAAATTTACAAAAAATAACGCTCAATTATCGCTTTGAGCGTTATTAATTTATATCATATGCGGACATTGAATCCGTTATTTTTATTAAATTCCCCTAATTTAAGGGCTAAGTGGACACTGAGTACGCTATTTACGAAAAAACACAGGGAAATCACTGCTTTTTTATAAAATAGCGGAATCTTTGTCCGCAAACATAAGGAATTAGCTCATTTTGTCACAATAACGGATCTAGTGTCCCCAAAGTACAGATTTATACTGTTTGCTCTTTCTTCCTCTGTAAAAAAGCACGAATCATAAAAAAGCTTACTTCTTCTGGTAAAAGTGCTTTAATCGGTGTTAATCTTTCAGAATCTGCCTGATTCACCGCTTCTTCAATCAAATGCTCATACTGATCAGGAATAAACTGATCCCAATCAATCGTAAAGCCTTCCTCACCACATTTAATTAGATGACTTTCAATCGTCCTTTCTATCATTTCCCTTTTAACTGCTATTTCTTCAATCGATAAACCTTGCTGTAATAAAGAAAGTGTTGTATGATGGCTTTTTTCTTTATCTTCTTTTTTCATTCCCTGCTTTATAATAACCGGACTTTCATTTTTCTCTACTACAATACTATTTTGCTCACAGTAACTAAGGATAACTGATAGCACATCATTACCATATTGCTCCAGCTTTCTCTCCCCAACACCTTTAATTTGTAATAGCTCATTTTTGGAAGATGGAAGCTTTGCACTCATTTCCTTTAATGTTTGATCTGAGAAAATAATATACGGAGGTACTTTTTCTTTTTCGGCAATTTCTCTTCGTAACTGCCTTAATTGTTCAAATAGCTGGTTATCTTCAATCAACTGTTTCACTTTTACGCTTTCTTTCCTTAACACAGCCTCCTCACCGCGGAGCACACGGGCAGCTTGGTTCGTTAGCATAAGAACGGGGTATTGACCATCTGTTGGACGTAAATAACCTTCTGCAGTTAGAAAATCAATAAGCTCATTAACTTCCTTTTGTGTCTTTTCTCTCATAATCCCATAGGTTGATAGCTTATTAAACCCAAAGCTTATGATTTTTTTATCAGAAGAACCAGTTAATACCTTCGTAACAAACGTTTTTCCAAACCTTTCATTCATTCGCTTAATACAAGATAAAACCATTTGGGCTTCCCTAGTTACATCGACTTGGATACGTTCATCGGTACAATTTCCACATTTGCGGCATTCTTCCGCATTCTCTTCACCAAAATACTCCAATATATATTTTTGAAAACAGGATTCCGTATGGCAATAGCTAATCATTTTTTGCAGTTTAGCATATTCGTATTCTTTTCGCTCTCCATCCATTTCAGACTGATCGATCAAGAACTTTTGGATATGAACATCCTGTGCAGCAAACATTAATATACATTCACTGTCTACCCCATCACGCCCAGCCCTGCCTGCTTCTTGATAATATGCTTCCATATTTCTTGGAATATGATAGTGAACAACATAACGCACATTTGATTTATTTATGCCCATTCCAAATGCGCTGGTCGCTACCATAACATTGAGATTATCATATAAAAATTGCTCTTGATTTTCATTTCTATCCTGCTCTGACATACCAGCATGGTATTTACCGACTTGGATCCCTTTTTTCTTTAGCTGAAGATATAATCGTTCTACCTCTTTTCGAGTAGCAGCATAGATAATTCCCGCTTGAAGATTGTTTTTCTTTATATACTCTTCCAAAAACAAATCGCGATCCTGCCCTTTTACTACCTTGAAAATCAAGTTATCCCTTCCAAATCCAGTGAGTACAACATTTTGCAAAGGGATATCGAGTAATTCACAAATATCCTCTTTAACATTAGGTGTAGCTGTCGCTGTTAATGCTAAGATAATAGGTTTAGGCTGTATGAAATGGATAAACTTTTTAATCAATAAATAGCTTGGGCGAAAGTCATGTCCCCATTGTGAAATACAATGAGCCTCATCGATGGCCACCATTGAGACCGTAATCTGGTTTAAAAGTTCAATAAAGGAAGGGGCTTCTAACCGTTCAGGAGCAATATATAGCAGCTTAAATTCACCAGAGGCAATCCCTTTTAATCGTTCCTGCATTTCATTACCGCTAATGGAACTATTAATAAAGGTTGCGGATATTCCCGCATTTTTCAATGCATCAACTTGATCCTTCATCAAGGATATTAAGGGAGAAATCACGATCGTTACACCAGGCAGCATCAATGCAGGGACTTGATAACAAATAGACTTTCCCCCACCTGTTGGCATAATAGCAACTGTATCTTTCCCTTCAAGTACCTGTTCAATAATTGCAGTTTGTCCATTACGAAATTCATCATAGCCAAAATATGTACGCAAAATTTCCTTCGCTTGATTAAGCAAGATATAACCTCCTTCAAAATGGGTTGATAGAATAATAAGATGAGGAATAAAGAAATGGGGGCAGAGGAGAAAACGATAATTGCCCCTAATCGATTAACCTAGTGGAAATGTCATTGTTACATTCGTTCCTTCATTTTCGATACTATGAAATTCAATGGTTCCTTTATGTTCCTGAATAATTTTATTGCTTACCGTTAAACCTAGACCCATGCCTTTTTCTTTTAAAGTAAAAAATGGCTCTCCGATTCTCTTTAATCTTTCCGGAGGAATCCCAATTCCCTGATCTGAAATAGAAACTATCGCTTTACAGTTTTCTACTTTACTACTAATTTTTATTACTCCTCCATTTGGCATAGCATCCATAGCATTTTTAAGCAAATTAATAAATACTTGAATTAATCCGTTTCGATCACCATCTATTTGACAGTGTTCAGCTTCCGAAAATTCTAATTCAACTCCTCTTAAAAGCGCTTCAGGTTCCATTATATTCACGACATAACGGAGAATATCTGTTAAAGATACTTGATTGTATTTCCTGCTTTGTGGTTTTGAAAGAGCAAGTAATTCACTTGCGATTTGGTTAATGCGATCAATTTCTGATATCATCACTTTTACATATTCATCTGTTACATTTTTTGATTCATGCATTAATTGAGTAAGTCCCTTTATGCTAGTTAAAGGATTACGAATTTCGTGGGCAATCCCAGCTGCCAGCTCACCAACGACGGAGAGTTTTTCCCGTGTTAAAAGCATAGATTCCGCGGACTTTTGTTGAGTAATATCTCTACCAATCGTTAACAATCCTTTTCGATTTCCATTAGAATAAAAAAGGGGGATTTTTAATACATCAAAACTTTTTATTTCCCCTGATGGGATAGCGAACGATTCTTCAACTCGCAATAGTGTTCCTTTCTTCCAAGCATTTTCATCAGAAATAAAACAATAATTAAAACCATTTTTAAAAAAGGGAGTATACTCAGCAAGCTCCAAGTCAGTTTTCCCGTAATAATCTACATCTTCCAAATTGTATAATTTACGACCAAATTCATTCACCTTTTTCCACCTACCCTGTCCATCTTTAAAACATACAAAGTCTGGCATATAGTGAATGAGAGCTGACCATTGTTCTTCGGCATCTTTCAGTTTACAAAATTCCCTGTAGAAAAGGTTTATTCTATATATAAAAAAGAAAGTCATACAAAAAAGGAGCACAACAATTATAGTAGTTACAGGCAAATACCACACCTTATCCATTTCAAAAAGGGTTAATACAAATAACATCCCTAATAGGACAAATAAAGCAAGTATAAAAAAAGTCCAAAAAAACGGTTTTTTAATTTTTTTTATATTTGTCATGTAGGTCCACTTGTTCCTTCATAATCTTTTAATTCTATTTTACCATGAAGATTTCAGTAGATATATCATAAATAATTTTTCTATTTTAAAGAAATGTAAAAAAGGCAACGATTCTCATCGTTACCTAAAACCATTTATTTAAGTTTTAATTTTAATTTTTCTAGCATATCTACTGTCATGTTTTCTAGATTATAATCAGCTTTAAAGCCCCATTCCTCTTTAGCCGCGCTCGGGTCTATTGAATTAGGCCAGCTGTTGGCAATAGCTTGTCTTGCAGGATCAACATTATAGCTCATTTCAAATTCAGGAATATGCTTTTTAATTTCTGCTGCTATATCCTCTGGCGCAAAGCTCATCGCAGTAATATTGAATGCATTACGATGCTTTAATTTAGAAGGGTCTGCTTCCATTAAATCGATAATGGCATTTAAGGCATCTGGCATATACATCATATCCATATATGTTCCCTTATCAATATAGGATGTAAAGCGCTTATTTTTAATTGCCTCGTAATAGATTTCAACAGCATAATCGGTTGTTCCGCCACCCGGCTCTGCTACATAAGAAATGAGACCTGGGAATCGCACTCCTCGTGTATCAACACCAAATTTAATGTTGTAGTAATCACATAGGAGCTCCCCAGACACCTTATTCACTCCATACATAGTTGTTGGACGCTGAATTGTATCTTGGGGTGTTTGATCCTTTGGTGTGGATGGACCAAATGCCCCAATCGAACTTGGAGTGAAGAATTGGCAATTTAATTCTCTTGCTGTTTCTAGTGCGTTTACTAGTCCACCCATATTTAAATTCCAAGCTAGCAATGGGTTTTTCTCTGCAGTTGCCGATAATAAAGCTGCTAGATGGATAACGGTATCTACCTGATAATTCTTTGCTAAATCATACATTTTTTTAGCGTCTGTTACATCTAATAATTCAAACGGGCCATCTGTTACAACATTGCTTCTATTGTCGCGGATATCTGTTGCAATTACATTTTCCGCACCATATATGCTTCTAATTTTCGTTACTAATTCACTACCGATTTGACCTAATGAACCGGTCACAAGAATTTTTTTCATTTGAATTCCCCCTGTGTATGTTGCTATGTCTAGGTGTCGAATGTTTGGAGGGGATATATAATCCCCTTATATTAAATCAAGCCCATTTCCTTCCCAATTTTTTCATAGATTGCGATTGCTTGATCAAGCATTTCTTTCGTATGTGCGGCAGTAGGCATATTTCTTACACGGCCAGTACCTTGTGGAACAGTAGGGAATACAATAGATTTCGCATATACTCCTTCTTCAAAAAGCCGTTTACTAAAGGTTTGAGTTGCTTTTTCTTCTCCAATGATACAAGGAGTAATTGGAGTTTCACTATCACCGATATTGAATCCCAGTTCTTTTAACCCTTTTTTCAAATAGTTTCCGTTTTCCCATAAACGGTCATTTAATTCGGTTGAACTCATTAATATTTCAATTGCCTTCGTTGCAGCAACAGCATCAGCTGGAGTAACAGCCGTTGAAAATAAGAATGGACGTGAACGAACTTTTAACCAATCAATCAGGTTTTTCTTACCGGCAACATAGCCGCCAACAACACCAATTGCCTTTGAGAGAGTACCGATTTGGAAATCAACTTTATCAGCAAGACCAAAGTGTTTTACAGTACCCGCACCTTTTCCTGTGACACCTGATCCATGTGCATCATCCACATAGGTAATAAGGTCAAATTCCTCAGCAATTTCAATAATTTCTGGAAGTTTGGCAATATCACCATCCATAGAAAAGACACCGTCTGTAATAACCATTATTTTATTGTATTGACCAGATTCTTTTGCTTCTTTTGCTTTTTTCCTTAAATCATCCATATCTGAATGGTTAACGCGAATAATTTTTGCTTTAGATAGGCGGCATCCATCGATGATTGACGCATGGTTCAATTCATCTGAAAGAATAGCATCGTTTTTATCCATAACGGCAGAAATAGCAGCCATATTACAATTAAATCCCGATTGGTATGCAATAGCCGCTTCTGTTCCCTTAAACTCAGCTAATTTTTTTTCTAATTGGATGTGAATATCAAGAGTTCCGTTAATTGTCCGAACTGCTCCTGCACCGACACCCCACTCCTTAATCGCATCGATAGCTACTTCTTTTAAACGTTCATCCGTAGCTAATCCTAAATAGTTATTTGATGAAAGATTAATTAGCTCTTTTCCTTTGATTTTTATTACAGGTCCATTTGCACTTTCAACCACATCGATTTCATTGTAAAGGCCTTTACTTTTTAAATCCTCAAGATTTTCTGATAAAAAACGATCTAATGCATGACTAGTCATGTTCAATCCCTCCATTATTTTGTAAACGCTTTATATACATATGTCCTCTCCACACGAACAAACATTGATGTTAAATCCCTTAATATTAATAATTTACCACAAAAATAATTTTTTGTTTATATGTAGTGGACATTTTGTTTTTATTTTTTTATTATGTTAAACAATGTTGTTGTTTCTAATAAAACCCTGTCTGGTATGTACTCAGCTAGTTTTACTTCGTAAAGAACACGCTTCACAATACCAGACAGGTAATTTTATCAACAAAAAGCATTAACAAAGCCTATTTTTTATTTCCCTTTATATATCTTAAGTAATGGCTGCCATTGATGGCTTTTCTTAGTATGACACAATAAAAGGGATTAGAATCATAGTAAACTCTAATCCCTTCTCATAATTTACCTTTAAACAAATGGTTATTTAACCGCTCCTGCTGTGAGTCCTTCCATAAATTGTTTAGAGGCAATAAAGAAAAGGACAATCATCGGAATCGACGATAGTGTCAATCCTGCAAACAAGGAGCCCCAATCTGCGGAATATTCACCAAATAAGGACAACATTCCTACAGGAATCGTTTTCTTAGCTTCATCTGAAATAAAGATAAGCGGAAAAAAGAAATCATTCCAGGATTGAACGAAGTTAATAATAAAAACAGTACCAAGTGCAGGACGCATTAATGGTAATACTACATTCCATAATATTCTTAAATCACCTGCTCCATCAATTCGCGCTGCTTCCTCTAGCTCGACAGGCATTGTCCTAAAAAATCCTGTTAAGATCAGCATAGATAATGGAATACCTGTAGCAGTATAAATTAAAATAAGCGACCATAAAGAATTGGTTAATCCTAAATTTTTCATTAAAATAAACAACGGCACAATCCCCAATTTAATCGGAATCATCATTCCCATTAAAAAAAGGAAAAACAAAGCTTGATTCCACTTATATTTATACCTTGCAATATAATATGCCGCTAAAGATCCTGTCATTAATATCAATAGAACAGAAACTATACTAACAATGACACTATTATAAAAAAACTTCATAAATGGAATTTGTTCTAATAGTGTTTTATACGTATCTAAATTTAACCCTTTCGGAAAAGACAGCGGATTTGTAAATATTTCCGAACTTGATTTAAAAGATGAAGCGATCATTAATACAATAGGATATAAGCTTATGGAGGCAAATAAAAAGGCTAAAATATAGTACATTGGCCTAGTCCATATGGAATGTTTCACCTTTATCCCTCCTACATCTCTACTTCTTTTTTCTGAGTGAATTTTAAAAATAGTACAGTAAAAATAGATATAAATAGAAATAATACAACTGCCAATGCAGAACCTAACCCAATTGCGGATGATTCTCCACTAGATCCTCCAAAAGCTAAGCGATAAAAATATACTGCTAATGTATCCGTCGAAAAATATGGTTCGCCCATTGAGCCTTGCATTGCATAAACTAATTCAAATGCCTCAAATGATTGGATAAATGTTAGGACGGTCATAATCATAATCGAGGGAATCATCAATGGTAAAATAATTTTACGAATCATTGTAAAACCCTTTGCACCATCTAGAGTGGCAGCCTCTGTTAATTCAGTTGGAACCGCTTGGAGACCTGCAAGGAAAATAAGAACCCCAAAGCCTAACCCAAACCAACAGTTAACCAGGATAATTGTAATGAGGGCAGACTTAGGATCTCCAAGCCAAGCTTTTTGTAATGATTCCAATCCTATTTTTCCTAAGATCGCATTTAGTGCACCAAAGTTTGGGTTTAAGATAAGCTTCCATAAAAATCCTACAACTATCACAGATAATAATCTTGGAAGGAAAAAAGCTAGTTTAAAAAACTCTGCTCCGCGGATTTTTTTATAAAGAACAAATGCTAATAAAAAAGCAAGTCCATTTTGAACAACCATTTGTATAACAAAATATATAATGTTATGACGAAAAGCGTTCCAAAACATTCCACTGAAAGGCTCTAATGTAAACAGATTTTTAAAGTTTTTAAGTCCTACAAATGCTCCTCTTACAATTCCATTCCAATCAAAAAAACTATACATAAGTGCCGCAATTAACGGATAAACAATAAATAATCCATAAATAATTAGGGCGGGGAGAGGAAAAAGATGGATCCCCCATCTTTTCCATCTCCTTTGTTTTTTATCTATACGTTTTATGTTCGTTTCATTCATAGTAAAATCACCTACCCTTTATTGAAAAGGCTTAAACCATGATTCAGCACTTTTTTGAACGGCTTTAGCTACTTCTTCTGGTGATTTCTTCCCTAAATACATTCCTTGTAATTCTGTTTCTAACGTTGCTTTTGTCGTTGGATTCCCACCGGTAAAATAAACAAGAATCATATAAGGAGTTGGTTTTTCTTCAATAGCCTTGCTTAGAGAACTGACCAATGCATCATCCGATTCAATTCCAGGAATGGCACTAATCATCTTAAATTCTTTTGTAAAGAGTTTTCCAAATTCATCTGAAGTCATAAATTCTAGGAATTTCTTTGCTTCTTCTTTATGTTTTGAGTTTGCATTAATACCGTAGGAACCGTCCACCCATGTTGTAATCGTCGGTTCTTTACCTACAGCGGACGGCATTGGGAAGTAGCCTAATTCCAAATTTGGATTCATTTTCAGCAACTGTTCAATTACCCAGCTTCCCGTTGGGAACATCGCCGCTTTTTCAGTAAAAAATAACGTTTGAATATCATCCATTCCTAAGCCTTCATAATTGTCAGGGAAGTAATTTTTTAGTTCATCCATTGCTTTTATGGAGTTAATGAATTCTGGACTCGTGAAATTCGTTTTACCTGTGGAGATTTGGTCTACGAAGTCATTTCCTCCATAAAGTGCGGGTCCGATGATTCCGTGTGCAGCAGAAAGCAGCCATCCTTCTTTGGAACCAAGTGCAATCGGAATAATCCCTTCTTGTTTTATTTTTTTATTTAATTGGATAAACTCATCCCATGTCTTTGGCTCTTCAAGACCTAACTTTTGAAATATTTTTTTATTGTAAAACATTTGTGTCGTACTAATGTTTAAAGGTACACCATACTGTTTTCCATCTTCACCTTTTGATGCCTGTAAAGCTGAATCCGGAAATCGTTCTAAGCCTTTCAAGCCATCAATTGCCTCTAAGTAACCTGATTTCGCTAGCTCTGCCGTCGGAGCATAAGGGCGTAGTTGGATAAGATCTGGACCTCCTCCACTTTTTAAAGCTGTATTAAGGATGGTATTGTATTCCGTACTTTTTGATGGTTTAAACTCCACTTTAATATTCGGATATTTTTCATTAAATTTTTTAATAAGCTTTTCATAGCCCGCTTTGTCTTCCGTTCTCCAGCTTCCAATTTCTAATGTAACAGTCTTTCCGCCTTTCTTTGAATCCTCCCCATTCGTGTTCTTCGAGGAACAAGCTGATAACATCATGACAAGTATAAAAAGTATAATAATCCCTGTTCGTTTGATCCTTTTCAATTGAACTTTCCCCCTTTAAAATGTTATATTTCCCCCTGCGATAATGTGGAAGAGATCAACAGCAATTCTTGGATATATCATTTAGTAACTAAGGTTCTAACTAAAGCTAGAATGATACAACCCTTACATTTAAGTTATAAACAACCTTAAAAAAATAGAACATGAATATTGATTGCTAACACAAAAAAAGGATCAGAATCCAAGATTCTAATCCCTATAAACTATTTAATTTTTTCCCTCAAAAAATTAATTGCATCTCTTGTTTCATCAAGATACTTCACGGTTTCATTGTATGCTTGAGAAGCTACACACATAAAGAGAATATCAATAACATGCAGTTGAGCTATTCGTGATGAGGTCGCTCCACTTCGAAATGTAGGCTCTCTAGTTGCAGAAGTATATAATCGGATTTCTGCTTGTTCATTAACAATAGATGCCCCATATTTTGTAAGACTTATCGTTTTTGCCCCTTGCTTATTAGCAAGCTCCAAAATCTTTGCTACTTCAAAGGTTTTTCCAGAAAACGATATACCAAACACAACATCATTTTCATGGGCATTGGCAACTAATGTTGCGGCCATATGAATATCAGAAAATGCAGTTGCATTTTTGTTAATTCGTAAAAATTTTTGCTGTGCATCTTGGGCAATGATACTTGAAGCGCCAACACCAAAGAAATGGATATTATTTGCTTTTTTTAATACTTCAACTGCTTTGGAAAGCTCATCTGTGCTGAGTAATTCTGCAGTTTCCTTAATGGTTTGAATACTGTTATTCGTCATCTTTTCAATAATAGTAAATCTCGATTCATTTGGTTCAATATCACGGAACCCGTATTCACTTGTTTTTTGTAAATCCCCGGCTATCCTTAATTTCAATTCCTGAAATCCCTTTAAATCTAATGATTTACATAATCTTATAACAGCTGCACTGCTTGTAGAGCTATGTTTCCCCAATTCGCTCGCAGTCATCGTAATTGATTCTTGTGGATTTTGTAAAATATAAGAAGCGATTTTTCTTTCTGATGGTGGAAGCTTCGAAAGCATCTCAGAGAGCATAGCTAGTCCCCCAGTTGTTACTGCCATATACACCACCTCATTTCGATCATTCTATTTACCTATGTCAAGTTATAGCTGTTTTTATATAATAAAGTCAACAAAAAACCGAAGTCTCCACTTCAGTTTTTTTGCATTCGTATTACAAAGTCTTTTTCATCACATGAAATGTTCTAGTAATTTCAAAGCCCGTTTTCTTATAAAGATAGCCTGCTGAACTTTTTTCTCCGGTCCAAAGGAACCAAGCACTATGCAATCCCTTAGAACGCATTAAGTTTAGACAATCATGCAGAAGAATTTTTCCCAATCCCTTTCCTTGCTGATCAGGATCTACTCCAAATGGTCCAAAACGTTCTGGAACACCTTCATATCCTCCATGCATACAAAAACCAACAAGTTTTTGTTCCTGTCTAGCGATTAATATTTGGGTTAGGGACAAGCCTTGTAAAATTCCTTCTCGAATGGCTCTTCCCCAATCATGATTGAACTTTTCATTAGCAAATTGAATGACTTCATAAAGATCCTTATCTTCACAAGTAGAAAAGGTATAACCTTCAGATTCCCTCTGACTCTTCAAATCACGAACATCATTAGGAGCTTCATAACCAACTAGATTACGATCCATAGCAACAGGTGAATAGAGCTTTTCAAAGCCTTGTTTTTGTAGGAATCCGTGCGCTTCTGGATATGTATCTTCATCAATTCCCGGCAAAATGTAGTTCGGTGCATAAGAAGCAAAAAAGACATTTTTTCTCCCTTTTGCTTTTAAAAACTCAACTGCTTCTTTTATCAATTGAGATCCGATTCCTAATCGTCTGTAGCTAGGATCGATGAAAAAGAAAGGAATCCAGCCATTATCAGGCTCCAAGTCCGTACCATACATAGGTAACAATCTTCTGATAGTGTACACACATCCAACTAATTTATCGTTATCAAATGCTAGCCTTAAACCATTTGGATCAAAATTTGCATCTAACAAAACCAAATTCCTAAATCTTAATGAATGAATAGGATCCTTTTGTAAACTCTTATTCCAGAGAGAAACGATCTGCTTCTCATCACCTGATTCGTAGCATCGATAGGTAATCAATACGGACACTCCTTACTATTACTTATAGATTAAATAAGGTGCTTTTCTTCTATTAAAATCATCCAAGAGCTCATTGCACTCATCAAGGAAATGATGAACGCTTCCATTTAATATTTGGTTTTTTAGCCTTTTTGTCCCTGCTAATAAGTCAAAAAAATACTTCCCATTCGCTTCATTTTTATTAAATTGAAATTGTTTAGGGTACATTTCTGCTACTAATTCTAGCAATGTTAATCCAGCTTTTAAGGAGTGAAGGTTAAAGCGGTCAACTACATGCAATTGAATCCCTTCACACACTTGATCCTTATGTTTTTGATAAGTTGGGATAAAAGAAACAGGTCTAGCCAATACCCCAGGAATTTTTTTCTCATTAAAATGTTTTGCTAAACGATAACCATCAATAAAAGGAGCGCCTACATACTCAAACGGTCTTGTCGTTCCTCTCCCTTCTGATAGGTTTGTTCCTTCAACTAAACAAGTCCCTGGGTATAATGTACTCATATCTATTCCTGTTGTGTTTGGTGATGGAGGTACCCAAAATAATCCTGTTTGATCAAAATACATTTTTCGGCTCCAACCTGTCATAGGAACAACAGTAAGTTCACAATCAATCCCAAACTCATATTTATAAAGCTGGGCTATTTCTCCGACTGTCATACCATGGCGATTAGGAATGGGATATAATCCGACAAATGAACGAACATCATCCTCTACTAAATTCCCTTCTGTTGATAATCCAGAAATTGGATTTGGCCGGTCTAATACAACAAAGTGCTTTCCATACTCCGCACACGCTTGCATCACATAGGCCATTGTATAAATAAATGTATAGTACCGTGCTCCAATATCCTGAAGGTCAAAAACTACTACATCAACATGATCCAACATTTCTTTGCTAGGCTTTTTAGAAGCGCCATAGAGACTATATACAGGCAAACCTGTATATTTATCAATGAAGGATTCTACTTTTTCTCCCTCTTTTGCATCTCCTCTGATACCATGCTCAGGTCCATATAATGCTGTTAAATGAATAGAAGGATGCTCGTGGAATAAATCAATAGTAGGAATTAGTGATTCATTTACTCCAGTCATGTTTGTGACTAAGCCGATTCTCTTGTTTTGGAATTTTGAAATGTATTCTTCTAAGAATACAGTAACTCCTAATTTCATGTAAGTGACACTTCCTTTCAGTGAAAGGCAAATCTATTTTTGTAATTTGAAGCTCTTCTCTAAGCTTATACCGTCTGCTCAATTCTTTTTTCCTCTGCGACACGTTTTTCTTTCTTACCTAGCTCCAAATTCTTTGTTGCATTTAATACAAAGATAGAAAGCATTCCAATAAATAGTAAAAAGAACCCGATGATAGTAAAGCTAATTAAAAGTGTGATACAGAGAATTTGCACAAAAAGTCCAATCGTATACCATGTATGTCCCATAAACTCCTTTATAGATTGATTCATAGCTTTAATTGCCTTTACATCTTTTAATACTAAAAGAGGAATGGCATACACCTGCGTCGCAAGAAAAGTTAAGCAAAGATAGGTTTGAAACACTGCAAAAATGAAAATGAAGTAACTATTATTTATATTTAAGTAGTACCACCATTCGGATAAAGGAATGATTACCGCTAAGCTATAAATTAAACCAAGAAGGAATGCTCTTTTGAAAAAGTAAGCAAAAGACTTCAGAAACATTCCTAACTTATACTTTTTCCCTTCTAAAACGTGCTGAATTACAGCGTAAACAGCCGTTGTAGCCGGCAAAAAGATAATCATCAAATAGGCAATTGCCCAAGTTATTGGGAGTAAGAATACGGCAGGAACGATAAATAATGACCAACATATACTAACTCCCAGTACTGTTAGAATGTTCAAAAAGATTTGATGTCCCGTTTTTTTCAGTAATTTGCTGATCGATAGCATATGATTATCACCGTTCCTTCTTCAATTTTAAAAATTTCAAATTCTTTCCTGAGTCGCAGGGTCAAAAAGATGCATTTTTTCTAAATTAAAAAATAACTCAACTTTTGTAAGGCTGCTAAGTTTTGCATCAGCAGTTACTCTACCAGTAATTTGGTCATCACCAATATTAAAGTAAAAGAGTAACTCTGCCCCCAAATGTTCAACTACCTTTAACGTAGGATTTACAACATTGACTTCAGGTTGAGCACTTAGTAGATTGGTAGAAATAATATCCTCAGGTCTTATTCCTAGAATAACCTCTTTGTTCTGATAGCTTTTGTATTTTCCCATCAGTTTTTCCGGTACTGTAAATGTATAATCCGAAGTAATTAATTGATTTCCATCTAACCTAGCCTTGACAAAATTCATAGGCGGTGAACCAATGAAGCCTGCTACAAACATATTATTTGGAAATTCATATAATTCTTCCGGTGAAGCGATTTGTTGAATTTCACCTTGATTCATAACGACTATCCTTTGACCTAATGTCATTGCTTCAACTTGGTCATGCGTTACGTAAATGACAGTTGCTCCCAGCCTTTTATGTAACTCAGAAAGTTCCACACGCATTTGTACTCTTAATTTAGCATCCAAATTACTTAATGGCTCATCAAATAAGAAAACACTTGGATTTCGAACTATTGCCCTTCCAACAGCGATCCGCTGCTTTTGTCCACCACTTAATTCTCGCGGTTTACGATCTAAAAGATTCTCTATACTCAAAATGGCTGCAGCCTCTTTAATCTTTGCTTCTATATCAGCTTTTGGGGTTTTTAAATTTTTCAATCCAAATGCTAGATTCTCTTTAATTGTCATATGTGGATAAAGGGCATAATCCTGAAAAACCATAGCAATATCCCTATCCTTTGGATGTACCTTATTCACTAATCTATTGCCAATGTAAATATCCCCACTAGATTGTCTCTCAAGTCCAGCAACCATTCGCAAGGAAGTCGTTTTCCCGCAACCCGAAGGTCCAACAAAAACAAGAAATTCTTTATCTTTAACAGTAAAATTCGCGTTATTTACGGCACGAACCTTACCTTTTTTCTCATCTTCAAACTCCTTAATAACATTGACAAATTTCACTTCTGCCACTGAAATTCCTCCTAACCTTTAACAGCTCCTATAGTAATACCACGTAAGAAATACTTTTGTAATGCAAGGAATACAATAATCATAGGAATTGCGCTACAAACCGCCCCTGCCATCATAGCTCCGTAGTCCTGTAAATGTTCAAATCTAAATGTTGTTAAACCTACCTGTAATGTTCTCATTGTGTTTGTATTCGTTATTAAAAATGGCCAAAAAAAGCTATTCCAATGTCCAACGAATGTAAATATAGCCAAGACTGCTAATCCAGGTTTCGAAATCGGAAGAATTATTTTCCAGAATACACCAAACTCACTACATGCATCTATTCTTCCAGCATCAATCAATGAGCTAGGTAAAGAACTCATAAATTGTTTCATTAAGAAAATACTACCGACGCTAACCATTCCTGGAACGATTAATCCTACATATGTGTTTTCTAAATGAAATGTATTTACAACTAAAATATATAATGGAATTAATGTTACCTGTCCAGGTATCATCATCGTTGATAAAAGAATCCAAAAAATTGTATTTCTTCCTGGAAATTTTAATTTCGAAAATGCATATCCTGCTAAAGATGCAAAAAAAACATTAATTATAGTACTTATTCCTGCGACAATAATACTATTAAGAAACCACCTGCCTAATCCACCCATTTCAAATATTCTCTTAAAAGCATCTAAAGTAGGATGTTCAGGTATTAATTGGGGAGGAACAGCAGTTATCGCTGATGAATCTTTAAAAGAAGAACTAATCATCCAAATGAAGGGGACGAAAGTGAAAATTGCCCATATCCCCAATACTATGTAAATAATAATAAATCCACATGTTCTTAAAACTTTTTTATTCTTCTCTCTCTTCTCATCAATATCCATTTGATGTTGGGGATTAGTTGTTGGTTGTAATTCCATGTTACTATCCTCCTAATATTCTACGTCACTCGACATATACTTAAATTGTAGAACGGAAACTATAATAATAATTACCCCTAAGACAAAAGCCTCTGCCGATGCTAATCCAAATTGGTAATATTCAAATGCATGCTTGTAAATCAAATATGCAATGGTTGTCGTTGCAAAATTTGGTCCACCCTGTGTCATAACATACGTTGCTTCAAACACTTGAAACGAACCAATAATTCCGGTTATTAACATATATAAAGTTGTTGGTTTTAATAGCGGCCACGTTATATTTTTAATTTTTGACCACCAGCTTGCAGCATCAATATCAGCTGCTTCGTATAAAGATTTTGGTATCCCACCCATTGCTGCCATATACAGGATAATCCCACTACCATGTCCACCAATATATGTCATCAACATTAAAGAAAATAAAGCAGTATCTGAACTTGCCAGCCACATATGCTGATCAATGCCAAACCAACTTAAAAAAAGATTAATTAATCCTGATTTTGTTGGATCAAACATCCATAACCATATAAGTGACATCGTTACTCCTGAAGTTACTGCTGGTAAATAAAAGGATGCTTTAAAAAAGGTTTGAGATCTTTTATTTAATGGGAAAATTAATAACGATAATAGAAAGGATATGATAATACTTACAGGTACAGTGCCAACTGTATATATCACTGTGTTTTTTATTGATTTCCAAAAAATTTCACTACCAAGTAATTTCTTATAGTTTTCTAAACCTATATATCTAGACTCTAAGATTCCATATTCCTGAAAACTCATGATAAATGCTGATATAAGAGGATACACAGTAAATACAAGAAACAAAAGAACTGGAAGAGCAATAAATATATAACACCATCCATAGTCTTTAATAAATTGTTTTGCGATCCCCCATGACCATCGCTTTTTATTTTCCCTAAGAACAGTGGCCATAGTTTTCATCTCCTTCACATTTTTTTAGCTAGCGATGAAAGGATTCCCGCCAAAAGGCGGGAAATCTTATTAAGGTTTATTTCAAAATACTTTCTGCAATTTTAGTCCACTGCTCAACCGTTTCTTTAGGTGTTAATTCACCGGCTAAGAAACCTTGGAATTTCGGTTCTACTCCATCTGCATCAATTTGTCCGTCTTTTTGAGCCATCACTGGATCTAATTGAGGTGCCCTTACAACATATCCCAATGTTCTTTGAATAAACTTACCATTGTCAGTATCAAACTGTAGCATATCTGAATACATTTTTTGACCAGATTTTCTTGCAGGCGGAATGAATTGTGTAGCTGCAGTTATACTTGATTTAGTTCCTGTTAGGTATTTTAGTACTTTTGCAGCATTGTCTGTATGCTTATCCCCTTTATAATTTTTTTGTTTGAATAACCACATACCACCACCGCCACCGGTAGCTACTTCTTTTGAACCTTCATGATGTGGGAAAGGCAGTAAAACCATATCTATTTTCTCACCTTTTATTTTTCCTTCATCTATCTCTTTGTTTCTATTGTCATTTTGTGTGATTTGATATGGACCTGTTCTTCCGAAAATAGCTGCTTGTCCATCATTAAACATGTCTATCATTTTTTGTTCATCGATACCGGCTGTTTCTTTTGGCATTATTTTTTCATCCATTAATTTTTTCAAGAATTCTAATGTTTCTACTGCCTCTTTTCCTCCCCATTGAAACTTACCCTCTGGAGATAGAGACCTTAATATGCCATAGTTTCTCATCAAATGCCCGAAAGTTTCAGGTGATTTTCCTTGTGTTAGGAAACCATAAAGGTCTTTCCCATCCTTTGTCTTTTTACCTGTAAATTTCTTTGCAATATCGTAAAATTCCTCCCATGTCCAGCCATCTTTTTGTATTTTAGCAATATCTACTCCTGCTTCTTCTAATAGAGCTCGATTTCCTCCCCAAGAATGAAGTGCAATCCATTGCGATACTGCCCATATTTTCCCATCAAGTGTGAAGTTTTCCTTCGCAAATGGTTCTAAATCTTCAAGGTCATCTTTATCTAAATACTTATCTAATGGTATAGCAAGACCTGTATTAATATACTTTGGCTGCATTGTAGAGAAGAAAACATCTGGTGGATTTCCAGAGTTTAAAGCAACATCAAATTTCTTAGCCCCTTCTTCCCATGAAAGAATTTCATATTTGACCTTAATATCTTTATTTTCTTTTTCAATATCAGCAATTAATTCCTTAAGATGGTCTTCATAACTTTTTTGTCCAATTTCTGGATGTGCTGGATAATGAGGATATGTCCATACCGTGATAATATCCTTACCATCCTTAGTCTTTCCTCCGGTTTCTTTACTACTACATCCAGCCATTGAAATGACTAGAATAATAGATAATAATAAAACAATTAGTTTCTTCATTTACTTTCCCCCTATCATTCATAACCTATATACACACTTTGTAAACAATAATGTTGACCGCTGCTCCCCCCTCACCTCCTTAACATTTTTAAAAACTAGAACTTTTTTTCATTTATTTCTGAGCACTTTGTTGTGGTAAGGTAACCGGTAGTTTTCCTTCAACTAATATCTTCCCGTAGATTGCCTGTGCAGCTATTCTTAGTGCAGGTGTGGTAAATTCGTAGGTACAAACATATCCTGGGACATTAGGTAAAAACGCTAAATCATACGGATTCCTAGTTGCTACAACTACTACCCTATTATTTGTTTCAACTATTTTTTCTACTAATTTGATTTGCTTACTCCCGGTTATTGCTGATAATGTCGCAACTACTACCGTATCGAAAGTTTTCGCTTGAAGAGCAATATCATTAATTTCATCCTCTGTTGGAGGATTAGATAATTGGACGACTTGAGCATTCGGATGAATCTCCTTAATCGACTCACCGAAGGAAAAACTTAAATATCTTTTGTCTTCTACACCCAATTTCGAATTATTTTCTGGATACACAATAAGAACCCTATGAAAAGCATCTGTTGATAAAGGTAATATATCCTGGTCATTTTTCACTATTGTTACCCCTTGACGATAGACCTCATTCACCATTTCATCATGTTCTTCACACCCTACAACTTCAGGGACCTCAATCTCTTCGTAAAATTGGATATCATTCCAACTTAAATATTTTTCTTTTAGTTTCGCCACTCGATTAAGTGAGGAGTCAATAGTTTCCAACTCAATTTCTCCTGTTTCTACAGCATGAATTACTGCTTCCATTGAATTCACTTGTGGACTGTATGAGTGAGAGATCATCACTAAATCTACACCGGCTTTTATTGCTTCCACTGCCCCTCGAGGGGTTCCAATCGTACTTGAAATAGCCTCCATTTCCATACAATCTGTTGTTACGACACCATCAAATCCGAGTTCCTCCCTTAGCAAACCATTAATAACTTTATTTGAGAGTGTTGCTGGAACATTTTTGCGATTTTCGATAGCAGGAAAATACACATGTGCTGTCATCACTGTATCAGCACCATTTTGGATACAGTCCCTAAAAGGCAATAGTTCCACATTTTGAAGTCGTTCCATATCATGATCAATTGTAGGAAGATCTAAGTGAGAATCCACACTTGTATCTCCATGTCCAGGAAAATGCTTTAATGTCGTGATCATTCCAGCATTTTGCATCCCTCTCATCAATTCTTTTCCTAATAACGATACATTTGATGGGGATTCACCAAATGATCGAACACCAATAACTGGGTTTTGAGCATTATTATTCACATCTAATACAGGTGAGAGATTCCAGTTGATTCCTAATGCCTTAAGTTCCTTCCCTGTGGCATTTCCAACCTTATTAGCATTTTCTGGTTTATTAGTTGCTCCTAATAACATAGCTCCTGGAAAAATTGTTGTTCCCTCTCCTAATCTACGAACCGCTCCATTTTCCTGATCCGTACATATTAACAACGGATGTTTATGTCCCGCCTCTTTTGCTACTCTTTGCAGCTCAGTCGTTAGCTTAAGTACTTCTTCAGGCGTTCCAATATTTCTTCCAAATAAAATAATTGCTCCAAGATGATAATCCTTTATTAATGCTTTTATTTCTGGAGTTGCCTCTTTCCCATTAAACCCAAAAACCATTAATTGTCCGACTTTTTTCTTTAAGTCCAATATATTCACTCCACTCGTTAATGGCTTTTATGACAATTCAAAGCCTGGGATGATTGCTCCTTTTCTTACATTCGCTCCAATTGGAAATTTAAGTGTTTGGGCATATTTCGTTCGATTTACGCATCCTCTCACCGTTCCAAGTGCTTTATAGTAGTCGTAATAACGGAAAGACTTTGAATTCATAATGAACCAATAATTTGATAATGCCTCTAAGTAAGTGTCGAACTCATCTGATACATCAACGAATACATCTGGCTCGTATCCCTCCATGTCCTCCCAGTTTTCACTATGATAAAAGCCGTAATAATGTGGGGCTAATCCATCTAAATCAAAGCCCGGCAGCCCTGCTTTTAATTGTGCTGCTTGCACAATTTTTGGACAAAGAGCATGGTCAGGGTGGATACTATTCACCCAGTGTGTAATTACAACATTCGGTTTTAGCTTACGCATTAAAGTCGCTACTCTTGTTACAGTTTCTTCATCACACTTAAGCTCCGCATCCTTATAATCAAGAGTGATACTTTTTCCACCAAGGATTTCAGCTACCTTTTCTGCTTCTTTTACTTTTTGAACCCGATAATCTTCAACAGAAATGTGTGCAGGATTCCCCTTCTCGCCAGCAGTTAAATGAACAAAGGTTACCTCATGTCCTGCCTTAGCATATTTGTGAGCAATAGCTCCAGCCTGTATTTCTGCATCTCCACAATGGGCTCCCAATATAACTAAATGCATAATGATACCTCCGGAAAAATTTTAAAAATACGAACGAATCAAATTATGTAGTCTTGGACGCAATCGAATAATGGCATTCTTTCTCCCTAAATGAACTCGATTGGTTAATAAAATGACATGTAGTTTTATTTCTGGATCAAACCAAATGCTTGTGCCTGTAAATCCTGTATGTCCGTAGGAGCTTTTTGAAAATAAGTCACCACTAGAAGAATAATTCTCGCTCTTTAGCATCCAGCCCAGTCCACGGAACTCCTCATCAAAAGGGGTAAAATTTTCTCTTGCCAATAAAAGAGCCGCACTTGATAATATACGTTTTCCCTGAAATACCCCTTCATTTTCAATCATTGATGCATAGTTACCTAAATCCTTTATAGTAGAAAATAATCCTGCGTGTCCGCTTATGCCTCCCATACTTTCGGCATTTTCATCATGAACAATGCCTGTCTTGTATTCCTCTAAATTCTCACAAAACTCAGTAGCGGCAAATCGATCTCGATTATCGTTCAGATTAAATCCTGTATCATTCATTTCTAAAGGGTTAAATATTTCTCTTTTTGTGAATGTTTCGAATTTTTCCGTCGTGACTACTTCAATAATTTTATATAGGAGTATAAGACCAAGGTCACTATATGTCACCTTTTCCCCTACTCGAGAAATGAGTGGTTCTTTACAAATCCTATTAATTAATTCATCCTTGTTTAGTGACTCTTTATAAAATGGTTTGTGTGCTGGAAGTCCTGATGTATGGGTTATTAAATGTTTTAATGTAGTTTCTTCGGTGTGGAATTGCGGAAGGAAATATTTTACTTTATCATCAAGTCTAAAAGTACCTGTCTCTATTAGCTTTAAAATAGCTGGCAAGGTTGCAACTACTTTCGTGAGAGATGCAAGGTCAAATAGCGTTTCCGTTTTCATTGGACTTTTTTCTGGAAATAAAGCACGATAGCCAACCGCTTCTTGTAAAAGAACCTTCCCTTGATAGGAAATATGGATAACAGCTCCAGGTATATGTTCTAAATCTATTTCTTGCTGAAGAAAATGAATGATTTTATTTTTCACAGGCCAGCTTTCCCCCTTTTGCTTTTACAATTGCTTTATGAACAAAACCATGGGTACGATTTAATAAATAGTTAGCTTCCTCCAATGATACTCCTGCAAGAATCATAACAATCGCAGGCTTAACCTTTTGATCGGTCTGATTTAATATTGCTGCAGCTTCAGTATAACTGACTCCAGTAATTTTTTTCACAATGTTTCTCGCTCTTTCGATTAACTTTGCATTGCTTGGGTTCAAATCAACCATTAAATTTCCATATACTTTTCCAAGTTTGATCATGGTAGCTGTAGTGAGCATATTTAAAACCATCTTTTGTGCTGTTGCTGATTTTAATCGAGTAGATCCTGTTAATACTTCAGGACCAACAATAATTTCGATTCCTATTTTTGCAAAATTACTAATTTCAGCATTCTTATTGCATGAAAGAGCAACAGTGTTTGCACCTATGCGATCGGCGTATTCAAGTGCTCCAATAACATAGGGAGTTCTTCCACTTGCAGCTATTCCTACAACTACATCTTTAGCTTGTAACTGTTTTTCTGCTAAATCGTATTCTCCATTTTCCTTGCTATCTTCAGCACCTTCTACTGCTTTAAAGACGGCACCCTTGCCACCTGCAATAATACCTTGTATTAATTCAGGAGGTGTACAAAAAGTAGGTGGACATTCCGAAGCGTCTAAAATCCCAATCCTTCCACTTGTTCCTGCACCGATATAAAATAATCTTCCTCCATTTTTTAGTGATTCATAAATCAACTCAATTGCCTTTGATATTTGAGGGAGTTCCCTTTTTACAGATACAGCAACTGTCTGATCCTCATCATTCATCAACTCTATTATTTCCAATGTTGTGAGCCGATCTATATTTTGAGATCGATTATTTGTTTGTTCTGTCATTAAAGTTGAAAGATCTACCTTCATTTCCACACGCCTTTCCAAGCTTTCCGTATTTCTAATTCAGAAGCAAAAGAATTCACTATTTAC
Organism: Heyndrickxia sp. NPDC080065; assembly: GCF_050281185.1. NCBI lineage: Bacteria > Bacillati > Bacillota > Bacilli > Caryophanales > Bacillaceae > Heyndrickxia > Heyndrickxia sp. NPDC080065. Next base: position 160,991 of record NZ_JBNNWS010000007.1, on the reverse strand, counting down.
TCCACCAAGCTTTTACTATATTTTGAGTAGCTTTTCCATTTCGTATATCCTAATTTCCCATAGAAATCTACTAATCCGGTCCAATCAATAACAATATCATTGATTCCTCGAGATCTTAGTGTAGATATTCCAGCCTCGACAATCGCAATACCATATCCCTTTTTCCTTTCAGCTGAATCTACTCCTAAAGGGCCAATTCCACCTAATTGTCCATTTAGTAAAGGAGACCAATATACATTTTGAGCGATAAATGGAGATTCGGAATCATTCACTCGGCAGAATCCTATAATTCTATTATTTTTCTTTAATACGACAAATTCCCGTCCTTTACCGCCTTTCTTAAAGTAGTGAATCGCTTCGTATTCCCATCTTCCAGGAAAACAGCGATGAAGAAAGGATAATAATTCCTCTTTTTCTGATTCCTTAAGCAACATAAATTCCACATCTTCTACAGAGGGGGCTTCAAACGGTAACTGTTGGCTGTAATGAGCAATTAAATCATGGTCACTGCCAGTATTTATGTATCCTCTTTTTTCAACCCATTGGTTTATAGTTTTATATTCACCAGGAATTCCAGGAAAATAGTGCCATGGGTCTCTTCCAATCAATACCTTTTTAACACCTTCTTCAGCTAATGCTGTTTCCGCTTTTTCTAACAATGCAGTCCCTATCCCTTTATTTCTGTAGTTCGAATCAATTAAAAGGCATTGAATCCAGCCAATCTCTTGGCTCATGTCAACTTTTAGACCATTTTCATTCCACTTTTTTGCAACAACTAGTCCAATCACCTGATTATCATTATTTAAAGCAATGGCTGAACCAGATAAACAAACATTTTTATCATCAAAACTATTTTGCTTAAGCAGTTCCTCCCTCATCGGGTATTGATTCCCAATCTCTTTATTCCAAAAACTAACTAATTCTTCTAATCTGTTTACTTGCCAATCTGCGATAATCATTAATCACTCACCTCTTAATGAACAAAATATAATAACATTAACAAAATTATATTTTTGTTTTTATATTTCATTGCCGATAAAAAAATAATCGCTAATCACTTGTTAACGCTTCCATTTTGTTAAATTCTATTATAATCGATAATTATGATTTTTCAATATTTTTATAAAAGTTTTAAAATATAATTTTATTGATGAAATAAAAAGGCTCTTTACGAAAGTAGCCAAAAATAAAACGCCTTATCAAAAAGGCGTTCGTATTGTTAGTAAATTAAATTGATAAGCTCTTCTGTTCTATTGAAATGTTACTAAGGAAAAGACGATAGTAAATTATATCGTCTCTCAATTTTTCCCGTTAACTAATTCATTAATTGCTTCTCGTAAATATCCGTTACTGTTCACTAAAGCATTTGTCACCTTTTCTCCCTTTTCACCAGTTATTAAAGAAAGGATAGCAGGTTTAACTGAACCGAATTCTTTTAATGCTTCTTCCGCTTGTTCAATGCTAACACTTGCTGCTTCTGCTACAATATGCTTGGATCTTTCCCTTAGTTTAAGATTAGTAGGCTTAACATCGACCATTAAATTACTATAAACTTTTCCCATCCGAATCATCGTTGTTGTAGTTAAAGTATTTAATATTAACTTTTGAGCAGTCCCTGCCTTCATTCTTGTAGATCCAGTTACCACTTCTGGCCCTACTTCTGCGACCATTGTAATGTCTGCTACCTCTTCCATTAATGATTTTGGTGTACATACTACAGCTGCAACTGTTGCACCCTTGTCCTTTGCAGCCTTCATTGCAGCTATTGTATATGGAGTTCTTCCACTCGCAGCAATTCCAACGATTGTATCATTTGGCCCAGGGTTATGGCTCAGCAAATCTTGTTTACCTAATTCTTCATTATCCTCAGCACCTTCTAATGCGAATTGAAGTGCTTTTTCACCACCTGCTATAATAGCGGATACTTGATCAGAGGATGTACTATAAGTTGGAGGGCATTCAGAGGCATCTAAGATTCCTAATCTCCCGCTTGTCCCGGCTCCTATATATATTAATCTTCCACCTTTTTTCATTCCTTCAACGATTTTATCAACTACTAATGCAATGGTCGGAAGAATATTTTCAATAACGAAAGCTACCTTCTTATCTTCCGTATTAATGGCTCTCACAATTTCTACACTTGATTGTTGATCTATGTTAAATGTATCAGGATTTCTTTTTTCTGTAAGTATACTTTGAAGATTCAAAGTTGTCCCCTTCCTTTATATATAAAATTCGGATCACCGTTAGGAGGCAAGGTAATCGATCCAAGGATTACTTGTTCTTTTGATCCTGTTGCTCTTGGTACATTTGAATATTGCTGATGGATAGTCTCATTTGCCAAAATGGAGAAAGCAATTGCCTCTTTAGCATCAGATGAATACCCTATATCCTCCTGTATATAGATAGCTATATTAGGCATCAGTTCCTTAAGCAGGCGGATTAAGGTACGATTATAGCTTCCTCCTCCACCAACAATCATTTCATCAATTGGAACGTTAGGAAAAACAAATTTTTTATATGCGTCTGCAATTGAATACGCAGTAAAATATGTCACCGTTGCTATTAAGTCCTGATTAGATAAAGCAGGATATTCTTTAAGTACTTTTTCAGTGAAATGTGTACCAAATAATTCTCGACCTGTTGATTTAGGTGGGGATACATGAAAATATTTTTGTTGCATCCAAAGATCAACTATATGTTTATGCACTTTACCTTTTGACGCCCATTCTCCATTAGGGTCGTAAGGCAAACCTATTCTTTTTCTGCAAACCTCATCAATAATCATATTTCCTGGACCTGTGTCAAATGCATATAAATGATTTAACGTACCACCTTTAGGTAAAACCGTTACATTGCCTATCCCGCCAATATTCTGTAGTGCTCTACCTTTCGTATCGCTTTGATAAATTAAATAATCTGTGTAAGGAACTAGCGGTGCCCCTTCTCCGCCGGCTGCCATATCCATCGCTCGAAAATTAGAAACTACAGTTACACCTGTCTCATAGGCGATAATAGCTGGCTCTCCTATTTGTAAAGTTGATTTAACATAATCTCCATATGCAGTTGGAAGATGATAGACCGTTTGACCGTGCGAACCAATTGCATCGATACGAGTCAACGGAACATTTGCCTCTGCACATACCTTTTTCACAGCTTCAGCAAAAAGCCTTCCAAGCTTAAAGTTCATACTTGTTAAAAAAGCTACATTTGATATTTGTATATCCATACATTGTAAAATATCTTTCTTTAATTCTGCAGAAAAAGGCAAGGTGATAAAGTGTATGAGTTCGACCTTTGTCCTTATACCGAAATCATTTATTTTAACAAGCGCTGCATCTATGCCATCTAGAGAGGTTCCAGACATTAAACCAACAACAAGTTTCTCCAACTTATTCACCTCCAAGAAATAGAGTTACAAAGGCTTATACAATTTCGCAGCTGCATAGGCTCCAGTCGCAGGTAAATTATTTGATTCTAAAAAATTGATTGATTCCACGTACTTATTTAATTCACTCTTGAAAGCTTCTTGAACATACTTATTTTTTTCCAATAAGCTTCCTTTACACCCTACGGATAATGGGGAAGTTAATTTTAAATTCTTTATTAGCCTTAACGTTTGGTTAGCTAAATCAATCCCTGCTCGTTCAAAAATATCCTTCGCTTCTTTATTTCCTTCCTCCGCTTGAAGAAAAACAATATAGGAAAGAGAAGCAATTTCCCCCTTAGTTGCACGGTAAATGAAGCCTTTCAGTTGTTCAGCATCATGAATATTTAATTCTTTAAAAAACGCTAAGGACAACGGAGAATAATGATCCCCAAACTCCTTTTCCTTGATCATTTGCTTGCAGGCCTGTATGGCAACATCGTAAGAACTTCCTTCATCACCAAGTAAATGCCCCCAGCCACCTGCATACTTTTCGGCATCCTCATTTCTCCCATATGAGATCGATCCTGTTCCCGCAATCGTTAAAACACCATCTCCTAATTCAAATATGGAGTGATAGGCGAGAACCGCATCATTTATAAGAATAATAGGGATATTGACTGCTTGTTTCAGAGATTGGTGGATTCTTTCACGATTATTTCCAGCCTCTATTCCGGCAACACCAACAACTACTAGATGGCATTGGGATCCAAATGGACTTGATAAACATATTGAAAGAACCTCAGAAATATTTGCTATTGCACCTTCAAAATCAATATTAGGATTACCATATCCTGCATCTGCTTCAAATAATATTTCTTTATTATCTGTCAAGATGAGTCCTTTTGTTTTTGTACCACCTGCATCGATCCCAATAATATAGCTCATACGCGCACCTCCTATTTCCCCGTTTGGAATGCAAACTTACCCCAAGGCTTTAAATAGTCTAGAAGGAATATTTCCTCTTCACGAATTCGTCCGACTACATTTGTTTTTCCTGAGTTTTTCATATCCTTTAAGACAATTTGGAGCTCTCCTGCATATTGACCGTATAAATCATTCTCGATGACGATATCGCCTTTTTTCATATTTTCAGTATGGTGCGGTTTAAATTCTTCACCACGATATTTCACCCTGCTCTGTGTTGATCGAATCATGTAGTCTGAGACATCTCCACGGTAAAAATGAGGTTCTTCAAGAACAATCGTTTTTTCCAAATCAGAAACACCCTCATGAAGCGTTACATTAAATGTTAATTTTTCTTTATTTATTTGCGACAAGCTTATTAATTCTTGCTCAGAAGCATAAGCATTTCCAATAATCACATCATCAATAAGACCAGTAGCAAGAAGATGCTTTGCTTGAACATCAATAGGAAGATCACGATGCATCTCTAATGTTGGGAGTCCTTCAACAATTGGCCATGGCCCGAATTGGGCATCATGAGACGAAACAAACGCCGCTGTTCGAATCCCAAGCTCTTTAAATTTTTTACTGCATTCAATAAAGAAAGGATACGAAAGTCCAGAATAACGATGTGGATAGAAATTATGACAGCCTAGAAGCTGCTTTTGATTCGGTTGATATGACATAATATTGTCAATATATCTCGTCGCATTACTCATATTTAACTCAATTTTTAATTGATGTGGGTTATAAGTCATCATCGCTTCTTCATTTCCGGTAAAGCCCATATCCAATCTAATTCCTGAAACTTCTAAATTAGCAAAGAAGGATAGATCATTGTAGGAAATTTGCAGTTCCTTAAATACTCGCGGACTAATATCAGCAATAACTTCCATTCCACACTGATTCGCATGTTCGATTGTTTTTTTGAAATTAGAGATTACTGCATCTTTATCGCCGTCAACAGATAGTAAGCAGGTAAAAATACGCATAAATCCATAACTGCTTGCTAAAGAAATATATTCCATATCCTTTTCCAGCTTGGAATGGTTTGGGTAAATAGAAATACCTAATTTATTTTCCACTGCTACTCACTCTCCCTATTTGTTTTCTAAATCATGAATTCGTTTAATCATTTTTATCATTTGTTCAATTAATGAGATTTCGCTAATAGCCGTCATTAAATGATCCTGACAATGAATCATTAATAAAGATTTTTCAATACTCTCCCCGTTAATTTCAGCTTGGATCAGTTTTGTTTGAGTATTATGAGCCAAATTTAACTCTTCGTGTGCTTGTTTAATCATTTCTTCTGCTTTTATAAAATTGCTTTTATGTGCTTCTTCTAATCCTTCATAAACTAGACTTTTAGCATTCCCACCGTGTGCAATAATAGCAAAAATTGATTCTTCCACATTTAAAGTTGTCATTTTACAAACTCCTCGAATTTGAAATAATATTTTAAAAATGTTAAAAAATAAATGAAATTTAACTTCACAACTACTTGTATTTATCTTATAATGAAACTGCTTACAATTCAATGTTTTTTTCGGAGGTGGTCAAACGATAATAGATTAATAGAATTTCGCTTTTTTTATAGCAAAATTCATTAAACCTCAATCTTTATATTTTTAGTTTATAATTTTATTTGTCTTTCAAAAACTCAAATAAATGATATAGGAGGAAATAATATGAAAGTATTATTTGTATGTTCTGGTGGTATGTCTAGTGCAATTGTAGTTAACGCACTTAAGAAGGAAGCTGAAAAAGAAGGAATTGAAATGGAAGTTCAAGCAATCGGTACTGGGGAAGTAGCACAAGAAATTAAAAACGGCTGGGACATTTGTATGGTTGCCCCTCAAATTCGTCACCGGTTTGATAGTGTGAAAAAAGAAGCTGATGCTGTTGGAATTCCTTGTGAGGCAATTCCACCACAAGGATATTCACCACTTGGCGGACCTATTGTTTTAAAAAAGCTTAAAGAAGTTATGAACATAAAATAACCATCTAAGATAAGGGGGAAATTTCATGGGAAATTTCGTTAGTTGGCTAGATAAGTCCTTATCGGGACCAATGGCTAAGTTATCTGAGCAACGACATTTGCAAGCAATTCGTGACGGAGTAATTTCCGCATTACCTTTCATCATTGTAGGATCTTTTTTCTTAATTGTGGCCATGCCACCACTTCCGGAAAAATGGGCATATACACAATGGGCTGCTGAACATGCTGGTGAGATTCTTATTCCATATCGCTTAACGATGTTTATTATGTCACTTTATATATCGTTCGGTATTGGTTTCAATCTAGCAAAAAGCTATAATATTGATCCACTGTCTGGAGCACAAATTGCTACAGCTGCTTTTCTTCTAACGCTCGTTCCGCAAGTTGTTGATGGACTAGGATTTGTTCTGCCTATGGCAAACATGGGAGGACAGGGTTTGTTTGTTGCAATGGTTACATCCATTGTGGCTGTTGAAATTCTAAGGTTTTGTAAACAAAAAAATATAACGATTAAAATGCCTCCACAAGTACCTCCATCCGTATCACGGTCTTTTGAGGCATTAATACCTGTAGCCATTGTTATTCTTTTTATTTCACTATTTACTGTATTATTAGGTATTGATTTACACAGTGTAGTTAGTAAAGCCGTTGCTCCACTAGTAAAGGCTGGAGATAGTCCATTTGGAGTTATCCTCCCTGTATTTTTAATTACTTTTTTCTGGTCATTCGGTATACACGGGGTTTCAATCGTAGGAACGATAGCACGTCCCCTTTGGGAAGTTTATATCGGTAAAAACTCGGAGGCAGCCGCTGCTGGTGAAGTCATTCCACATATTGCACCTGAAACTTTTTATCAATGGTTCATTTGGATTGGAGGATCAGGAGCAACTTTAGGACTAGTATTAGCGATGGTATTTTTCTCACGTTCGAAATATTCCAAAGCACTTGGAAGAACTTCTATTATTCCATCCATCTTTAATATTAATGAACCGGTTATCTTTGGTGCACCAATTGTATTGAATCCAATTTTGATTATTCCATTTATTATTACACCTTTAGTAACAGGAACATTATCTTACATTGCAACAACTACAGGCTTAGTTAGCCCAACTTATATTATGCCACCTTGGACATTGCCTGCTCCTATAGGTGCATACCTTGCCACTGGTGGTGACTGGAGAGCCATTGTACTAGTCTTAATAAATATAGCTATTTCTTTTTCTATCTATTTTCCATTCTTTAAAATGTATGATAATAAACAAAAGAAACTAGAAGAAACCGACAATGGAAGTATTGCTAGCTAAATCTTTTGGTGGGAATCAAATCGATTCCCACTTTCTTGTAATATGAACTTTTAAAGATTGGCTTCATTTACTATTTTAATAAGGAGGCCTTTTTTCATGAATTCGAGCTTTGAATTTAAAAGAATCTCTGCTAAAAGCATTATGTTTTTTTTAATATTTGTTTCATTAGTAAATTTTTTACTTGCTCAGCCTTTAATATTACTTGGATTTTCAAAAGAACTAGCCTTTTTTATCAGTACTAGTATTTCCGGTACAATCGGTTTAACTATTGTTTTAACAGTAATAGAAAAAAAAATAAAAAATCGAAAAAAGATTTTAAATAGATTATTACTCTCTTTTGTAATATGTACCGCATTTAGCTACTATTTAATCTATTTACTAAAACTATTTTCGTAAAGATAAAAGCTACTTTATAGAAAAGATAGAATTACAGTTTGGTTTCGAGGCATCTCTCCTTTTTATTTACGTTAGATTAAAAAACAAAGGATGAAAAAAGAACCTTCACAAAGCCTATTTAATAGAATTGGAGGATTTCAAAATGTCAAATCAAGGAATAAAAATTGCAACGATTGGAGGAGGCTCAAGCTACACTCCTGAATTAGTGGAAGGATTTATTAAGAGATATGATGAACTCCCGATTAAAGAGCTCTGGCTTGTTGATATTGAAGAAGGCCAAGAGAAATTAAATATTGTTGGAAATCTTGCTAGACGTATGGTCGAAAAAGCTGGAGTTCCTATGGAAATCCATTTAACATTGGATCGCAAAGCAGCATTAAAGGATGCAGATTTTGTTACTACTCAAATGAGAGTTGGACTGTTGGATGCCCGAATGAAGGATGAAAGAATCCCACTGCAGCATGGAATCATCGGTCAGGAAACCAATGGTGCAGGCGGGTTATTCAAAGGTCTACGTACGATCCCAGTATTATTAGAAATTGCGGAAGAGATGCAGGAGCTTTGTCCTCATGCATGGCTAATAAACTTTACAAATCCAGCTGGAATGGTAACCGAGGCATTGCTACGCTATGGAGCGCATGATAAAGTCATCGGAGTATGCAACCTTCCAGTTAATATGCGGATGACAATAGCCAAACTATTAAATGTAGAGACTGAACGAGTTTATATTGAATTCGCAGGATTAAATCATCTTCTTTACGGTATTGATGTCTATCTTGATGGTAAATCTGTTCTGGACGAGGTACTAACCATTATGGGAGACCCCGAAAAACAAATTTCTATGCAAAATATCGCACCGCTTCCATGGGATCCTTCGTTCCTTCAATCATTAAGACTAATCCCTTGTCCATACCACCGCTATTATTATAAAACAAAGGAAATTTTAGAAGAGGAGCTCGTTTCGTTTAAAAAAAGTTCAACTCGTGCAGAAGTTGTTAAAAGACTTGAAGGAGAATTATTCGAACTATATAAAGATCCTAATCTTAACATTAAACCTCCGCAACTTGAAAAAAGAGGTGGGGCCTACTACAGTGATGCTGCATGTAATTTAATTGCATCCATCTACAATGACAAACGTGATATTCAAACACTGAACGTTAAAAATAATGGTGCTATTTCTGATCTTCCAAATGAATCTGCTGTAGAAATCAATTGTATCGTTACAAAAAATGGCCCCATTCCTTTAGCTGTTGGAGAGTTACCGACTTCAGTGAACGGTTTAGTTCAACAAATTAAATCATTTGAACGAGTAGCTGCAGAAGCTGCTGTTACTCGTTCCTATGATAAGGCACTTTTGGCAATGACAATAAACCCACTTGTTCCAAGTGACAAACTAGCAAAAGTCGTCCTGGATGAACTATTAGAAGCACATAAAGAATACCTGCCTCTGTTCTTAAAAAAATAACATAAAAAGGAGTATCTTCTTAGTATATGGAAGATGCTCCTTTTCAAATGAAATCATTTATTAACTATTTAACTTTAATTACACACCCCTGTATCCTCTTCACCGCAATCTCCAACCTCTCCCTCGGACAGGCAATATTCATGCGCAAAAAGGCTTGTCCACTATCCCCAAACTTATAACCTTCATCAAATTTGATTTTTGCTTCCTTTAAAAAGTATTGAAATAATTGTTCTCCGGACATTCCTAGTTTGCTGCAGTCTAGCCAAATGAGATGGGTAGCTTCAGGCTGGATCGGGATGATTTCAGGAATATGGGTTTGGAAATAGTCCAGAACATATTGTAGGTTATCTTCTAGATAGACAAGCAATTCCTCAAGCCAATATTCACTCGATTCATAAGCAGCAATCGTTCCTTCAACACCAAAGGCATTTGGTCTCATTAATCCATATTGAAAAAGCTTTTGCTGATACTTCTCTCGCAGCTCTTTGTTTGGAATCATAATAATGGAAGTTTGTAACCCCGCTACATTAAATGTTTTACTTGGTGCTGCACATAATATGGCTCGATTTTTTATTTCAGGATGAACGCTGAACAATGGATAATGACGATTTCCCTTGTAAACAAGATCTCCGTGCATTTCATCAGAAATGATCCACACATCATGCTTTAAACAGATTTCAGCTACTCTTGATAATTCATCTTCTGTCCAAACCCTTCCAACAGGATTATGCGGACTGCACAGAATCATCACTTTTGCTTTCGGATCACTCGCTTTTTTCTCTAAATCGGAAAAATCCATCTCATATGTACCATTTTTATAAATTAATGAATTTTGAACAATGTTACATTGATGATTATCGATAGTACTATAAAAAGGGTAATAAACTGGCTCTTGAACGATTACATGATCTCCAGGTTTTGTTAGCAGCTGAAGCAAAAGATTAATACCAGGAATAATCCCAGGACTGAAGGAAATCCATTCTTTATCGATATCCATATCGAATCTTCTTTTCCACCATCCAATAATCGAACGATAATAACGGTCACAAAAAGTCGTATATCCATATATACCGTGCTCAGCTTTTTTCTTCATTGCCTCCAAGATTTCCGGTGCCACTTGAAAGTCCATATCTGCGATACACATCGGAATTATTTCATCTGGTGCAGCCGACCATTTTACTGAATGAGTATGTGTTCGTTCTATACAGTCATTCCAATTCATCCATGAGTCCTCCTATAATTAAGAATCTTAATTATTACTTTAATATAATTTGGAGAATTTAAACACCTCTTTTATGAACAATCAAAAAAGGGCCTTCACTAAGGAAAGTCCTAAATTAATGGAGCAAGATTATTTTCTAATCGAATGATTTCTTCATTAATCTCTTCATATATTCTGTCTATAATGGAAAAATCCATAGCCTTTATATAATATTTTTCTAATTCATCATGTAAAGATTTAGCTTTTGCTAAACAAACGGTTCCTTCTTTCATTTTATCTTTATACCGTTTATGAACTTCATTTATTTCAATTGCGTATTTTTCATCGGTACCCGGAGTAACAGCTGCTAAATAAAGATCGATAATTTCATCTCCATCTCTATCAGGAAAATATTCATGTGGATCTGTACTATCGAAAATGGCAAAGCTTAATTCTCTTACTACGATCATATCAATACTATTTGGATCGAAACCACAATGATAGATCTCGGTATCAAAGCCTCTTTCATCTGCAGCTGCTGCTAATTTTTTCAGTAATGTGGACTTTCCTGTTCCTGCACGGCCTTTTAGAAAATACCGCTTTTTTAACCCTTCCGTTATATTCGGTATATAATCAACTGCTCCTTGTGGCGTAGCCGCACCTAGAAAACGGTGGCGGACATCTGCCGCTTTAGAAAGTCTATTATCTTCAAATAATTGTTGGATTAATTCCTTTGTAAGATGATTTGCCTTTGCAAAGTTCATTTCTTTAAAATATATTTCCTCTAATTCATCATGCTCTTGAAGACCCTTTGCAAACGTAACATAGGCTAACTGAAAAGCATTTTTTATTTCAGTATGAAGTGCGACGATGTTTTCTTTCTCTCGTATTAGTTTTTTACTATCCCAGGCTAAACCTAAATTAACATATTCTTCGATAGCACCCGGTGCAGTTGGTTCAATAATATGTGGAGCGGTTCCATCTACCATACCAAATTTTAATTTTGGAATCATCACTCCATCAATCGAATCATTATCGGACGAGCAATGAATGATTTCCAAATCATATCCTTTCGTACCCCACTCATCTGCAAGTCTTTTCATCAAACTTGATTTTCCGGTTCCGGGTCCACCTTTAAGGATAAAAAGACGGTCTAACCCCTTTACATTTGATTCAAATAAACTGTAAAATCCCCTGCCAGTATTTCCTCCTGCATAATAATTCAATACTTTTCCTGCCAAGTAAAACACTCCTTTTACAGTGGGTTTTTATCTATGGATCTTTTCGTAAACTTTTAACCGAAAACAGCCCCCTCATTTTATCTACACATTAGCCTATGCATCTCATCGAAATAGGTTCACAAATGTTATTAATAGAAAAGAGCCTTAATAAAAAATACAATCAAGGGAAAACTTTACATATTCAGTGAAGCTAGTTCATTAGATACAGCCATCTTTCTACCATAATTTTATAAAGGGGTTAATGAATAAATGACTTTTAAACATAAATTCGTACGGATGATTGTCTTATCAATACTGGTTATTGGTTTGTCATTTCAATTCCTGCACCATACTAGTTCAAATAAAAACTCATTTTCAAAAAAGGATGCCATTCCAACCATTTTTGTACATGGATACAAAGGAAATCTTCATTCTTTTAATAATATGTTAAACCGATTTGAAAATGATTATTACTGGGGAAGAAAAACAATGATCTGCAGGGTTAGTCGTAATGGGCAAATTCTAGTGCCTGGCGGGATTCCAGCTAATCAAAAGCATCCTTTTGTCCAAGTGATTTTTGAAAATAATCGTGCCAGAATTCAAGATACAACCAACCAGCTAAAAGAAGTAATGAAGATATTGAAAAATAAATACCATATAAATAATATGTATGCTGTTGGTCATTCCATGGGAGGACTGGTACTAACAAATTACCTTGAACAAACATATAGTCAAAAGAACTATCCCGAAGTAAAAAAACTGATCACGATCGGAAGCCCATTTAAAGGAATCGAAAAGAAATCTTATTTTACTAATCCTCGTAATACCGGCCCTGCTTTAAAGGATTTTAAACCAAACTCGACTGCATTAAAAACGTTATTTGATCGTAAAAAGGAATTCAATCCTAACATTAGTGTCTTAGCAATAGCAGGAGTTACATTAAACCCTAAAGTAGGGGATGGGGTTGTGTCACAGTCAAGCGCTCTTGCCATTAAAGAAATAGTGCCCTCCAAACAATTCCAAGAACGGATTGTTAAAGATAAAAATACCACTCATAGTGGATTGCATGAGCATCAAACCGTTGATCGCTACATTGGTGAATTTTTGTGGGGGATTGAAAAGTAAGAGATAGGGGCTGTCTGACACTTTGCTTTTCAGACTGCCCCAAAAAATTTATTAATTCTCTTCATCTAATTTTTCTAATTGATCATTTAAAACTTTTAGCTCTTTCTCAATTTCGTCTAGTTGTTTTTCTAATGGGGATAAATTTCCCTTTACGAACTCAAGCTTTTCTAAGTCATGCTGAAGACGTATATAATCCGCCTTTAAATCTTGGATTTTATATTCAATTTCATTTCGATTCATGAAAAAACACCTCTGACTTTTCTATTGGCTTTATGAATGGTTTATTGTTGATAAAATTACTTGTGGTGCATGAAGCAGCCATATTTACTATTACCGTACCATAATTTATTCATAAGTTGTTAACCATTTATTTTATGAATATTTTCCCATGCGTAGGCAACTTCTAATATACCGCTATCTCCAAGCGGCTGTTCAGCAATTAGTGATCCACCCAGCTTTTCATAAAATTTTCGTGCATTTTGATTATCTTTCAACACCCACACTAATAAGGACTGAAAATTCCTTTCTTTAAGGAATTCTATGACTTGATTGAATAATAATTTACCTACTCCATTTTTTTGGTACTCCTTTAGCATATAAATCGTATAAAGCTCACTGTCAATTCCATATTTTTTTGTTCTCTCTATCCCGCATTCTGCAAACGCAAATACTTCATCCCCATCCGTTTCTGCTAGTAAGCACTGATAATCGGAATTGGGATTATCTAATCGAGGTCGCCAGTTTTCTAGTACTCTTTCATATGTACGATTCTTAAACGTTTCATCTGAAAAAATCCCTTTGTATGTAGTTAGCCAGCTCTCATAATGGACTTTCGCTAGTCCTTCAATATCCTGGATTGTTCCAACTCTTATTCTCATAGTTTCATTTCCACTCCTTTGTTAGTATGTTATAATAGAAATATATGTTATGCGCTTTCATGGATGAGTTTTGTTATTAACATGATTCTACCATTTAATGGGCAATTTTTTTATTTCCAATATCATAGGAAGGTGAAAAACCAGCATGGATCAACGTACTGTTTCATCCATAATGGAAGTTATACAAGATATAGTACCTAAGGATACTTCTATTGCAGTAACAAATAATAAAAAATATATATACTATCAACCTAGTAAACAAATAGATTTAAAGATAAAACCCGGTGATCAAATTAAAGAAGGTACAGCAACCTATAAAGCCTTAACAATCCAGCGGAAAATTGCTGATTATATTGATAAAAATGTATTAGGAACTTCTTATTTTGGCATGTCCGTTCCGATATTAAACGAAGGAAACGTAAGCGGTTGCGTAACCGCTATCCTTCCAAGGAAACCACTGGCATTCCCCACTTCATTCCTTACGGTGAAATCAAATGATCGTTGGCTGCCAGTACCATTTAAAGAAATTATGTATTTAGAAGCCCAGAGCAGAAAAACGAATGTTCATACTGAATCATTGATTGGCACACATAAATTCAATTTAACAGAACTTGAGTTTTATTTACCAAATGATTTATTTTTAAGATGCCATCGTTCTTACATTATTAATATTAATTTTATTGCTGAAATTCATCCAGATTCACATTCAACCTTTTTATTAATCATGAAAGATGGCACTAAAATCCCTGTAAGTCAGACCTATGCCAGCCAGTTTCGAAGAATACTTTGTTTTTAGCAACTTGCAAATTATGCAAGTTGCTTTTTTTATCTTAAGAGTAATCGCACGCTTGGTGTCTTTGAAGTACATGCTTGGCTTTTTTACGTATGATGTACCTTATTCTCCATCGTTTTTCGTTCTTTCAAAATTGCTTGGTCACCTTTCATTTCCCAAGCTATCGTACCACCATTACAAAACTCTCTCCTTTACGTATTTATTTTTCTGCTTAATACACCATTAAAGCCTTTTCATCCCAAAACCAGTGAATTACCATTCATTTATTGATAGAATATTTGAAAAGAAACAAGGGGTGATAAAAATATGGAAATTAATACTTCAAAATATATTAGAGACCCTCGTTTAACGGATCGAATTGTAACTGCTAAAGAAGCAGCTTCATGGATAAAAGATGGTATGACATTAGGCTTAAGCGGATTTACAAGAGCGGGAGATGCGAAAGCGATACCTATTGCACTTGTAGAACGAGCAAAATATGAACAATTAAAGGTTAATGTTTTCACAGGAGCCTCTTTAGGATCTGATATAGATAAATTAATGGCAGAAGCCGGTATGGTTCATAAAAGAATGCCATTTCAAGTAGATAAAACGATGCGAAAAAATATCAACCAAGGCGAAGTGTTATTTGTTGATCAGCATCTATCTCATATGGCAGAGTCTATTCGGGCAGATGTTTTAAACCCTGTTGATTTTGCAATCGTGGAAGCGATTTCAATTACTGAAGATGGCATGATTATCCCAACAACCTCTGTCGGCAACTCTTCTATTTTCGTAGAAAAGGCAAAACAGGTTATTGTTGAAATTAACACGGCTCAGCCTCAAGGATTAGAAGGGCTTCATGATGTTTACGAAGCTGGTAAACAAGGGGAACGCGACCCTATTCTATTAAAAAAAGTTGATGATCGAATTGGCAGTTTAGGTATTCCAGTTGAAAGTGATAAAATCGCTGGAATTGTATTCACTCATCAATTGGACTCAGCGTCTTTAATTGTTCCGCCAGATGAAGAAACACAAATCATGGCAAAACACTTAATTAGCTTTTTAAGAACAGAAGTGGAAGCTGGGAGATTAACCAATCAGCTAGCACCTTTACAATCTGGAATTGGATCAGTAGCAAATGCTGTGCTCCATGGACTGCTAGAATCAGAGTTTACTGACTTAGAAGTATATTCAGAGGTATTACAGGATGCTGTCTTTGAATTAATTGATGCTGGCAAGGTACGCTTTGCTTCTTGCTGTTCGATTACATTATCCGATGAGAAAATGAAGCAAGTTTTCACAGAACTTGATAAATACAGGGAACGACTTGTTCTTCGTCCACAGGAGATTTCAAACCATCCAGAAATTATCCGGCGCTTAGGTTTAATTTCGATAAATACTGCTTTAGAAGTTGATATATATGGTAATGTGAACTCTACACATGTTCGCGGCACACATATGATGAACGGCATCGGAGGCTCAGGTGACTTTGCTCGAAATGCACGTTTAGCCATTTTTGTAACGAAATCTATCGCAAAAAATGGTGACATCTCTAGCATTGTTCCTTTCGTCTCACATGTTGACCACACAGAACACGATGTAGATGTCATTGTGACCGAACAAGGATATGCAGATTTACGCGGACTAGCACCCATTGAACGTGTTCCGCTTATTATCGAAAATTGTGTGCACCCATCCTATCGAGCTCAGCTTCGTGAATACTTTGAAGAAGCAAAGCTAAGAGGTGGACAAACACCACATATACTTGAAAAAGCTTTTTCTTGGCATATCAATTATGAAAAAAATGGAACGATGCGTCAGCTAGTAGAACAAATCTAATCCCTTTTCACAAAAATATAAAACAAATTTCTATCCAAATAAAAAGCCGCCCCTTTTCTATGTGGAAATAGGACGGCTTTCTTATTTTTCTTTCTCTACTATGCTTCAATTGCTTTAGGCTGTTGATATACTTCTTTATCTAATTCTCCAGTTATTTTACCTGTCAACACTCCTGCTGTCATACTGCCGCTGACGTTAAGTGCAGTACGTCCCATATCAATTAAAGGCTCAACTGAGATCAGTAGACCAACAATAGCTATCGGAAGGTTCATCACAGATAAAACGATTAGTGCTGCAAAGGTAGCGCCACCGCCGACGCCTGCGACACCAAAGGAGCTAATAGCTACTACAAGAATTAGTGTAATAATAAATGACGGGTCCGTTGGATTAATACCTGCAGATGGGGCAACCATAACCGCCAGCATCGCTGGGTAAATGCCCGCACAACCGTTTTGCCCGATGGATAGACCAAAGGAAGCTGCAAAATTGGCAATCCCATCGGATACACCATAATCTTTTGTTTGAGTCTTTATATTTAATGGCAATGTCCCTGCACTTGAGCGTGAAGTAAAAGCAAACGTTAACGTAGGTAAAGCTTTTTTCACATACTTTAATGGACTAAGTTTTGCTAACGATATTAATACTAAGTGAACGATAAACATAATTATTAATGCGACATAAGAGGCAATAACGAATTTACCTAACTTTGCAATAGCTGCATAATCACTAGTAGCCATTACCTTTGTAATTAATGCAAGCACTCCATATGGGGTCAATCGAAGGATAAGTGTAACAATCCTCATTGTAATCATATAGAGAGTGTCAATTATTTTAGCAAAAAATTCTCCATGCTCAGGATCTTTACGCCTTACACCTAGGTAGGCCATCCCCACAAATGCTGCAAATATAACTACGGCAATTGTAGAAGTTGGACGAGCCCCTGTTAAATCCTGAAATGGGTTACTTGGAAATAGCTCAAGGATTTGCTGTGGAATGGTCATATCCTTCACACCCGTTACTTTTTCCTGTAATAACGCATTTCGCGCCGCTTCTGCTTCCCCTTGGTTTAATTTAATCCCATCTAGGTTAAAGCTTAATGCAGAACCGATACCAATCGCTGCTGCAACAGCAGTGGTTCCTAACAAAATTCCAATCACTAAAAAACTAATTTTCCCTAGATTTTTAGTCAACTTTAATTTTGTAAAAGCTCCAACGATTGAAATAAATACAAGTGGCATAACAACCATTTGTAATAGTTTTACATATCCATTGCCCAAAATATTGAACCAATCTATCGTATTAATCGTTACTTCGGACGTTGTTCCGTAAATAAGATGAATGAAAAAACCAAAGACAATACCGAGTCCTAAACCAGCAAATACACGCTTTGAAAATGATACATGCTTTTTCTGCATAATGAAAAGACCGATACTCAAAAGTAGTAATACAACAATATTTATAATAATCAGCAAAGTATTCACTTTAATCCTCCTTTATTCAAGTAAAAAATGAATGCAAGCAAAACTATATTATAATTAATCCAATCAGTCAAGTATGAATTAATATAATACTAGTTTTCTAGTATATGCTCAAATACCACATTTATTACAAAAGATTTAAATGAAACTGAATGCTTTTATAATCGTAAATAAATTAAAAGGAAAAGGAGGATATGCTATATGAGTTCGGTTTATTATTTTATGTTTGCTGTTATTATTGCAGTTATTGGTATTGCGATAAATTTTAAAATTCATATGGACAAATTAAAAGAAAACCCAGCTAATCGAGAGTCTATTCAATCTAAGTTTTTTATAGGTATCGCAATCATTGAAGTTATTCCGATCATATTAGTTATATTTGGTTTTATGAATTTAACTCCAGTATCGAATATAAACGAGCTGCTGCTACCTGGTATTATAACCATTCTATCAGCTCTGCTTGGGCTATTGTTTGTATTTTTACAGTCGAAAGTGGATGTAACGGAAGAAGCGAAAGGAATGATCAATACATTTACTTTTATAGGATTTACTTTAATGATGACCTTCCCAATTATTGCTATAGTTAGTATGTTTATAATGATTACAGGCGCATAAAGAACAAAAGCGCAAGCGCTGCACGGATTTCGTAGTCTTCGACTGAGATATAGGAGACACGGCGAGGGACGAGTCGATGTTGACTTATCGTAGGGAAAAGACGGAGAAATCCGCTAGCCGATAGGCGCTGGAGCTAGACGTAAACCTCGCTCTTCAGAAAGTTATACTCAATGCGAATATTTTATAATTTCCTAAAAAATAAAACGAGAGTGACCCATACATTTGCTTTCGGGTCATTCTCGTTTTTTTAGGCTCTTTTCTGAAACATTGTTGCTTTCTGCAACAAAGTAAAAATCGGTAGAGATTTTACGTAGTAAATATCTGGTAGGATTTTTACGGTTATTTACTACTTTCATAATGAGTATGGGATGATGAAAAGAGCACGATGCATATTTATTTAAGGATTGGAGCTATATACGAAAAGCAACAATTTATGCGAAAACAGCTTTTTTTTAACATTCACTGAATGGTCTTAATATATAACCTTCCAATTTTCATTAACAGTAGCTTTTACGACTTTTTTCTCTAATATATAGTTCGCAATAAGCTCAGATACATCAGTAGGAATGTCTTTAATAACAGGCTTGTCCTGATACATAAAGTACTCACCGCCACCACCCGCACGGTAGTTATTCATGACGACATCGTACTCGCCATTTGGATCAATAGGTGTCCCTTTATATTCAAGCTTCACAACCCGTTCGCCAACTGGTTTTCTAATATCGATTACATACTCGATTCCTTCCCACATATCATAGTTAAAATGCTGCGGTTTTGGTGTCGTGAAGGAAGGGTTTACCTCAACTTCCCCGCCATCATATTGCTTAAAGTATGAAGCTGATCTTTCGAGACCTTCCTTCATATCTTTACCGGTGATACGGATCACCTTTAACGTATTTGGATAAATATAATTCGATACAACATCCCTCATCGTCACATGCTCTGTTAACCCTGGTGACTGATTATCAAATAAGGCTGTATTCGAAATTTCTACACCTGCTACTTCCATTTGAACATGGTTAATAAATTCGATCAATGCATTATCCTTCATGCGAATGTCCATCGGATTGCTAACAACCATGTCACCTTCAATTTTACCAATTGGCTGATCAAGCCATTCTTGTGTCGCTCGCTCATATCCGGTTACTTTTTCCAATAAATTAGAATCAGCGCGGACACCAGTAACAGGAATTAGCTCTGAGGTTTTGTCTACGCATTTCCACTTGCCATCATGATTTTCCAGCTGTAATGTAACCTTTCCTAAAGCAATCCCATTGTTACCAGGCTGAACAACTATCACACCATTAATCTTATTTCCAGCAATTTGTCGGTGCTGATGACCTGTTAGCAAGACATCGATTCCTTCAACCTCATGGCATATTTGATAGCCTTGGTTCTCACCAGTTAGAGTTTCCGTTGGTTCGCCTGTTTCAAGATCACGTTCAAATCCACCATGGTAAGATACGATGACAACATCCACTTTCATTTCATCACGTAAAATCTTTACCCATTTCTTTGCCACAATAACAGCATCTTCAAATCCGATTCCTTCAATGTTCTCAGGCTGTTCCCAGTTCGGAATGTATGGAGTTGTTAATCCTAAGATTCCAACCTTTACTCCATTTACTTTCTTAATTAAATAAGGCTGTCCATAATAAGGCTCCCCATTTTCTTTATTAACGATATTAGCTGATAACCAAGGAAAGTTAGATTCTTTTATAGCAGCTGCTAATATTTCCTTTCCATAATTGAATTCATGGTTACCAAAAACAGCAGCATCATATTTCAACTCATTTGCTAATAAGATCATCGGATTAGGGCGATCATGATTGATTCGTGCATAATGGTATGTTAATGGAGTACCTTGAATTAAATCTCCATTATCGATAAGGAGAACATGTTCATTATTCTCACGTTCCTTTTTTATCAACGATGCGATTTTTCCTAATCCCACATCAGCTTCTTTATTTGTCCCATAATTTATCGGAAAAATACTTCCATGTACATCACTAGTTTCAAGAATAGTTAGATCCATTTTTTTCATTATTTATAAATCCTTCCATATAAGAGGTAGTTCAAAAAGTCCGGGAAAAATAGCTGTCGAATTTCTTCGTCAGCTTGCTGCTCCGCTCCTCACGTATTAAAAGCATACGCTCCGGTGCTCGCATACTTCGCTTCCTTGAACTTCTCGGCTCTTTTTGTCCTCCTTTTTGAACACGCTCTATAACTTTTTTCTACTTTTTATTATAAACTAAAAATTTTACATCTCACTACTATATATTTTCATTATAAAATTATTAATTATTAAATAAATCGGTATATTAAAAAAATATATTTATCTTAGCTACTATTTTTACATAAATTTAACCATACTTTCATATTACTTAAATAATTTACATTTCTCTTCAAAAAATTTCATAAGAATGCAATTTTCATATTTCTTTTATACTAAAAATATTATATGCTTAAAGCGTATTCAAAAAAACTTTTTACATTCGGAGGTACATGTATGCTTAAAAAATTTGCTACATTATTCCTAGCCCTTGGAGTCATTGCAATGGTAATGGCCGGCTGTGGCAAAAGTGATGACAAAGCAAAAGATGGCAGCAAAGCTGGTGATAAAGCTTTCGTTCCAAAAGAAATCAGAATTGGTTTTGTTCCATCACAAAATGCTGAAACATTAGAAGCAAAAGCTAAACCTTTAGCAGATTTACTAGAAAAAGAACTTGATATCCCTGTTAAAGTAACCGTTACAACTGACTATAATGGTGTTGTTGAAGCAATGGGTTCAAAACAGCTTGAACTAGGTTTCTTACCACCAACTGATTATGTATTAGCTCATGAAAAAGGTTATGCGGACGTATTACTTCAAGCTCTACGTAATGGTGTAGATCCTGAAACAGGAAAAGCGACTGACGAATTAGTAGATTACTACTATTCCGGAGTACTTGTAAGAAATGATTCTGGGATTAACAGTATCGCTGACTTAAAAGGCAAAAAAATTGGCGTTCAAGCTCCTACATCTTCTGCAGGTTATGTATGGCCAGCGGTTGAAATGAAAAAAGAAGGTGTAGATATTCAAAAAGACATGACTCCTGTTCAATTACAAGGTCATGATAAAGGTGTTGCAGGCGTTATGTCAAAAGATATTGACGCAGCAGCAGTATTCGTTGACGCTCGTAATATCGTTGAAAAAGAATATCCAACTATTTATAAAGATACTAAATATCTATTCCTTACTGAAAAAATTCCTAATGATACAATCAGTGTCCGCCCTGATATGGATCAAAAATGGAAAGATAAAATTGCCGATGCATTCGTTAAAATCGGTGAAGATGAAAAAGGTAAAGAAATCATCAAAGCGATCTATTCTCACGTAGGTTATAAAAAATCACAAGACTCTAATTTTGATGTAGTTCGTGATTACACAGAGAAATTTAAGAAAATCGGTCAGTAATACCAAAAAGTGCCAATGTTAATTGGCACTTTTTTATTGAGATTTAATAATTATTATCAATATCTCCTCTCTTTTTTCCATCAACAAAAAAAGAATGTAGATTATTATAGAAATATCTACATTCTTTCATGTCTATTTCAACATTATACTAAACGTTTACGAATCGCTGCTGAGATCAGATCAATGATCGTTACCATAACAATGATTCCATATAAAATAATCCCTACACGATCCCAAGTATGACCATTTAACGCAAATATGAGCGGTGCACCGATACCCCCTGCACCAACAATACCTAAGATGGTTGCTGAACGGATACTGATTTCAAAACGATATAAAGTGTATGACATAAAAGCAGGCATTACTTCCGGAATAATGGCAAACCATAATACTTGAAGTTTATTTGCTCCAGAGGCAATTAATGCTTCCCTTGCACTGAATTCTGTATTCTCGATAGATTCCCCAAACAGCTTCCCTAACATACCAATAGAGTGGAAACCTAGTGCTAAGATCCCTGCAAACGGTCCAAGACCAACTGACTTAATAAATAATAAAGCCATAATAAGCTCTGGAAATACACGAATACAGCTTAAAATGATTTTCCCAAGACTGGATATTGCACGGTTCTTACTCATGTTTCTTGCTGACCAGAAGGCAAATGGAACACATAATATTGCCGAAATAAATGTACCTAAAACAGCTATTGCTAATGTTTCAAGTAAAGTACGCAACAAATCTTCACCTGCCGGGTCATATACATAATCCCAATCAGGATGAAGGAACCCATGAAATATCGCTTTTAACGCTTGCACAGCAGAATCCTTGAGTTCTATCGAAGGTGCTCCTGCAAAGGCCCAAACATAAATAGCAATAACGATAATTAAAATTGCCCAGTTTTTTATCCGTTTTTTTATAGGTTTCTTTACTGATATTTGGCTCATAATAATTTCTCCCGGATCTTATTACTTATCGCATCTACAATGAGCACCACGATAAATGTGTAAATAATAATAGATAGTACACGATCATATTGGAAAAATCCTAATGCATTATTAAGATATAAACCAATACCCCCTGCACCTACATACCCTAATATAGCAGCCGCTCGAATATTAATTTCAAAGCTGTATAAGAAAAATGACATATAATGAGCAAGTACTTGCGGAATGACACCAAAGAAAATCCATTGAATTTTATTTGCTCCAACTGCAGTCATTGCTTCTAATGGTCCCGGGTCAATTGCTTCAATAGCTTCATAGAAAAGTTTAGCTATAATACCAAATGAAAATATTGAGATGGCTACAATACCTGGAATTTCACCGATTCCAAAAACCGGTACGAATAATGCAGCAAGCAACAATTCAGGAATGGTACGAATTAAATTCATAATAAATCGAGCAATTTGATAGATAACAGGAATTCGGACCACATTGCTTGATGAAAGCAACGCGACTGGGATGGCCACAATTCCGCCAAAGGTTGTCCCTATAACAGCCATTCGAATCGTAGCAAGCATCGGTTCGGTTATCGATTTAAAATAACTCCAATCCGGAGGAAACATTTCACCCAGTAATGTCCCCATATTAGGAAGTCCTTCCCATAGCTGTTGGAACGATACTCCAGTATTAAGTGCACTTGCCCAAAGAATGACTAGAATAAGGATGAATGTAGCAATGCTCTTCACTTTAGACGGTTTTTTCATCTTTACTGAATTCATTATTCTGTCTCTCCTAGTAGCTCGTCTTTCTTAATCTCACGTCCGTAGATTTCAGAGAAGACCTCATCAGTTGCTTCTTCAACAGGACCATCATAAACAACTTCCCCTGCACGTATCCCAATAATACGTGTCGCATATTGACGAGCTAGATCAACAAAGTGAAGGTTAACAATAGTAGTGATCCCTAATTCTTGATTGATACGTTTTAGATCATCCATTACTTGTCTAGTGGTGAATGGATCTAGTGATGCAACAGGCTCATCCGCAAGAATAATTTTCGCTTCTTGAGCTAAAGCTCGAGCGATAGAAACACGTTGTTGTTGTCCACCAGACAGTTCATCAGCACGTGAGTAGGCTTTTTCTTTAATATTCACACGATCAAGTGCTTTTAAAGCCAATTCGACATCTTCTTTTGGAAACATTCCTAGAAGGGTACGGACAGTCGAATGGTAGGCAACTCTTCCGGATAATACATTTCGAAGAACGCTGGAGCGTTTAACAAGGTTGAAGTTTTGAAAAATCATACCAATATCTCTACGAATATGACGGAGCGATTTTCCTTTCGCTGCAGTAATTGATTTTCCATCGATGAGAATTTCACCTTCTGTAATTTCATGCAGCCTATTAATCGAACGAAGAAGGGTCGATTTACCTGCACCTGAAAGGCCAACAATAACGACAAAATCACCCTTATTAATGGTAAGGTTAACATTTTTCAAACCTTTTGTCCCATTAGGGTAGACTTTTGATACATTTTTAAATTCTATCATTTTTTAATAATTTCCCCTTTTGGATAATTTTTTATATAAAAGAAAAATATAAAATACTACAAAATACAACATTAAATGTACCAGTGAATCCGCTTAAACTCAAGCTTGATTTTCAATTTGTGAAAAATTTTACATAATCTACATAAAAATTAAAATCTAGTACTTTTCTATTATATCTTAAAATTGCCTTCTGCATCTATGAAAACGTTTACCAATTTAAAACTAGCGCTCAGCTTTCAGAGATAAAAAAGGCAAGCCGAGGCTTACCTTTTCCAAACTATTCTTTATTCCACTTTTTACTCTTTAAATCCTTTTTTGCGGTATTAAATTCAACTAGTTCTTCACTAATTTCGTTTTTATTTTTTACATTATTATTTCTTTGGGCATTTGCATTTCCACGTTTTGTTCTTCCCATCTTACCCAGCTCCTTTTTCAATCCTTCATTTTGTAGTTTGATTAAAAGGAGAAATATTATTCACTTCCTTCTTTTCGGTTTTCTGTTTTCGAATGGTTTCCTTGTTGTTTTATCGTTTGTATTTCGCGAGCGGCCTTTACCCAAACTCTGCTTCTTTTGATTTTTCCCAGTAGCTTTTGGCCCCGTTTGTTCCTTAGGTGGACTCACGCTTATTTTTTCAATCTTTTGGTGGATCCCTTTTTCGATCATATCTAAATATTGTTTGTCCTTCGGTGCGACAAATGTAATTGCCAATCCTTTTCCACCTGCTCTACCTGTACGCCCTATTCGGTGGATATAGCTTTCCACATCTTGAGGGATATCATAATTGAAAACATGGGTAACACCTTCTACGTCAATGCCCCTTGCCGCGACATCGGTTGCGATTAGAAACTGTATCTTTGCATCGCGAAAAAGCTTCATAACTTTTTCTCTCTTAGCTTGAGACAAATCACCGTGAAGCTCTTCTGTTTCATAACCATATCCTTTAAGAGCATCGTTTAATGTACTTGCTCTTCTTTTTGTACGGCAAAAAATGATCGCTAGAAAGGGGCGATATTGATCCATCATCATGCGAAGAGAAGCCTGTTTTGCCCGGTCGGTTGTCTCAACAATAATTTGATCAATATCCTCAACAGTTACCTGCTTATTTTTCACACGAATATCAATTGGTTTATTCATATAATTTTGAGCAATTGAATGAACTTGTTTTGTCATGGTTGCTGAAAAAAGCATGGTTTGTCTATTTGTTGGTACTGCATGAATAATGTCCTTCACTTCAGGTAAAAAACCTAAATGAAGCATTTGATCAGCTTCATCTAAAACAAGCATAGAAACCTCAGATAGATTTATCGTGCCCCTTCTAAGATGGTCCAATAATCGACCAGGAGTGCTAACGACAATATGAATAGCACCTTTTAACCGCTTCATTTGCTGTTCGACATCTTGTCCTCCGTAGACAGCTAAAGTATGTATGTTTTCAAGAACGGATGTAAAATGCTTTAATTCTGCGGTAATTTGGAGAGCTAGTTCTCGAGTTGGAGTGACAATTAATGCTTGTACATTAGAATTGCTCGTATCAATTTTTTCAAGAATCGGTAAGAGAAAGGCCAATGTCTTTCCCGTTCCAGTCTGTGCTTGTGCAATGACATCTTTACCCTCTAGGAGTAATGGAATCGTTTCACTTTGAATAGGAGTAGGCTCATTGATCCCATTTGAATTGAGCTGCTTTTGAATAATAGACCGGATACCCAGTGCTGAAAAATCTGTCAAATATATCATTCCTTTTATAATTTCTACTTTATTATCCGTAAATTAACTATTATATATGCGAAAGAAAGTGATAGCACCTTTACTGATGATATCACTTAAGTATCATACCATTATTCCTTTATATTAATGCTATATTCATCAAACCAATAATGAATTTGTGCAAGGTATGCAAGTAACTGCGGACCTGTCATTAACTGCCCAAACCAAGGTACTTGAAATGCGTTTCCTTCTGATTCAACGAGAGAATTTAACTGTTCCTTCTTCAGAAATTCATAAAGAACCGAGTTTTTATTTTGTAATATCTTTTCTAACCAACCTTTTACAGCCTGTGTATAAGCTGGATGATGGGTTTTCGGATAAGGGCTTTTTTTACGATAAAGCACTTCATTAGGAAGAACTCCTTCCAAAGCTTTACGTAACAATCCTTTTTCACGATTCTCATACATCTTCATTTCCCATGGGATGTTCCAAGCATATTCAACTATGCGGTGATCGGCAAAAGGTACACGAACCTCCAAGCTAGCTCCCATGCTCATGCGATCTTTACGGTCTAATAATGTTGTCATAAACCAGACCATATTTAAATAAAACAATTGCCTTCTTTTTGCTTCTAATGGATCTTCTCCTTCAAGAGCAGGGGTTTCAAGTACAGTTTCTTCATATCTTGATAAAACATAATCCTTTATATTTAATCTTTTATTCCACTCATCCTTTAATAAACTAACACGCTCATCCACCGACCTCATCCAAGGAAACCCTTCACGTTCTAAATCATCCTGACGATAAAACCATGGATATCCACCAAAAATTTCATCCGCGCATTCTCCTGAAAGACTAACCACAAAATCATTTTTGATTTCTCGACAAAACCATAATAATGAAGAATCAATATCTGCCATTCCTGGTGTATCACGTACCAGTACAGCCTCTTTTAAATACTCTGCTAATTCATCCTGACGAATAATACATGAGTGATGAATGGTTCCAAATGTTTTTGTAATTTTATCTATCCAATGAACATCTGAATTTGGTTGAAAATCATCCACTGTAAAAAATTGAGCATTATCTTCATAATCAATCGAGAATGTATGAAGCTGTCCTTTTCCCTCTTCATTAAAATATTTGGAGGCGATAGCAGTGATCGCACTCGAATCAAGACCTCCAGACAGGAATGTACAAATAGGGACATCGGATACAAGCTGTCTGACCACTGCATCTTTAAATAAGTAATTAATTTTTTCTGCTGTTTCTTCAACAGAATCGGTATGCTTTTCACTTCTTACATTCCAATAACGCCACATTTTCAAGCCATTTCTCGAAAAAGTAAAAGCATGCGCTGGACGTAATTCATTAATACCAAGAAAGATTCCGTGGCCCGGTGTTCTTGATGGCCCTAATCCAAAGATTTCAGAAAGGCCGTCTAAACCAATTTCCGTCTTTACATCCGGATGAGCAAGAATGGCTTTCAACTCCGATCCAAATAACAAGCCGCCATTATGTTCTCTATAAAATAATGGCTTTACTCCTAACCGATCTCTCGCAACAAATAATTGCTGCTTTTTTTCATCCCAAATGGCGAAGGCAAAGATCCCGTTAAAATAATTAATACATTCCTCTTCCCATTCCATATAGGCAGTTAATAATACTTCTGTATCTGAATGACCTTGAAATCTGTAGCCTTTCATTAAAAGCTCTTTCCGTATGTCCTCTGTATTATATAGCTCGCCATTATAGCAAAGTGTATAAGTAAAGTCACCTTTCGTACGCGACATCGGCTGAACACCACATAAAGGATCAACTACTACTAATCGTTTATGTCCAAATGCTGTGTGATCAGAAAACCATGTATTTGTATCATCCGGACCGCGCTTTGATAAAGTTTCCATCATCTTCAGAATTGTGTCATGTGCATGCTGTATATTTTTTCGAAAATCAACCCATCCAGTAATCCCGCACATCTATTGCATCTCCTCCTATATATCGTTTAAAAACTGATATTTAGTATATGTGCGTTCGCCTAGGTGTTGAGTTGTCTTATAAAGTGTTCACAAAATTAACATTTTGGGGAAAAATCGGTTTATAATAGCAATAATTAAATTTTCTTAATAAAAAGGAGGTTATTAACAATAAATAAAAAACTGCCTATTTATTGTCTAGTATTAATATTAGTATTAACAGGATGTTCCTCTGCTGTAAATACGAATCCCACTGCACAGGACATTCTTAAAGAAAATCCCTCAGCAGACATTTTTCAATATAATCAATTGATTTATAGTAACGCATCGAACCTGGAATGGGTAGAAAAATCGAATTATATTAAGGGGAAAAAGATAGGAAAAATTATTAAAACTACAACATCTTCTAGAAACTTCAAAGATTTCTATGCGACTAAATTTGCAGTCGGTACTGAAATTTTCTCTACTAATGATAAAAATACTTATACTTTAATTGTAGAAGTAAATGGAAAACAAATAATCTATATTGCCCTGATAGAAGGGTAATATTAGGTATCCGGTTTTTCCTTACTTATTTCATATAAAAAAACACTCAGAGCAAAAAGACTCATGAGTGCATTTTTTTTGATTTTGGTGTCGTTTTTTTGATCATTTGATTGATTACTTCAGCAAATACAATTCCGATTGCAATAGCTCCTGAAATCATGAACGCCTTTGCAGCTAACTGAATTGCTGTATTATAATCATTAGCCACAAAATGGCGCATGGCATCATAGGATAGTCCTCCAGGTACCAGCGGAATAATTCCGGATACACTAAAAATAATAATTGGTGCTTTATATATTTTAGCAAAAATTTGACTGATAACCGCGATCACAAAAGCGGCAACTAAACTGGCAACTGCAGCATTCGGATGATTGTTCATAAGTAAAACGTAAATAGACCAACCAATCATTCCAACTAGACCACATAGCAATAACTTCTTCCTAGGGATGTTAAAAATAATTCCAAACGCACCTGTCGCAATAAAGCTCGTTATTAGCTGTTCCACCATCATTTTATTTCCTCTCCTAATCGCCTAAATCATCGAAAAAAACGAAATCACTACAGCAATACCTGTGCCAATAGCAAAAGCCGTTAAAAAGGCTTCTGCACCTTTTGATATACCGGAAACAAGATGCCCCGCCATGAGGTCCCTTACCGCATTAGTAATAAGTAATCCAGGGACAAGCGGCATGACTGAACCTATAATAATCTTATCTAACTCATACCCTAATCCACTTCTTACAAAAAGAACGGCTAGTAATCCGATGATGAGCGAAGCTAGACACTCTGAAAAAAACTTTACTTGTACAAGCCGATGCAAGTAAATAAAACCCGTAAAACCTAATCCTCCTGTAATAACAGCGGGGAGAAAATCATGCCATCCTCCCTTAAACATGATTAAGAAGCAACCGCTAGAGATGGCAGCAGCAGCTATTTGAATCCATATAGGATAAGCAAAATTCGTTTTCTCTATGACTCTCAGTTCCTCATAAGCCTCATCTAATGTTATTACTCCACCTGTTAATTTTCTGGAGATACTATTGACAATCGTCACTTTCTTTAAGTCTGTGGATCGTTCTGAAACCCGAACAAGCTTAGTTGGTTCTGATCCATCAATAGAAAAAATGATGCCTGTTGGAGTAACAAAACTATGAGTCCCATAAATTCCGAATGAATTAGCAATTCTTGTCATTGTATCCTCTACTCGATAGGTTTCAGCTCCACTTTGAAGCATGATTTTCCCTGCAAGTAAGCACGTTTCTACAACTTTATATCTTTGACCTGAATGAGTTTCCATCGTCCATTCTCCATTTACACACTTTTAATTTGCCTATATATTATCACATTGGGAAGGTATCAAATAAAATTTTTTTGTAAAAATAATAATGATTGAAAAATCAATCAATTTAAGTCTATTTATTGAAGTTCTTTTTAATAATATTTATACTTAAAAAGTACAAGTATTCCTTCTTTGGCTACAAAATACATATGTAAAGGACAGACTAGAATGTTACTAGGATTAATTATTATTTTGCTTTTAGTATTATTACTACCCTTCTCTGTTAAATTTGTCGAACATAATTTAGAAATATTTTTATTCATTATGGGGCTTGCATCTGTACTTGTTAGCGGAGTTTTAGACAGATCCTTAATCTTAAAGGCTCTAGAAGATCCAATTAATATTTCTTTAGCTGTATTAATTGCTGGATTATTATTCAGATGGCTACAAGTCCCATTAGAAAAGATGATACTTGGAATCAGCAGGGCTATCCCTTACCAATTATTCTTAGCGTTAATTGTTATAATATTAGGGTTGATATCCAGTGTTGTTACTGCAATAATTGCAGCATTAATTCTTGTTTTGATTGTGAGTGTGCTTCGACTTGATCGTCAATCAGAGATTCGTTTAGTGGTTTTAGCGTGTTTCTCAATTGGCCTCGGAGCAGCATTAACACCAATTGGAGAACCGTTATCCACTTTAGCTATTAGTAAACTACATGAAAACTTTTTTTATCTTTTTCGGTTAATCGGACCCGAAGTGATCTCATTAGTGGTCATTTTTGGAGTTTTAGCAGCCATTTTAGTTAAACCTAAATCAGATGAAAACGGATTAATAAGTGATCAAGCCACTGAAAGCTACGGAGAAATTATTATCCGTGCCTTAAAGATTTATCTATTTGTCATGGGGCTAACACTCTTAGGAGCTGGATTTGAACCATTAATTAAACGTTATTTGCTCGATTTAAGTCCATTGGTGCTATATTGGATTAATATGATATCTGCCATATTGGATAATGCTACACTTGCAGCTGCCGAAATAAGCCCTGCTATGGGACCTTCAACCATTAAGGCAATTTTATTAGGACTCCTTATCAGCGGCGGAATTCTCGTTCCCGGGAACATCCCGAATATTATTTCAGCCGGAAAACTGAAAATATCAAGTAAAGAATGGGCGAAGTTTGGAATACCAGTCGGGTTATCTGCAATGGTTATTTATTTTATAGTTCTGTTATTTATTGAGTGAAAAAAGAACAAAAGCGCAAGCGCCGCAGCTCTAGCGTACGGATTTTGTAGTCTTCGACTAAGATAAAGGAAACACGGTGAGGTAGTTCACGAGCCGATGTTGACTTATCGTAGGGAGGAGACGGAGAAATTCGCTAGCCGACGGCTGCTTGCGCTAGACGTAAACTTCGCTCTTTATAAAGTTATCCACAGTGCGAATATTTTATAATTTCCTAAACGACGAGAGGGTGCCTATTTTAGGCACCCTCTTCTTTTCTATTCATTCAATAACCGGATAAACAGTCAATAAAATCTTACTCCAAACCTTTCGCAGCTTCTTTAACCATTTCAGCTACAGACTCTAATCCTCCACCAGATAAATACCAGTAGCCAGGATCTAGGTAAACGATTTTCCCATTTTTATAAGCATTTGTTTTCTTAACTAGTGCATTTTCTATAACTTTTTTCGCATTATTTCCTTCACCTACAGCTGCATCACGATCAACGACATATAATATATCTGGATTTTTTTCCGTGATAAATTCCATTGAAATGTTTTGACCATGAACTGGGTCCGCTTCAATATCATTTGCTGCAGCCTTCACTCCAAAGACATCGTGAATAAGTCCGAATCTTGAAGCCGGTCCATAAGCTGTCACTTTGCCACCTGCAGTTAATGTAATTAAGGCTTTTGCATCACTTGCGTCTGCTTTTTCTTTTAAACTAGCAATATCATTTTCAATCTTTGTTAGTTCTTCTTTTGCTTGATCTTCTTTACCAAATATTTCACCTAAGGTTGTTACATTTTCTTTAAATGATTCCATGTATTTCTTAGAATCTATTCCCATAAAAATCGTTGGCGCAATTTCGGAAAATTTGTCATATGAATCTTGTTGTCTACCTGAAATAATAATTAAATCTGGGTCAACCTCTTTAATCGCTTCAAAATCAGGCTCTTTTAGTCCACCAAGATTGCTATATTTTGAATCTTGATATTTTTTTAAATACGCAGGAACACTTTCCTGAGGGATTCCAGCTACAGAATCTGCAAGACCAAGTTTATCCATAGTATCTAGTGTACCCATATCAAACACAACGACTTTTTTCGGGTTTTTCTTAACAGGTGTTTCTCCTAATTGATGCTTGATAGTTAATGTGTCACCTTTGCTTTCAGAACCACTTGATTTTTCCCCATTATTAGAACCGCATGCTACGGCAAAAATAGCCAATACGGATATGATTAAAAATAACGATAGTTTCCTTTTCATGACTACACCTCGTTTAATAAATTTTATATAAAAATTGTGATTGCAGAAAACGGGAATGATATTCATTCTCAATATAAGTTAAACAACTGAAGACGGGGCGCCATCCGTTCAATCAGTTATCAGTAATTTTCCACAATCGCAAAGTTTTCCAATTAAAGTAAAGAATTAAGCATAATAAACACAAATTTTGTTTTCATCGATATTTTGAATGGCAATATCCATTTCATAAATATCTCCTAAAATGGATGAATCGATGATGCGATCGGTAGGACCGTCTTGAATGATCTTGCCATCCTTAAGAGCAACCACATGATCAGAGTAGCAAGAAGCAAAGTTAATATCATGGATGACAATGACAACTGTCTTTCCTAATTCATCAGTAAGCTTCCTTAATACTTTCATAATTTGAACCGAATGTTTCATATCGAGATTATTTAATGGCTCATCTAACAATATGTAATCGGTATTTTGAGCAATAACCATTGCAATATAGGCACGCTGCTGCTGCCCTCCGCTTAGCTGATCCAAAAACTTATGCTGGATATCTGTCAATTCCATATAATCAATTGCCTCATCAACAAACTTCCAATCTTCCTTCGTGAGCTTCCCTTGTGAATACGGAAAACGTCCAAACGAAACGAGTTCTCTTATCGTCAGCCTGATGTTGATATGGTTCGATTGCTTAAGAATCGCCATTTTTTTAGCCAGTTCATTCGTCTTACATTTACTGACTTCTTTCCCATCGATGGTAATTTCGCCGGAATCCTTAGATATTAAACGGCTAATCATTGATAGGAGCGTACTTTTCCCCGCCCCATTTGGACCGATAAAAGAAGTGATTTTCCCTTTTTCTATATTTAAAGAAACATGATCAACGACACATTTATCACCATACATTTTCGAAACATTTTTAATTGTAATCATGCTTTATTCTCCTTTAATAGTAAATATATAAAATACACTCCGCCAATAAAGTTGATAATCACACTTAAAGTTGTTGAAAACGTAAATACTCTTTCAACAATTAATACTCCACCTACTAAAGCAATAATACTAATAAGAATTGCTCCAGTAATCAAATATAAATGACGATAGGTTTTTAAAAATTGATAAGCTACATTGGCAACTAATAATCCTAGAAAAGTGATGGGACCAACTAATGCTGTTGAGATCGAGATAAGGATTGCGACGACAATTAATAGCCTTTTGACTACAAAGTCGTAATCAACTCCCAGATTAATAGCCTCCTCTCTCCCAAGCGAAAGCACATCCAAATATTTAACAAACTTTAAAAAGTATAAAGATACGATAACAACTAAAACTATCGAAAGTGTAAGTAAATCTGTGTTGATATTATTGAAACTGGCAAACATTCGATCCTGAACAATAAGAAAATCATTTGGATCAATTATGACTTGCATAAAAGATGAGAAGCTCTGAAACAGGGTTCCCATCACCAAACCTACTAATAAGAGAAAATAAATATTTTTTCCTTCTTTTTTAAATAAAAACTTATATAGTAAACCTGCGAATAGGATCATCAATCCAACACAAATAAGAAAATTGACATTTTTATTCATTACTGTTGTACTTGTTGCACCAAATGCAAAAATAAGAACAGTTTGAATAAGCATATAAAGTGAATCTAAACCGATAATACTAGGAGTTAAAATCCGATTATTCGAAATCGTTTGAAACACCACGGTTGAAAAAGCAATGGAAGCTCCCGTTAAAACAATCGCAAGGATTTTAATGCCTCTTTTTGGCAGTACATAATCCCAATAGCTTCCCATATCCGTAAATAAAAAGATGATAATTAATGCAGCGGCAATCGTTGCTAAGATCCCTAATTTGGTTTTGTTATGCATACGCCTTTCTCCTCATCAGTAAGTAAAGAAAAATACCGCTTCCAATGACTCCTACTGTTAGTCCAATCGGAATCTCGTATGGATAAATGATGACACGCCCTAAAATATCACAGAACAATAAGAAAACTGCACCTAATAAAGCGGTTTGAAAAAGGTTCTTCTTTAAGTTGTCACCATTATATATTGAAACGATATTCGGCACTACTAAACCTAAAAAGGGAATCGTACCTACGGTTAAAAGTACAGATGTCGTAGATAGTGCTACAATAATTAGTCCAATATTAACGACTAGCTTATAGTTCAATCCTAGATTTACAGAGAAGTCTTCTCCCATACCGGCTATTGTGAATTTATTAGCAAAAACATAGGCTATGATGACAAGGGGGATACTAATATAAATCATTTCATATCTACCTGACATCACCATAGAGAAATCTCCTTGGATCCATGCCGAAATGCTTTGAATTAAGTCATGCTTATAGGCAAAAAACGTTGTAATAGAACTAACAATATTTCCAAACATTAACCCTACTAAAGGAATAAAAATAGCATCCTTAAATTTGATTTTATCGAGGATTTTCATGAATAAAAATGTTCCCACAAGAGCAAAAAGAGATGCCATTAACATTTTTTCCATCATACTAGCCGAAGAAAAAATGATTAATGAAACGAGAATTCCCAATCTTGCAGAATCCATTGTACCTGCAGTAGTTGGTGAGACGAATTTATTTCGGGAAAGCTGCTGCATAATTAAACCGCAAATGCTCATGCTTACCCCGGCTATAATTAGACTAACCAGCCTTGGTACCCTGCTGATAAACAAAATATCCCGCTGATCCTCGGTTAAATGAAATAAATCAAACGGAGTTATATTCTTAACACCTACAAATAAAGAAATGATGGATAATATGATAAAAGCAATGATTAAACCAACGTTTTTCATAGCAATTCCTACTCTTCCCTCTTGAATAAACGGCACTACATACTTTTGTCATTCAAAAAAATGCGATAATGAGATTCATTATCAATATCATTCATAAAAAAATGAATGGTCATATTATGAAAATAATAGTGTACTCATTCATTGATATGTTGCAAATGAGATTCATTATCAATTACAATACTAAACATTGAAAATCCTTTTGTCAACTCTTTTCAGGAAAATAGTCAAACTAACAACAAATTTGTCATCTATATCCTATTTTATTATGAGTGACCGGTCAATATCACGAATAATTTTTACAAATTACTGAACATATATTATAATTTTACTAATTTTATAGTCTGGAGAGAGGCTTAAATTATGACTAAAAACAAAATGTCTCTAAATGAACAAAATATCGTTTTTATTGGTTTCATGGGAGTAGGAAAAACTACCATTGGTGAAGCCGTTGCCAAACAATTAAATAGAGATTTTATTGATATTGATCAGGCAATTGAAAAAGAATTTCAGATGCCGACTACTGATATTTTTAAAATACATGGAGAAAAGGTCTTTCGCGAAAGGGAAAAAACATTAATTACTGAATACTGTATGAGTACAGGAAAGGTTATTTCTGTTGGCGGAGGTGCATTTTTACAAGAGGAAATCAGAACGATTTGCATGTCTCATTGCATCGTTATTTACCTCCATCTTCCATGGGACGCTTGGAAAGAACGATTAAGCTTGATTATTGATAGCAGACCTGTTTTAAAAGGGCGTACATTGGAAGAGATGGAAGAGCTTTTTTATGAAAGAGAGAAAATATATGCATCCTATCATTTAAAAGTGGAGACGGATCAACTGACTGTTGATGAAATAACCGACCATATTACAGAATTATTAAAATTGACTCGGAATTAACCCATTCTAAAAAGAAGGACGATTTACAGAGAAAGTGCCATTTTTCTGCAAATCATCCTTTTTTATATTGGCTTTTTCATAAAGATTGTTGCTTTTCGTAAATAGCTCAAATACTTAATTAAACTGTTTTCGTGCTCTTTTTTCATCCCATACTATTTATATATGTGCAAAAACAATCGTAAAAATCCTATTAGATATTTACTTTGTTACAAATAGCAACAAAGTATTAGAAAAGAGCCTTTTTGTTACAGTACTTTTCCCAAAAATGATTTGGTCCGCTCATGCTGTGGATTTTCAAAGAGCTCTTTTGGTGTATTTTCTTCTACTATATAGCCTCCGTCCATGAAAATTACACGATCTCCTACTTCTTTTGCGAATCCCATTTCATGCGTAACGACAACCATTGTCATACCTTCTTTTGCAAGCTGCTTCATAACCTCTAAAACTTCGCCTACCATTTCTGGATCTAAGGCTGAAGTAGGTTCGTCAAATAGCATAATTTTCGGTTCCATAGCTAAGGCTCTAGAAATAGCCACACGTTGTTTTTGACCACCAGATAGGGAATCAGGGTAAACATTTGCTTTATCAGACAGTCCGACCTTTTGAAGCAATTCCTTCGCTTTTGCTTCAGCTTTTTCCTTGCTCCACTTTCGTACAATCATAGGTGCCATCATAATATTTTCTAACACCGTTTTGTGAGGAAATAGATTAAACTGCTGAAATACCATTCCAACATCTTTTCGAATCTCATTAATATCTATCTTTTTCTCAGCAAGATCTGTACCTTCAATATAAACATGTCCATCTGAAATGGTTTCTAATAAATTTAGGCAGCGCAGAAAGGTAGATTTACCTGAACCTGATGGACCAATAACCACTACTACTTCTTGAGGTTTTATTTCTATATTAATATCCTTTAAAACTTCCATTGTACCGAAGGATTTTTTTAAGCCCTTTACAGAGATCATTCTTTAGCAAACCTTCTCTCTAAATATTGGATTAAATAAGTTAATGATAGAGTTAGAATTAAATAAATAACCGCAACAGCTAAGTATGGTTCCCACACCCGCATATACTGTCCTTGTGCGGCACGTCCCCAATAAAGCAGCTCAGGCGCAGCAATGATTGCGGCTAAAGAGGATTCTTTCAAAAGCACAATAAATTCATTTCCGAGCGGGGGAATCATACGTTTAAATGCTTGTGGCAAAATTACTTGTCTCATAGCTTGAGCATGATTCAGCCCTAAAGAACGAGCGGCTTCCATTTGCCCTTTATCAATTGATTGTATACCCGCACGGAATATTTCTGCAATATAAGCAGCCGAGTTAAGTGATAATGCAACAATAGCCGAAATAATCGGATTAACTGGTTTCATAAAAAGCGGCATAACACCAAAATGAATAATTAAGATTTGAACAAATAAGGGTGTTCCACGAAAGACATTAATATACCAAATAAATGGATAGCGAATTAATTTCTTTGACATTTTACCCAAGCCAATAAATAAACCAATAATGAGTCCTAAAATGGTTCCAGCAACGGATAAACCGATGGTAAGTAATGTTCCTTTTAATAAAAGCGGTAAATACTCTTGAATAATTTCAAAGCGAAAATCCATAGTATGGCTCCTTTTTTAGAGGTTGGAAATTAAGAAAAGCGCAAGCGCCGCAGCTCTAGCGTACGGATTTCGTAGTCTTCGACTGAGATAAAGGAGACACGACGAGGTAGTGAAATTGGCACTTCAAATTTCACCCTATGTTGACTTATCGTAGGGAGAAGACGGAGAAATCCGCTAGCTGACGGCTGCTTGCGCTAGACACAGCAGACACTTTTCATGTCTAATATCCTTAGTAAATTTTATACTTTCTTCTCTTTTGAATAATAAGAAATCGGCGAATTAGCCGATTTCTTCATCTGTCTTTCATTTAAATGCTATATTATTTCTGTGCCGATTTTAATACTTCCACATCTGGTTCTACCCCGAACCATTTTTTATATATTTCAGTATATGTTCCGTTATCTAAAACATCATTCAACGCTTTATCAAATTTAGCTTTTAACTCACTGCCTTTTGGAAACAAGATTCCATAATACTCTGGAGAAAAATTAGTCTTATCATCCACTGTTTTTACATTTTTGTCTGGATTCTTTTTTACATATTCATTCGCAACTGCATTATCTGTTACGACCGCCTCTACATCTCCATTTTCTAATGCCATAAATGACATAGCTGAAGTTTCATATTTTGATATATTCTTATTATTTTTTCCAAATAATTTTTCAGCTGCCATTTGTCCAGTAGTCCCATTTTGGACACCAATCTTTTTCCCTTTTAAATCTTTTGCATTTTCCACAGTAGAATCTTTTCCTACAACAATCATATTAATAGATTCAAAATAAGGATTGGAAAAATCATATGTCGACTTTCTATCCTTATTAATTGTAATACCAGCTATGCCTATATCAATACTTCCGTTTTGGATACCTGCCATCATCGGATCCCAACCAGTGTTTTTAATATCAACTTTATATCCTGCCGCTTTTGCTACTGCATTTAATAGATCGACATCAAATCCACTTACTTTTCCTTTATCCATAAACTCAAATGGAGCAAATGTTGCTTCTGTTCCTACACTTAATGTCTTAACACTTGAACTGTTTGAACCCGTTTCCTTGGCACCCTGGCCACATGCAGAAAGAATAAATATACAACTTATTAATAAAACAAAAACTGTTTTAACGTTTATCTTTTTCATAATTATACAGTCACCTCTATTTTTATTTATCTGTTACTAATGATAATAAACCCATAATCTATATTTTTCAATACTTATTTTAGAATTTCCTAATATTTTTATAGTTTGTATTTTATGCATAAAAAGTGCATAAAAATGATGATTTACTATTTTTATATATAATTAATTTGCTTTCATACAATAAGGTATTGAATATGGTGACTGTTATTATTTTTGATATTTTCCTAAAATAAAATTGATAAAGTATGGTTTAGGTTAGTAAGTACGACGACACTTTTAGTCTAAATCCATCCAATATCTTTGCTCTTCTTTTACTGCTTCAAAACCAACAGAATGATATAAATGTAATGCTGAATGATTTTGAACCTCTACTTCCAAATATGCTTCCTCAATATCATGTTTCTTCAAATAATTCAAAGCCAGGGAAAGTAAATATCGTGCAATTCCCTGATTACGCCATTTTTCTCTTACAGACACCTCTTCTGTTATCCCCACGTTTGGTTCATCCTGCCATGCTATCACACTACCAACGATTTCCTCTTTATAAAAAGCTGTTATTGCTGTCCATAGCGGGGATTGTTTTAACTCTCTTAATCTATTTATTCCTATTGGTGCATGTGGCCAAATTTCTAAATCTGCCTCTAAATACTTCTTTTCTTCCTCTTCCTTTTCGATTTTCCATTCTTTCACATCAATTTTTTCAGTTGGTTTTTTCACCTCTTCAATTGGTTCAATTAAATCTCTTTTCATTTGAACTATGCTTTTTTCATAGATAAATCCTTTTGACTGAAGATACTTGTTTTCAATGACTTCATTAGAGTAATTACCAAAACATAACTTCGTTTTGTATTGTGAAGAAAGCTTTTCTTTCATTTCTAAGGACTTTTCATAAATTGCATGAAATAGATGATCTTTTAATTCTGTATTCAATTCCCAATCTGGATGGACCTTCATATTCAAATAGATTTGATGACAAAAATTAGAATCGCTGCCATCTGGAATAACTGTAATTGGAGCTATTTGAGCTTTTGCTATTAATTGATGATCTTGTTTAACGCAAAGGACATAATCCCAAGTATTCTCAGGACCTGGCCACCAAAATACGATATCTTGATGCTTTTCCTTAATTGCTTTGTACAAATCCAATACAGATTCCTTTAAGCCAAAATGATAGTTCTGAATCACAAAATGAGCCAAAGTTCTCCCCCTTACTGTTCGAGCACACATTAATAATTGATTACCCACCAGAGAATGAAGGACATATTTCATCCCCTAGTATTTTTACTAATTATTTCTTCGTTCTAGTTCAAGAATCCTTTGTTTCAGCTCCAATATTTTTTGAGTATTTTCTTCTCTTTGATCTCCATCCCCAAGAATCTCCTCCGCAATTAAATTTGCTAATTGCAGCTCTAAGATGCTTTTTTCATTTTTGATTGCTTGAAGATCGTTAGGTGTGCGAACAGCTGCTGTCCATTCAACATATGTCCCTGGATAATCAGTTACTTCTCCATTTTCTAAAGCAATTACGCGATTTGCTACTTTTCTTAATAAAAATGAATCATGAGAAACCATGATGACTGCTCCAGGGTACAAAGTAAGTGCTTCCTCCATTCGTTCCCGTGTTTCAATATCTAAATAATTGGTCGGTTCATCAAAAACAAGAAGGTTCGCATTCGAAAAATATAATTTCACAAAAGCAACACGACATTTTTCCCCCATACTTAAATCTCTTACCTTTTTAAAAACATCCTCCCTGCGAAATAAAAAACATGCTAAAATGGTTCTCGCTTCCGTTTGTGTCATATTTGGCAGCGATATGATTTGCTCAATGATTGTTTCGTCATCTTTTAAACCCTCTAATTCTTGCATAAAATAGCCGACTTTTAATTGTGGATTTCTTGTGATTTTCCCTGAGGCTGTTTTTAAATGACCCGTTAACAATTTTAATAATGTCGTTTTTCCGGAACCATTCTTTCCGACTACTGCTATCCGATCTCCACGTTTTATCGTAAAAGAAAGCTGATCGAAAAATTTTATTTCCGTAGTATAAGAAAAATTAACATTGTTTAATGCCAGCATTGTTCTTCCAGAGAAATCCTCAGAATCGATACTATAGTTTAATTTTGTTGATTCAACAGGCTTTTCAATTCGATTGTTTTCAAGTCGTTCCAATGCCTTTTCTTTTGCTTTCAATCTCGTCATGTTTTTATTTGCCTTTTTCTTAGCAAAAGGGTCACGTTCACTTGCTGATTGATGTGCTTTTTCAAACCATTGCCTATACTGGTTAACCACTTCGATTAGTTTTTTTCGTTCATTTTCTTGCTTTTGATATTGAGATTCCAATGTTTTTTGTTCTAATTGCTTTTGTTCAGAATAATATTTGTATCCTCCATGATACTTTTTTGTCCCTTTACAGTTTAGCTCGTAAGTCGTTTTTGCTACTCGATCAATAAAATCTCTTTCATGTGAGGTAAACAATACAGCACCATTAAATTGAGATATCCAGTGGACAAGCCAATCAATCGATTCTGCATCTAAATGATTGGTCGGTTCATCCAAAATCAGCAATTTAGGTTGTTTCACCATTACTTTCGCTAGCTTTGCTCTCGTTTTTTGTCCACCGCTTAAATAATAGAAAGGTTCGGACCAAAGGTGCTCAGGTAAACCAACTTTAGAAAGCTGCCGCTCAATAGTAGCTTCCCATTCATACCCATCGGAATCTATATATTGTTGAAAGGCATCCATGTAATCATTTGAAAAATTATTTTGACCCTCTGCCAGCATTATTTTTCTTTTCAGATCAAATAATTTTTTATTTTCCATTTCAACAAACTCTCTTGTAGTTACCGCATGTAAGTCACTGGACTGTTGATCCATCCACCCTATTTCATCTCTTTGTATTTTTCTTTTGATGATTCCTTTTGTAATGGGTAACTCCCCAACCAAATTCCTTATAAAGGTCGTTTTTCCTACACCATTATTTCCAATGAGGGCAATACGATCATCTTCACCAATTTCAATCGATACATTTTCAAATAAACCATTTCCATTTATCTCTACGCTTACTTCTTCTGCTTTTAATAAAAACATAAACATCCACCACCATTTTTTAAAATGGCTTTGTTAAATAGTGCTATTGTTTTTTATTAAGTCCTGTAGTGCATGCGTTCAGCTAGTTATATCTCGCTTCACGCATACCCTACAGGCAATTTTATCAACATTAAGCATTAACAAAGCCTAATAAAATAAAAAAACACAGGCATCTGCCTGTGTAGAGATAGTGATGGAGGAAAAATTAGA
Source organism: Heyndrickxia sp. NPDC080065 (assembly GCF_050281185.1). Lineage (NCBI taxonomy): Bacteria > Bacillati > Bacillota > Bacilli > Caryophanales > Bacillaceae > Heyndrickxia > Heyndrickxia sp. NPDC080065. The sequence continues at coordinate 118,652 of NZ_JBNNWS010000007.1, read as the reverse complement.
GAACAGAACAAAAGCGCAAGCGCCTTGCTCATCGGCGTACGGATTTCGTAGTCTTCGACTGAGATAAAGGAAACACGGTGAGGTAGTTCACGAGCCGATGTTGACTTATCGTAGGGAGGAGACGGAAAAATCCGCTAGCCGACGGCTGCTTGCGCTAGACGTAAACCTCGCTCTTCATAAAGTTATCCACAGTACGAATATATTATAATTTCCTAAACGACAAAGAAGATATAGTTCTCCTATATTAAACCGTTCATTATAAAAGTCTGTACCTAAAAATAGACATACTTATCCCATCACTCTGACAACAGACAGAGCCACTTTTTCGTATAAAAAATATTAGCGAAAAAAGTGTATAGAAATCATGATGTCTAAATTAGATACCTCCTTTAAGTTCGTTACTTATAGTATACTCAAAATTGCAGAAAATTACAACAGATCTTATTTATAAAAATCCTAAAAAGGACTTATTCATAATAAGCCCCTAATAATTATTGTAAACCTAATTTTTCAGTATCAATCTTTGCCTTATCTTTGTGACCTCTCATAATAAACGGATACAATACTAACCCCAAAACATACAACCCAATTCCCAATAAGAAGGTTTTCATGTCAGCTGTTCCTGTTTTAATTACCCAAAGGGAGTAAAGAAGAGCTAAGGCCGTAATCATTCCGTCCTTTGTACGAGATCCTTTAATTAAGTCATATGTTTCACCTGTTACAACCAGCTTTAATTGGTAAACAGCTGAGACTAGGTATGGAATAAGATATGCTAGTGTTGCGACTACCATAGCAAAATTATAGGCTTGAGTGACAGTGCCTGAAATGGTAGAAAATAAAAAGATCTGAGTCATCGTATTAGTTAATGTTAATGAATTTCTTGGACTGCCTGTTTTATTTGTTTTAGCAAAAAATGATGGGAATAATCCTGCTTTCGCTGCTTGATATGGCACTTCAGAACTGACCACAATCCAACCAACAGTTGAACCAAATAATGAAATAAGTGCTAGGATAGCCAAAATATAAGTCCCTTTATTACCTATAGCTGCTCCAAGAGCATCGACCAACGGCTTGGATGATTCCTTTAAAACATCTTGAGGTAATGCGCCCATCGTTAATAACGTAATACCTATATAAATAACAAGTGAAATGAACAATCCAATAATGGTTGCTTTTTTTACATCGCTTTGTGATTTGGCACGATTTGAAAGCATTACCGCCGATTCAATCCCGATGAAAGCCCATAGTGTGGCGATAGCTCCCGCATTAACTTGTCCACCTAACGAAAAGGATTTTCCCGTTGCATCTACAAATTCTTTTGCATTCCCAAGATTAGCCTTATCGAAAATAAAAATCGTTGCAACAATAAATAATCCAAATCCTATAATTTTGGAGACTGTTGCCATTAAATTCATTTTCCCTGCACTATTAAAGCTTTTTGAAAGAATAAATTGAATCCCCCATAACATAACTGAACAAACAATAAATGTAATGAGCTTTCCAGCTTCTAACTGGAAAGATCCAATAGAAAAAATGATTTTTGAGCTTTGCATAATAGGAAAAAATGTTGTCAAATAACCAGCAAATGATATAATCACGGAAGCTGTAGCTGCCCAGTTCGCGGCCCAATAACCCCAAGCCATACTATATCCCGCTACTTTCCCCGCCTTTGGGGATGCAAACATATTTTGAGCATAGCTCTGTGGTCCCGCTTTTAAATTTTTCTTTCGAACAGCTAAATTACCGAAAACGAGTGCAATCATAAATACACCTAAACCAGTTGCTGCCCATGCAATCGTTGAACCTAAAGGACTTGATACTTGTGCTAAATTAGCTGGAAGCATAAAAATTCCTCCACCAACCATGTTACCTACTACAAAAGTGGTTAAGATCCAAAGTCCCCATTTATTGTTATTCATGATGTATCTCCTTTCTATGATGTATATTCGTATCTATTAATCTGTTGTTTATTGTACACCGATACTTTATTTTAGTAAAGTGGTAAATAGATGAAGGGGTGAAGTATGTATTTCATCTTAAATGGTTATTGTTGATAAAATCTCCTGTAAAGATGCGAAAGAGTATTTCAATACGCGGTATAACCAGCTGAACATGTGCACCATAGGATTTTATATATATTAAAGATTAGGTTTAACAAAGCCAAATTTAAATTAGAAAGGAAGGATAATAAATTTTTGTAAACTAGTTATCTACCCAGTTTATAAAAAGGCTGATGCATAAAATGTATGAACCGCCCTAAACAGAACACATCTGCAACCTGCCTTCAGATGGATGTGCCCCTTTTTTGAAGGGGCACTTTCTTGTACAGTCTAATCAAATCTCTAACATTTCTACTCTCCTACATGAGAATCTTATCAGCACAAGTCGTTTTAGTTTTTTTTCAAAAAGGACAATTGCCCCTGTCATTATTTTAGTTTATTCATATCATGTTAGCGAGAAAATGAAAGGGGTGAAATGGATATGGATGGTGGATATGGTGCTGGTTTTGCACTAATTGTCGTTTTATTTATCTTGCTCATCATTGTAGGAGCAGCATTTGTAGGCGGCGGCTACGGTGGTGGCTACGGTGGTGGCTACGGTGGTTATTATTAATCAACTAATTGATTAAGAGAAAGGAGGTTATTGTATGGGCTTCGGTTTATGCGGTGGAGGCTGTGGCTATGGCTATGCTCCAATGGTTGCTCCAGCTTATGGCGGTGGCGGTCGTTGGTTTGCTTTAATCGTTGTATTGTTTATCCTTCTCATCATTGTAGGAGCAACAATTTGCTTTAACTAAAATTGGCGCTTACATTGTGGTTCTTCTCTTCAAAATAATTGAGAATTTGAACACACCTGGGAACCTTGTGTAGACGTTAAACTAAATAAGCCTTTTAACAAAATTTTACGGTTAAAAGGCTTATTTCTTTTTATTTGAATGAACTCACTCTATTATTAATGAGTACACTATTAAGGAGTTGAAGGCTTTGCAAGATATCAAAATAATTGTTTTTGACCTAGACGGGACTTTATATGAAGATGTTCATCACTTTGATTATTACGCTAAAAAACTTTGTGAGAAGTTAGATTCAAAATATAGGGTGTCTTTTAATCAAGAGTACCAAAATGTTCTTAAAGGACTCCATCCATTAAAATTTGGATCCGTTTATGACGTCCAAAATGATCTTATATTAACTCATAAAAATGGACATGTAACACATGCTTTTACATGGGAAGGTGAACCACTTTCAAGTGAGGAAATTAAAAATATCTATAAAGCGGAGTTACAATTTGATTTTCACTCCATGCTTAATATCGGAGACCTATGGTGGGTTCCAGCAGCTATCGCCAGACATTATGGAATCGATAACCATGAAGCAGAGGCATCCTTTCGAGAAACTCGCGAATATATGATGAGTGACGAATTTCAAATGAAAGAGGTACCAGGCTTTAAAGAAATGCTTAAGCATTTATCAAACAAAAAAAAGTTAGTATTACTTACAAATTCTCCTGAGAGAGATAGTGAGGTCATTATGTCCAAGCTTGGATTCCAGGAATATTTTGATAAAAAAATATTTGACGGACGAAAGCCAATAAAAACAAAAGAACATTTAAATAAAATTAAAGAATATTATCAAATAGAGTTTAATCAAATACTTTCCATCGGGGATAATGCGATTAATGAAATTTTTCCTGCCAAAGAATTTGGCTGTCAAACAATTCTAATTGATCCACATAAAATAAGTGAACCGTCCCATGGGGATCTAATTGTCAATAATTTATTAGAACTTGTTCATGCATTAGAAACAATTGAATGTTAAAAACCCTCTATTATGAGGGTTTTTGTTTATTTTTGATCGATGGTGCCTATATTTTAAAACTACTTAAGACTGTTTCAAGCTCCTTGGCTAGCTTGTTTAAGGTATTCGCTTCTTTAGATACCTCATCCATAGATGCTTGTTGTTCTTCTGATGCAGCCGAAACATGCTGAATTGCTTCTGCAAATTGTTCAGAAATTGAAGCAATCTCTTTCATTTGAGGAACCATATTTTTCGTTTGTGTACTTACATTTCTTACAATCGTAGAAACATCTTTTGTTTCATTGGTGACTTTTCCTACAGCTTGAACAATTTCCTCAAATGCTTGTTCTGTTTGATGTACCAGCATAGTTCCGTCTTTTAAAACCTTCAATCCTTGTGTGACCGATAAAACTACCTCTTCGGTTTCACTTCTTATTTCATCAGTTATATTTTTGATATGCAATACTGCCTGTCCTGATTGATCTGATAATTTTCTAACCTCTTGTGCTACAACAGCAAATCCTTTTCCATGTTCACCTGCACGTGCAGCTTCAATTGTTGCGTTTAATGATAAGAGACTGGTTGAATGAGAGATCTCACTAATTAAATTTAATATTTGGTCGATATCTTTCGTTTTTTCATATAAAGAGTCAATCATTTCTGCCGTTTTTTCTACTGTTTTTTGTACCAAATTTATTTGTTCTACTGTATGATCTACTAAATCATTTCCTGTATTTGCTTTTTGTAGTGCTCTATTAATAGATTTTTCAACACTATGTATGGAATGTGCGGCCTGATCCATTCCTGTAGATATTCCTGAAATCTGGTCAGTAGCAATTGTTGCATTTCCTACTTGTATCTCTGTCCCTCCCGCTACTTCTTCAATCGCGCTAGATATTTGCTCTACAGCTAATTTAGACTCAGTTGATGTCATTCGGAGCCCATCAGAAGATAAAGTTACTTGATTTGCACTTGCTTCCAAATGCACCATTAAGGAATGAAGACGCTCCACCATTTGATTAAAGCCTATTGATAACGAATGGATTTCTTTACTAGAATGATCTATTTTTATTCTTGTTTGTAGATCCCCTTTTGAAACTTGTTCCATTAATTTTTTTAATGACAAGATCGGATTTGTTACTTTACGAATAGTAAGGAATCCAATAGCACTTGCAAAAAGAACTGTGAGGAAGGTTATCCCAATTAATAGATTTCTATAATTGTATACTGGCTTTAGGTAGTCTTGGTCGTTCAAGGCTATGACGTAGACCGATCCATCTAGTTCTACTTGATAAGAAAATGCTAATGTCAGTCCATTACTATGAAGACTACCTTGCTTTTGTTGGTGAATTTTTTTCAAAGTACTTTCAGAAAGGTGAGGAACGGGACTTTTAAATTCTTCAAATGATTCAATTTTAAGGTCCTTTGAAATTCTAAATTGCATCGGATCTAAATTAGAGGACCTAAAGCTATTTTTATTTTGGGTTAAAGCATAGGATAATTTTTTATTAAACTGTTCCTTTGGTACGGTCGATTTTAACATCGTTATTTTTTCTTTTATTACCTCAGCAGAAGATTTCATTTGCTGCTCCACCGAGAGAATGGTTATTTGCTTATTTTTTTCATAGCTGACATAGGCAATGATGATAGAAGATAGCACAATCACCAAAATAATAGGTACTACTAAAATCGTTCTAAGGCTTAACTTATGCAGGAAAGTCATTCATCTATTACCTCTTTTGTTTTGTTAAAATCTTCTATTATTTATTTAATCCTATAATTGTTAAGGAATTGTATATATTACGTTAAGATTTGATAAAGCAATCGTATTTTATAGGTAAAAAGTTATAGATTAGGCACTAGATTTAATGCTTTAGACCCGTTTTTTGAAGAAGTTTTCTCCCTCTATTTTAGTTACTCTCGAGTAAACTTTTATGGATCCATATAGCTGCCTGGGAGCCTTCTCCCATCGCAATGGTCACTTGTTCAGAGTGGGCAGCGACATCTCCCGCAGCCCATACGTTTTCAATATTTGTCATTTTCGTCCTTGGATTAGTTAAGATATGTTTATTTTCATGCAGCTCTACACCTATGTTTCCTGCCAGTTCAGATCGAATTTCATTGCCTCCTAGTGCAACAAAAGCATGCTTCCCATCTAACACAATTCCACTTTTTAAAACAACCCCCTTAAACTGTGATTCTTTCCCTAGAACCTTGCTGATTGCTTCTTGATAGTACGTGATATTTTCTATCTCTAATTGTTTTTGGAGTTGATCATCAATATTGGTTATTTCATGATTAACGTAGATAATCTCATGTGTCCAATATTTTAAGGTTAGTGCCATATTTGCCCCTGCATTTCCTGCCCCTATAACAATCGTACGTTTATTTTTCACCTCGTAGCCATCACAATCAGGACACACATACACACTTATTCCCAGACATGGTATTAACTCAGGAAAATCTGGTAAACGATCCATAATTCCAGTAGCAAATAATAAACGTTTGCCGATAAATCTTACTCCATCCTTTACCGTACAAACGAACTCATTGTCTTGATTTTCAACAGCTATTACCGTTTGATTAATAAACTCCACTCCTAATTCTTCTGCTTGTTCCCTTCCAGTTCTCCGAAGATAATCACCACTTACACCGTTACCCCATCCCAGAATATTGTGATATGCCCTACATAGGTTTGATCTTCCGTGATTAGAATCAATCACAAGAATTTTATGCTGATATCTGCCTAATTGAATCGCCGCCTGTAATCCTGCAATTCCACCGCCAATAATGATACAATCATAAATCAAAATATTTTCACTCCAAATTGATTAGTATCTTGGTATTTTATCCAATCTGTTACTATTTAGTCTGGAATTTGATGCCTGTTGAGTATTTATTATTGGGATATTTCGCTAAATATTTTTAAGTAATTTATATAGTGAAGGGTCAAATTCAGAGGATAGTGAGAAAATTCCTGTTATGAAATAGGAAATATTATAATTCGATTTGGAAGAGGGCATTAAGTAAAAAATAATCATATACATGAAAAAAACTACAGTCAAAGTTCTGTAGTTCTTTTCATCTTAAAGTAGTTAAATGATTTAAGATATAACCAAATCCTTTCGAAAAATCACTTTTTATGGAGTAGTAAGAGCTTGTTTTAAAATCCTTAAAAATAATTAATTTGTCATTGATCCAGATTTTGAATTTTATAACAGTTTCATTATTAATATAGATCATTAAATCATATCCTGGATCATCTGTAGGAGGATTCTTTATTTCATTCATAAAAATCAAAGCGTCCTTCAAAGTTTCATTCCAACGTATATCGTCCGTTATCATAGCAACTGGATCTGGACTACGATTTAATTGACCTGGGGTAAAGGTATAAGGAGAATTAGATTTTGATATTAAAGATTGGGTGATTTGTTTTCCTTTTATCATTTTCACATAAGGATTATGTGTACTCTTCAATTGTGATGATGAATCAGAATTAAAGACATTTGTCACCGTTAATAGTGTAAATAGTATTGCTATGATAATAGCGCATGTACTTATAAAAAAAGGAATAATCTTTGTTCTTTTTCTCTCTAATCTTTTATTTAACGAAGAAAGAGTAGCATATTTTTGTAGGTTTGAACGTTCTATATTATTTAACTGACTAAATGACTCATCCAATTTCAATGAAGTTCGCATCAAAATCCTCCCCCTTTTCAGATAATATTTTTCTTAGAGATACTATTGCTCTTGATGTTGTATTCTTAACCTTCACTTCACTCCACCCTAATATTATGGAAACCTCTTTAATTGAAAAATCTTTAATTTTTCGTAAAATGATGACCTCCTGATATTCTAACTTTAACTTTTTTATAGCCTCATATAATATTTGTACTCTTTCACCTTTGATAATAATTTCCTGAGGAGTATCATTACTAACTCTTTTATCATTATATTTTTCAATAGAGAAGAAACTTAACACTCTTCTTCTTCGATAGAAGTCATATGTTAAATTTCTACCTATCTTTATCAGCCAGGTGTAAATACTTGCCTCCTCCTTAAAAGAATGAATTTTCCTATAAGCTTTATAAAAAGTTTCTTGAGTTAAATCTTCTGCTAGCTCTTTATTTTTTACTAATAAAAAAATATAACTATAAACTTTGTCGCTATATTCAAGATAAATAGCTTCAAAATCATTATTGAGCATATTTGGTTCCCCCCTTTACATTAATAGACGGATATGATGCATTGAAAGAATCACTTTATGTAAAACAAATGATGGAGATTTTAGGGTCGTAGTACTTTTTATTATTACATCTGCTTTGTTAAGGAGTGTAGAGGAATGGACTATTCTTTTCCCTAAAAGAAAGATCACTACAAACGTAATACACGAATTATGTATGGTTCTTTCTAATAACTTTAGGCTGTTTTCGTAAAGTTTGTTGCTTTTTTAGTGATATTTTATTAACAATCTGAGTTGATTGTAGCGGAGGACACTTGACTCCTGCGGGAAAAAGAGGGAAGTGGGAGACCCCACAGGCGGTAACGCCGAGGAGGCTCCCATCACTCCCCGCGGAAAGCAAGTGTCTGGAGCGGAAATCAACGGACTAAGTTTATAGTCTAAAAGCAACAATTTATACGAAAAGAGCCTAACTTTAAGATCATAGGACATGGTCTGTCTTCTTATTATGTTCGTCAGAGCGAAACAAAATGAAGTCTATATCATATCTTTTATTGATTAAGAGTATCTGAGGATCATTACCTTCTACCAGCCATCATCTTAGATAATGCCTCTTCTCTTTTGAGGTACATCTTTAACTGATTTTACAGATGATGTGCTTCATCCCGCTCTGTTAAGGTACATCTTTGTACGATTTTTCGAATGATAAAGATATATTAGCTTATTGTTAAACAAGTCCCGTACTTAGATTTTGAAAAAATATGGATTATGATATAATTGTGCAATTAAATCATATTTTTACGTGGAGGCTATATGCTTACTTTTGAAGATAAACTAGCAATTATTGAATCCTTTCCAGAGCTGGAAAGGAAAAATGTATCACTGGGGAGAATAAATTTTCATTATGAAGAAAGCTCATCTGATAAAAAGAATGTCGTTTATCATTTACATCCAAATGGGAATGGCTTTGTTTACGCGGGGAATCTGAGCGATTATCAGGTGGATGATAAAGGAATGGTAAACATTCGAGATTTTTCCGAGGAAGAGCTTCGGACCATCATTCAAAAATCTATTCTCTCACTTGCTCCGAAAACAGCCATTGAATCATCCATTGTTGGAGAGCAAACGGAAGAAAAATGGATTAACCAGGACAACCATACATTAATTCTTATAAATGAAGATGATATGTGGAATGTTTATGCAGGCTTAAATCTGGATGGCACATTTAATTCATACCAAGAAGCTGCTGAATATTTGCATGAAGAGGGATTTTCTAGATTATAATGACAAAAAATTCGCCCTGATAGGTTCAAATTTCCGACCTACTTCAGGGCTTTTTTACTCTTACTTTGTACAAACCGCCACTCCAATAAAATATCGGACTCCCTCACGCTGCCTCTCAAATGTCGGTCCTCTTTGATAATAAATTTCTACATTAGAAAAGCGGATAAATAAATCCTCAAACTCTTCTGGTGTAAGCTGATGAACATGGAAAGGTTCACTCGTCGGCATCCCGCGACCTCTTCCAAAAGGACTAGATAACACCAATGTCCCCCCAGGCTTTAACATTTGATACAAATAATCCATAAACAATTGATCATCCTTAACATGTTCAATCGTTTCAAAACTTAAGATTGTATCAAACATTCCTAATTTTTCTGGCAGTTTCGGATCTAAACAGTCTCCTTGTAGATAGGTAATCTTTTGATGATGATATTCCCGGTTGGCATACTCGATTGTTTCTTTATCAATATCCACTCCGATCAATTCCACTAGCTCGCGTTTTCGATCCTTAGCGACCATATGGCAGCCATAGCCTGTGCCACAAGCAATATCCAATACTCTCCCTTTTATATAAGGGGTCGCAAAATAGTACCTCGCAATATGTTCTAATAACATCCCGTTTGTGGGCTTCAGTTGTTTCGGAATAATTCTTTCACCTGTCCATTCAAGCAATGACATCACCATTTTCTTACAATTTTAAGATCTTGATGTCCATTATAATAGGATTTTTAAGAAATTGCGATATTAAACATGGATACCCATTACACAAAAATATAACCGATAATATATCTACGGGATTTCCATGTTATCCGCAACTTTTTGATTTTATCCTCGATACTCTGCCAACACAAACCTTCCGTCCCAAGTGAAAAATACCTCTATTTGTCCAAAGATGATCCCGGTGTACATTTATATAAGATGGATGATACAATCAAATTTTTTGATGGAGCAATATTTATACCTTTGAAGCTAAACTAATTAAAAAAAATTGTGTTCTATAAAGGCTTTTTAAAATAGTCTGAAGTATTATACTATTTAAAGAGAGGAAATTACTAAACTTAATACAGATTGGAGATGTAGAAATTGATTTTTAAACCTCGCAATGAATCAGTAGAATTAAAACTTCTAAGATACTTAAATGAGCGAATGCATTTATCAGAAAAAGATAAAATGAACTATTTAACCTTAGAAAAAGGCTTTAAAGGAGAGCAAACTTTTGATGAGCGGATAAAGAACATTTCGAACGATTGGCTTATATTAAACGATTTACTTCTCGAAAGTAATAATACGATTTGTCAAATTGATTCGCTATTAATCTCTAATCCAACAATATACATGATCGAAATTAAAAATTATGAAGGAGATTATTATATCGAAGCTGATCGATGGTACTCAATATCCGGAAATGAAATAAAAAACCCAATACTCCAGTTAAAACGAAGTGAATCCTTATTTCGAAGACTACTCCAAGATCTTGGATTGAACTATCCAATCGAATCATATGTTATCTTCATTAACCCCGAATTTCACTTATATCAAGCTCCACGAAATCTTCCTATTATTTTTCCAACACAGCTTTCTCGATTTATAAATAAATTTACTCAGAGAACTTCAAAAATGAAAGACAAATACTTAAAATTAGCTGAACAATTAGTTTCCGTTCATTCAGAAGAGTCCCCTTACAAACGGATACCTGACTATACTTTTGATCAACTAAAAAAGGGGGTAGCTTGTGCACGCTGTCGTTCCTTTGTTAACGATTTCAGTAAAAACTCATTAGTTTGTGAAACATGTGATCACAAAGAAAATGTTACAGCTGCAGTAATACGGAGTGTAGAGGAATGGGCAATTCTTTTTCCTGAAAGAAAGATAACTACAAACGAAATACAAGAATGGTGTAAAATAATACCAAGAAGGACCATTCTCAATATTCTTTCAAAGAATTTTAAAATAATAGGGTTTGGACGTACTTCTTATTATATGTCATATGAAACATGATGAATCTTAAATTCTTTTAAAGAATATGAGTAATATAGGAAATATTGCTTCATATACTAGGTTATATTATTGAATGCTTAGGTTTGTTTATTTATTTTGAAGTACATCTTGTCGCGGCTTTCCGCTTGGTGTACTTTTTTTGTTTTTCTGGTAGATCTTGTTGCGGTTTTCCTTCTGGATCTACTTTTTTTCGCGTTTTTCTGGTAGATCTTGTTGCGGTTTCCCTCTTAATCTACTTCTTTCCACGTTTTTCTGGTAAATCTTGTTGCGGTTTCCCTCTTGATCTACTTCTTTCCACGTTTTTCTGGTAGATCTTGTCGCGGGTTCCCTCTGGATCTACTTCTTTTCGCGTTTTTCTGGTAGATCTTGTTGTGGTTTCCCTCTGGATCTACTTCTTTTTGCGTTATTCTGGTAGATCTTGTTACAGTTCCCCCTTAATCTACTTCTTTCCACGTTTTTCTGGTAGATCTTGTTGCGATTTCCCTCTTGATCTACTTCTTTTCGCGTTTTTCTGGTAGATCTTGTCGTGATTTCCCTCTTAATCTACTTCTTTTCGCGTTTTTCTGGTAGATCTTGTTACGGGTTCCCTCTTGATCTACTTCTTTCAGCGGTTTTCTGGTAGATCTTGTTGTGATTTCCCTCTTAATCTACTTCTTTTCGCGTTTTTCTGGTAGATCTTGTTACAGGTTCCCTCTTGATCTACTTCTTTCAGCGTTTTTCTGGTAGATCTTGTTACGGGCTCCCTCTTTGATCTACTTCTTTTCACGCTTTTCTGGTAGATCTTGTTACAATTATCTACTTGATGTACATCTCAGTAGAAGTACATCAAGTACCAATTTTCAATCAATAAAATATAGTCTTACAAGCAGATTCTCACGACTTTGATTGTTTTTTCTACATTAGAAAAGCGAACAGTTTAGTTAAACCCCTTGTTGCTGATATTGTACTTGGTGGAGCTTGGCGAAAATACCACCTTTTGCTATTAATTCATTGTGGGTTCCTTCTTCTGCAATGCCGTCTTCAGTGACGACGATAATTCGATCCGCGTTTTGAATTGTAGCAAGTCTATGGGCGATGATGAGAGTTGTACGGTTTTTGGCTAGTTCATTCAATGCTTGTTGAATAATTCGTTCAGTTTCTGTGTCTAGTGCAGATGTTGCTTCGTCTAAAATTAAAATAGGCGGGTTTTTCAAAAACATACGTGCAATAGCGATTCTCTGTTTTTGCCCTCCTGATAGTTTAAGTCCCCGCTCTCCAATTTGTGTTTCGTAACCAAATGGAAGGGAATGAATGAACTCTTCTAAATGAGCACGTCTTGCTGCTTCTACAATCTCTTCTTCAGTTGCATCCAGCTTCCCGTAAGCGATATTTTCACGCAATGTTCCTGTAAAAAGGAAGACATCCTGCTGAACAATACCGATTTGTGATCGAAGTGATTCTTTCGTCATTTTGCAAATATCGATTCCGTCAATTAATATCTTTCCAGCATCTACATCATAAAATCGTGGAATAAGCGAGCAGATGGTTGTTTTCCCTGCTCCAGAAGGTCCCACGAAAGCAACTGTTTCACCAGACTGAATTTTTAAATCGATGTTCTCAAGAACTGGCTTGTGCTCATCATAACTAAAGGTCACATCTTCAAAAGCAATGTCTCCATGAAGGTACGGAACTTCCATCGCCCCCTTCACATCTACTACTTCCGGCTCTTGGTCAATTAATTCTGTAAAACGTTTGAAGCCAGCCATTCCTTTTGGATACAGTTCCATTAGAGCACTAATTTTATCAATTGGTTTAAAAAGAACATTCATATAAAGTATGAAGCCGACAAGTTCTCCTGGAGAAAGCTTGTTGTTAAAATTAAGCCAAGCACCATATATTAAAACTGCGAGCACAATGAATCTCGTCATCATATAAATTCCCGAACTGCTAAATGACATTACTTTATAGCCGCCAAGCTTCGCTTTTCTAAACTTGCGATTATTCTTAGTAAATCTTGAAATCTCATACCTTTCATTTGTAAACGATTGGACGACACGAACTCCGGATACGCTATCCTCTACCCGTGCATTCACATCCGCAATATCACTATACATTTGTTTCCATGCTTTATTCATTTTTAAATTACAAACAACAATTAACCAAATTAGAAACGGAACAATAACAATCGTTACTAATGCAAGTTGAACATTAATCGTTAACATAATCCAAAATGCTCCAACAAACGTCATTACAGCAATAAACATATCTTCAGGACCATGGTGGGCAAGCTCCCCAATATCAAATAAATCATTCGAAATCCGGCTCATAATATGTCCAGTCTTCGTATTGTCGAAAAAACGAAAGGACTGTTTTTGTACATGCTGAAACAATTGCTGTCTCATATCCGTTTCGATATTAATCCCTAGCTTATGTCCCCAGTAGTTCACAATAAATTGTAAAAAAGTACTCATTAAATACAGTACCAGTAAACCAACACTAACCGAGACAATTGTAGACCAATTTCCTTCTGGTAAAAGATCATCAATAAACCACTGCACAGCAAGTGGAAAAGCTAATTCTAAAATCGCAACTACTACTGCACTACAAAAATCTATAATAAATAGTTTTTTATGCGGCATATAATAAGAAAAAAACCTGCGTAACATAATGCATCTCCCATCTATTTCTATTCATCTTAAGCGATTATAAATTTTATATAAAGAAGCTGCAATGAAAAAGCGAAATTATTCTAATATTTTTTCGGTTCGAAAATATTATTCTACTAACTTACCAAAAAATTTATTTTATTTTCAGAATTATATGTAAATATATGGTATACTATTTATAAGGGGGTGTAATATTGAGGAAAAACTTTATCATTATTCCTTTAGTTTTTATCCTAGCACTTATTATATCCTTTATATTTTCGGAAAAGGATCCTGCAAAAAAGAGAGAAGAAGGAATTCCTGTCGGTGGTGGGGTAGAAGAAAAAATGGTTTTAACTGAAAAAGATAAAAATAGTATTTGGATTGATATTCAGAAAGCAACAGGTAAATTACTGAATTTATCGGTTAATTTTAGTAGGGATGCTTCAAAATTACCTACAAGAGAGGAACTTGACCGTATTTTACCAAATTACTATGATGATCCTATCCTTACTGAACTCAGGGAAAATTGGTATGACAAGATCATTACAGGTTCAAGAACCATATTAGATTCCCTGCCTTTAATCCCTAAAGAACAACCAAAATACACCGTTATAACAAATGAAAAAGTAAAGGTCGTTTGGGATAAAGCAGAATCTCCCTCAGATCCAAAACAAATAGCTAAGCTAGAAATAACCGTTGTAAAAAAAGACGGTAAATGGAAGATCTCTACCCAAGAGATTACACCTGTTCAGTAATCACCAGATTACTAAGCATCTTAACACCACGAAAATAGCGGGTTTCCGCACCCGCTACTCCGAAGACCCTTTCATCTCAAGCACTGATTTAACCGCCATTTCAATTTCTTGATACCCTGTACATCTACAAATATTTGATTCTAGCCATTCTTGAATCACCTGATCAGTTGCATTCGGATGTTTCTGAATTAAAGAATGACAATTCATTATAAATCCCGGTGTACAATAGCCGCACTGAAAAGCAAATGACTCGATAAAGGCTTGTTGGATCGGTGCATTTTTTAGTCCTTCTATCGTAGTTATCTGTTTATTTGCAGCTTCTACACCTAGCATAAGACACGACTTCATTGGCCATCCATCAATATTCACCGTGCAAGCACCACAATCACCATTAAGGCAGCCAGGCTTTGCACCAGTCAAACCTAACTTCCCCCTTAAAACATTAAGAAGTGTTTCAGAACTTCTAATGCTTACCTCTCTTTGTTCCCCATTTACGTCTAATATTACCGTCACAAGTGACATCACTGCTTCACCCCTTCTCCAATTCTATTAGAATATCAAACAATATATTTTTTAAAACAAACAGTCGATACTCTGAAGAACCTTCTGTATCATTTAATATCGGGGATGGAAGATGCAAAATAGCATCCTCTATTTTTTCATCCATTGTTAATTGGTCATTATTAAGATGCTCTTCCATTTCAAATGCCCGAAACGGAAATGGACATAAACCACTGATGGCTACTCTAATTTGATTATCGATTTTCAGCGCAGCAACTGTTATTAGAGGATAGCCTGTATTCCATTGCCTTCTCCTTTTTATACTTACATAGGGAGCTTCGATAAATTTACGATCCGTACTAACTTGGACAAGGAACGATCCCTCATTTAGATGAAGATAACGATCAAACACTTGATGAATTGGAAAGAATTTAATACCATCAAATCCCGCAATCATCAGGATGCTATCAGATAGTAAAAAGGGCAGCACCGCTTCTCGGTAATAAATTTCGGCACATATATTACCGCCTATTGTAATCTTTGTACGTGATGTATGGTCGGCAATCTCACTTGAGGTCTTTGATAATAATGGAAACGGATTTGATTCTTCAATTTGAACAATAGAGAGTCCTCCTCCTACAATCAATCGACTTTCACTAGAATATAAGACTTCATATTCCGGAATTCCCTTTAGATCAATGACAGCATCTGTATATACTACATTTAATCTCCCAAGCGTAATAATTTCTGTCCCACCTGAGAAATATTTTGGACTTTTCCCTTCAAGCTTCAGGGCATGGAATAGAGAGGTCGCTTCTTGTATGGATTTTGGCTGATAATAATCGAAATCATAGGTAGCCATCCAGTTTCCCCTCCTTCGTTCTCCAAATAAGTTCGGGGATTAAAGGGAGATGCTGCAGTGATACACCGGCAGCAATCGATAAGCTGTTACCGAGAGCAGCAGGCATTCCCAATATTCCATGCTCACCAACACCACGTAATCCGTATGGGGAATCTAACTGCGGGGTTTCAATAAAATCAACCAAATACTCAGGATTCTCTCCATAATGAATCGGCCGGTAGGTTCTTAACTGTGGATTTATTACTCTCCCTAGCTCATCAAAAATAAATGTTTCACGACCGCCATAGGATAATCCCATGCTCATAGCCCCCATTACTTGCCCTTTGGCTGTTTTTTTATTTAACACTTTTCCAATATCAGCCACTGTACTCGCGCGAATAATCTTATACGTAAAATCTCTTTTATCAAATTCCACTTCTACAACTGATGCACATACCGACCATTCAGGTCCTGGATTTCCAGCACCAGTTTCACGATCTATATTGGTCATCCTCCGTAAAATGTAATTTCCTCTTCCAATAATTTGCCCGCCAATTGCATTGCCATTTGGGTACTTATAACCGTGCACAATCTCGGGAAATGCAAGCCCTACTCTAGGATCATCTCGTAAAAACACCCTGGAATTGGCAACAACTAAATCATCTGGTGAACAACGTAAAACACATGAGGCAATATCTTTCAATTGTTTTTCTACATCATCAGCCGCCTTCAGTAAGGCTCTCCCCGCCATAAACGTTCCGCGACTAGCCACCGTTTTCCAATGATCCGGTGTCGTTTGAGTATTCACTTCCATTCGTACATGTATTTGGTTAACATCCATTTGTAAACGTTCAGCAAGGATTTGGGCTAAAACTGTTTTTGTCCCAGTTCCAATCTCAATTACACCAGACATTAAATTTATACTTCCATCAGTATTAAAAGTTAAAATGACACCTGAGCTTGCATCTGAATCAATTGTAGATGTTTTCCATCCACAGCTAGCACCTTTTACACGGACAAAACGCTCATCAATTTCAATGACTTGCCCCTCATCCCAGTTTGCTAATTCTTTTACACGATCAATGCATTTTTTAAGATTTCCAACATTACTATGATTGAGAAGAACTTGAGTAGGGGTAGTATTACCAGGGAGGATTGCGTTTTTGTAACGTAATTCAAATGGATCCATCTGCAGCTTTTGGGCTAAAAGATCCATCGTCCTTTCAATGGCAAATAAAAGTTCGGAATGACTGAATCCACGAAAAGGGGCTGCATAAGGATGATTTGTATACATACAATATGAATTACACCAAGTGTTTTCTATGTGGTATGGCCCTGTACAGTCAACTGCTGCTGCTCTGCTCAGATCTACTGATTTATCTGAGTAGGCACCGCCATCAAATAAAAAAATTATTTCAGCAGCTTTTAATATCCCGTCCCTTGTACATCCTAGTTTTATCTTCGCATCCAACCCAATATGACAAGGTGCAGTAATTGAATCCTCTTCTCGTGAATACGCAATTTTCACAAGTTTCCCACCAACTGCCTTGGATGCAAGATAGGCAAGAAATTCGGATTGAGAAGAAGCCTTCCCACCATATGCCCCTCCAACGAGCGGGGTATTTACAATAATTTTTCCGATATTTTCATTAAAATATTGGCCTATTAACTGTTTTACCATAAAGGGGGCTTGTGATGTCGTTGAGATCACAATGGTCCCATCAGATTTTATCTCTGCAGTTGAACATCGGGTTTCCATTGCAGCATGGTCAGATGGATTAAAGGAAAAATTGGCCTCTACCGTTATTTCGCTTTCACTCCATCCTTTTTCCATATTCCCTTTACGGATTTTTTGTAAGCTTGCAATGTTTGTACCAGGAACAGGATATACACCGGAAATTTTTTCGTAAGTTCCTAAGTCCTCATGGATGAGTGGCGCATCTTTTCTAAAAGCTTCTCTAGGTGAGTTAACCACTGGAAGGGGCTCATATTTTACTTTTATTAAGCTTGCAGCCTTATTAGCTATAAATAAGCTATCCGCTACTACAACTGCAACAACTTCTCCATTATAACGGACTTTATCTACAGCAATTGGCGGGCGGTCTCTCATTTCCTCACCTATTAAAGGAAACCTTTCTCCAGCAATAATCGCTCGCACACCAAGTATCTTTTGTGCATTTGTTACATCAATACTCTTAATTTTTGCATGCCCTAATGGACTAACAACCAGTGCCCCATGTAACATCTCTGGAGAGTGATAATCATTAATATACATTGCTTCACCTGTTACTTTTTCAATGGCATCCTTTCGAATAATACTTTTCCCAATCACCTTCAATCTTTTTCCCTCCCTGAATCTAGCTTTCTAATTGATAAATAATCCATCTCGTGATCGACATCTAAAAAGGATAAACGATCTTGAAATTCTATTATTAGCTTCTTATCTTGTATATTTCTTCTTAAAAGTTCTCGGGCACCTTTATCCCCTTGTAGTTTCAATAATTCAGGATAGAGGTTCTCTGAAAAAAGAATGGGGGGTCTAGGAATTCCATTAAAGGATGCAGCTACAATCGAGTTATCTTTGTTTGTACTATATCGAAAAATTAGATCATTTATTATTTTCCTTGAAATAAAGGGTTGATCTGCAAGTAATATCATGACTGCATTTGCATTCAAATCTATTGCATTTTTTATGCCAAATCTTAAGGAATGAGATTGCCCTTTGTCAGCATCATCACATGAAAAAGAACACCACTTCTTATTCATCTTTAAAGAGGGTGTTATCCATGAGAGCTCATCTGAGGGATTAGTGATAATGATAATATGATCAAGTTCTGTTTGAAGGGCTGTTTTTAAAGCAATGCTGCCTAAGCAATCGTTCATTAATGGTAAAGTAAGCTTATTTTTCCCCATCCTCTTGCTTTTACCTGCAGCAAGATATATCCCTATGATCCTATCTTGTTTCAACTTGACCACATTTTCTCTTTGACTGGTTTACGTAACACTTCAATCATTTCAGCAACAATACTTATAGCTATTTCCTCTGCCCCCTTAGCACCAATGCTTTTACCAACTGGCGAAGAAATCCAAGAAGGAATTTCCTCATGATTCAATAATCGTTGTGTTCGTCTTTTCGGTCCTAAAATACCAAGATAATTTAGCTTTTCATTCTTTAGAAAGGACAGCAGCTCCTTATCCCTTTGAAAATGATGGGTCATGATAATAACGAAGTCATCTTTTCTGAAGGATAATTCTTCACAAATTTCACGTGGGAACCCAATCATGCAATTACTTATTTTAGGAAATTTTTCTTTATTGCAAAATCCCGGACGCCAATCACAAACAGTAACTTCAAAACCAACATCTTCAGCAAAGTTTGCCAATGGTATGGCATCAGGACCGGCTCCAAATAAAAATAATCGCGGTTTAGGTTTATATAAATGAAGGTACATAGGAGCTGCTCCATCTATATTTAATAATCCATTTCTTTGTTTCACATGTTTATCTTCAATTAAATGATGGGAGCTGCCAAACTCACTTCCCTTTAACGGATAATAGCCATATGCAATAAGGTTAAAATCCTCGGTAAACTGTTTGATATGTAATACGGTGTCTCCTGCATCTAAAAACCCCTTTAAACTCAACAAATCTTCCTGTAGCTTTGCTGTTATAGGCTCTAACAAAATATGCAAAACACCATTACAACCTGCTCCTTGCCCCCAGGATAAATCCGATTCCTCTTTCATGTTGTAGATGAATACCTTTGCCTCTTGTTCCTTCCAAACTTGCTCTGCCTTATATTGAAGTTCTTCCTCTAAACATCCTGCACTTAGCATACCGATTTGTTCGCCGTTCTCTAAAAACAACATAGTCGATCCTTCTTTTTTATATGAAGACCCTTCCACATGAATAATTGTTGCAAGGACACCTTTTCCATTAGAGATGCGAAGTTCGTTTAAAATTTGAAAAATATCCTCCATGCCATTCACCGCTTTCCAGGGTACTATATAATGTATATTCAGTGTATGGAGTAATTATTAGAACTTCCCAATTTCAAATTTCGATTACTAAGGCTGTTTTCGTAAAGATTGGAAAAATCCTACCAGATATTTACTTCGTAAAATCATTGATATTTACTTCGTAAAATATTATTAAATCTATAGATGCATGCTGGTTTAATTAAGTTTTTCAATTTGAAAGTAATGAGCCTTTACTAATTTTCTTCACAAAATTGTTTCGTTTCTTGATAAATGGCAATATGATATTGTTGTTTCTGTTGTTCTGCTTTCAGTGAGACTTGAAGTAAGCCTTTTGGCGGAAATGAGAGCTCCTTTTTCTTCTCAAACCTTTCAAGCCCATCATTCAATACTTTCATTTGATTTGCCCATGTTTCCTTGTCACTTACTGTCATGGAATGAGAGGAACCCCATTCTTTAAATGTCACCACCACATCCAATAAGTAGATATATCCGTTACTCAACATTTTTGTTTTTTGATGATATTCCTGCAAAACAGTACTCTTTTGCTTACAAAATGGAAAATAGCTAAACACCTTAGAAACCATTTTTAGATCTTTTTTCATCGGGTGCAAATCCTGAATATATTTTTTTAATTGATTTTGATACTCCCTGCCTTTTACAGGATCGCAGCCTCCTAAAATCCAATTTGAGAATTCTAAAAACAATGAGGATAACATGCTGTAGTATTCGTTATATGTAGAAGCTGCCTTTTGGGTAAAAAAATTCGGAAAGAAATAGACATTCACTAATATAGCAAGTACTGCTCCTATAAACGTATCTTTAATTCGGTCTGAAGCATATTCTCCAGATTGATGCCCCAAGACAAATACAAGTAAAATTGACAGGGCAACTTGTTCGATCACTGTTTTATCTAATTTCATCCATTTTGTAATGAATGAACCTCCTAAAATTAAAAGTCCCAGCATCCATCCATTTATTTGTATGTATTTATAGAAAAATATAATAAGAAATATCCCAATAATGGTGCCAATCATACGATGAAAGGAAAAGCGGATTGTTCGGTTTGGATTCGCTTTAAGACACAAAATAACGGTCAACGGTGCTAAATAAGGATGATTGGATCCTGTTAACTTCGCGACTTCCCAAGAAAGTGCCGAGGCAATTGCTACTTTCCATATAACCAATGATATGTTTTCAAAAATTTCCTGATTCTTTTGTTTCATTTCGTATTAATCATTCCTTCATAAATTTCCTAACTAATAGTTTTTATATTTTTTTTCCTTTTATACGTTTCAATTTATATCTAACACCACATTAACCATTATAAAATTTTTTCTAATCCCAATTTTCGATATATTTTGAATATAGTGTTGACAAATATTTTGATACTACTGTATATTTTGATATATCAACGAGTAAAAAATAACCAGATTTCCTAACCTCCTTTATCGTGCATAAAGTAATTTAAAAAAATAAACATAATTTCCCCTTAGACTAACATAAACAATTTTTTAAATCTTTTAGCTATCAAAATACATAGCTGCAGGTAAGAAAATTGTCATTACATTCATTAAATCGAAAAGATTACCCTCCTTGAGAATGCACCACGAAATTGGATTCACACATTTTAATACTTCCATTTTTGTGATTTTTTTCTATTTCCCATATTGGTTCTACATCTTTTTCTCAAAATACTTGTATTGAAATGAATTTATTTTTATCATATTACAAATTTTTTACACATAGTAGTTAAAGAGGCTGTATAAATAGGAAAATATTATTCTAATAAACTAGGTTTAAGAATTTTCGTTACTCCAATTAATAGAATTGAATCCGAGGTGACAAGTGATGCAAGACACACTATTAAAAGTTGAAGGATTAAAAACTTATTTCTATCTAGATGATAAAAAAATATCTAAAGCAGTTGATGGGATTAATTTTTCCATTAATCCCGGTGAAACAGTTGCTCTTGTTGGAGAATCTGGAAGCGGCAAGAGTATTACCTCACTTTCAATTATGCAATTAATTAACAAGCCAGGAAAAATAAAAGAGGGATCAGTTACCTTTAATGGGGAGGATCTTGTAAAGCTTTCAGACAAGCAAATGGCAAAGGTACGAGGCAATGATATTGCAATGATTTTTCAGGAGCCAATGACTGCATTAAATCCAGTATTTACAATTGGAAATCAGATTATGGAAACATTGATGAAGCACAAAAAACTATCAAAGATACAGGCACAGAAAAGAGCCATAGAATTGCTGAAAATGGTTGGTTTTCCAAGAGCAGAAGAGACAGTGAAGGAATATCCTCACCAACTTTCTGGCGGTATGCGCCAACGGGCAATGATTGCAATCGCTATGTCATGTGACCCTAAGCTACTAATTGCAGACGAACCTACAACTGCACTTGATGTAACGATTCAAGCGCAAATTCTAGATTTAATGAAGGAAATGAAGGAAAAATTTAATACTGCCGTTCTTCTAATCACTCATGACTTAGGTGTAGTAGCTGAATACGCCGATCGAGTAATGGTTATGTATGGTGGACAAATTGTTGAAGATACAACGGTTGAACGTTTGTTTACTAACCCCAAACATCCTTATACCATTGGTTTACTTGAAAGTCTGCCAAGTATTGAAAAAGAAGTAAGAAGGCTTGGAGCAATTAAAGGAACCGTACCGCCGTCACATAGTTTTCCAACAGGGTGCCGGTTTTCGGATAGATGCCCTAAGGTAATGGATAAATGTAGGGAAATCCATCCGGAGCTTATACCAACAGAAACAGGTCATGATGTACGATGCCATCTTTACGAATAAGGAGGATACTAACGTGCCACTAGACAAAACCGAGCTGATCAAAGACACAGAGCAAGAATATATTTTACAAGCCAAAAACATAAAAAAATACTTCCCCATAAAGGGAGGACTACTCCGTAGTACAGTCGGCTACGTAAAAGCAGTAGATGATGTTTCCATTGATATAAAAAGAGGTGAAACTCTTGGAATTGTTGGAGAGTCGGGGTCTGGAAAATCTACTTTAGGAAGGGTTATCCTTCGTCTACATGAACCTACAGAGGGACAAATTATCTTTGAAAATGATGATATTTCGCATTTAGGCAATAAGAAACTTCGGCCTTACCGTAAAAATATGCAAATCGTATTCCAGGACCCATTTGCATCACTGAATTCGAAAATGAGTGTAGCTGAATTAATAGAGGAGCCATTAGTTGTACAAACCTCCCTTACTAAAAAAGAACGTAAAGAAAAAGCCATCGACTTATTAGAAAAGGTTGGACTTAGAGCAGATGACCGCCTGAAATACCCCCATGAGTTTTCCGGTGGCCAAAGACAGCGTATCAGCATTGCGCGGGCTTTAGCACTCAACCCCAAATTCGTCATCTGTGATGAACCTGTCTCTGCACTTGACGTATCTATCCAAGCCCAAGTACTTAATTTAATGGCTGATCTGCAAGATGAATTTAATTTAACTTATTTATTTATTTCTCATGATTTAAGTGTCGTGAAGCATATAAGTGATCGTGTTGCGGTTATGTACCTTGGGCGCATCGTAGAAATTGCACCGAAAAAAGGATTATATGAACATCCATTGCATCCATACACACAAGCACTACTATCATCTGCACCATCAACGAATATCCATAATCGTCGTGAAAAAATCTTATTAAAAGGGGATTTACCAAGTCCATCCAACCCTCCATCTGGATGTGCCTTTAGAACTAGATGCCCTCTTGTCCATGAGAAATGTTCCAAGGTACGCCCCGATTTAACACACATGCGGGATGGCCATTTCGTCGCCTGCCATTTACATACTGAGGCGAGTGTTTAGTTTGGGGAAAATCGGCATTTTAAATATTTAATTATTATATAAGCTTATTACCCATATATCATAATTTGAATAATATTAAAAAGGGGGTGATGAATGGCGGAAGGCTTTGGCGTTTATTTGTAGTTTGTGAAAAATACAAAGGGGTGAATCATTTGAAGAAAAAGAAAGGTTGGCTTCTCAGTCTTATCTTCATACTGTTATTGAGTATGGTGCTTTCGGCATGTAGTGGTGGAGGTAAAAAAGTTGATAACTCCAAAGAAAATCCTGGCTCAAAAACAGGTGAACCACAAAAAGGGGGAACCATTACAGGGGCAATGGATACTGCTCCAGCCGGGGTATTTAACCCGATTTTCTACACAGATGCCTACGAAAGCAATATCTTGTCATTCACACATGAAAGTTTAGTTTCACAAAATGAAAAATTAGAGTTTATTCCTTCATTAGCAAAAGAATGGAAGTTCAATGATGACCAAACCGAAGTTACATTTACCTTACAAGAAGGCGTAAAATGGCATGACGGTCAACCATTTACAGCGAATGATGTTGTATACACTTACAAAGCCATTTCTAGCCCTGATTACGTAAAAGCAGGCGGTGTCCGTACAGATTATGTCGATAAATTACTAGGATACGAAGATTTCTCTTCTGGCAAAACGGATAAATTTGAGGGTGTTGTTGCAGTAGATGAACACACCGTTGTATTTAAATTTACACAACCAAACGTAACAGCATTAGACAATGCAAGTTTTACAATTATTCCTGAGCATATCTTTAAAGATATCCCAATTAAAGATATTCCTAAAAATGAGGCATCGCTTAAAGCTGGCAAAGTCATTGGGACCGGGCCATATAAATTTACAGAAATGGTCGATGGTGAACAATATATTCTTGAAAAGAATAAGGATTACTGGCAAGGAGAGCCATACCTCGATAAAATCGTTTGGAAGGTTGTCAACCAATCAGTCATCGTCGGAATGTTAGAAACTGGAGAACTCGACTTTGTAGCAGACCCGAATGGTTTCCAACCTGCAGACTATGATTCAGTTAGCAAGATGGAAAATATTGAGATTATTGAACAACCGAAATTCGGTTATCAATTAATGGGATTTATGACCAACCATCGTAAGCCTGAAGATGTAAAAGAAGGAGTCATAAAACCTGATAACTGGGTACCGAATAAAAAAATCTCGGATAAGCGTGTACGCCAAGCCATTGCCTATGCAATTAATCGCGAAGGCCTTATTAAAGCTTTACTCTTCGGACGCGGCGCGGTTATCAATGCACCAATCGCAACACAGTTCTCAGCCTATGATGGCGAAAAGCCAAATCAATATAAATTTAATGTAGAAGAAGCAAAAAAACTACTTGATGAAGCAGGATATGTTGATAAAAATGGTGATGGGTTCCGCGAGGATCCTCAAGGTAACAAGTGGGTGCTCAATTTAAACTATCCAAACGGAAACGAAATTCGGATGCGTTCGGCACCAATTATTCAAGAAATGCTTGAGGCAGTAGGAATTAAAATCAACCTCCGTCAACCAATAGAATTTTCAACTTACTCTGATACTCTTGAAAAGAAAAGTGATGATTGGGATCTCTACTTATTAGGCTGGAGCCTAAGCAGTACAGATCCAGATCCAAGTGGGCTATGGAGTTCCACTGCTGCTTACAATTACGGTCGTTGGAACAATAAAGAATCGGATGAATTAATGAAAAAGGCTATACAGCCACCTGATGCATTTGATCAATCCTACCGTGATCAAGTATATAGCGATTGGCAAGTACTATTCCAAGATGATTTACCTGCTTTAATCCTATATGCACAAAACACTTTATGGGGTTACAACAAACGCTTGCATAACATAAAACCTTTACCATATTCAATGTATAACGATACACATTTATGGTATGTGTCAGATAAGTAAGAAAAAGCTAACCATTTTTCATAGGTAAAAGATCATAGTTGGTTTAGAGGAAATCGGTGACTGAGCCGATTTCCTTAATCGATATCTATCTAAGACTTCCAATATTACGAAAAATTAATGGGTAACAGGGTGTGTAATTGTACGATGCACACTTTGTCCCTTTTCAAAAGAACGGAGGGGAAACCGATGTATAAATTTATCATACGCCGGCTTCTTATTTTTATCCCAATGCTGCTCGGTTTAACTATCATTGTTTTTGCACTTATTCAAGCTGCACCGGGTGATACTTTTTCTGGGCGAATGGTTGATCCTAAGATTGATCCAAAGGTATATGAGGAACAAAGGAAAGCGCTTGGGTTAGATGACCCCATTTATGTACAGTATTGGCACTGGCTAACAAATGTAGCGAAGGGAGACCTTGGTCAATCCTATACATATAATGGGCGTAGTGTCACAGAATTAATTGGAGACCGCATCGGAAATACTTTGAACTTAGGCTTATTTTCGTTAATAATAACGCTTATTGTATCCATTCCTATTGGCATCTATTCTGCCAAAAAACCGTATTCATTGCTTGATTATGGAGCCACTACTTTCGGATTTTTTGGTCTAGCTGTTCCAAATTTCTTTTTTGGACTAGTTGCCATTTATATTCTTTCGATTACTTTAGGTTGGTTTCCATCCCAAGGTTCCGTCTCAACACCTGGACTTACAGGAATGGAATTATTTTTTGATAAGCTCCATCATCTTGTTTTACCAGGACTTACCCTTGGACTAGCAGGGACAGCAGCTTATATGCGTTATATGAGATCTGAAGTGCTTGATGTTCTAGGGAAAGATTTCATACGTACTGCTAGAGCAAAAGGGATGACTGAGCGGAATGTCCTATATAAGCATACCCTTCGCAATGCAATGATTCCAATCATTACTCTAATGGGGTTTGAAATAGGATCCCTATTAAGTGGAGCAATTATTACAGAAGGAGTGTTCCAATACCCTGGTCTTGGCACATTGTTTATTAGATCGATAGGGAGTCGTGATTATCCCGTGATAATGGCCATTAACTTATTATTAGGCTTCTTTATCCTTTTAGGTAATTTATTAGCAGATATATTCTATAGCATAGTAGATCCAAGAATCCGCTACGATTAAGGGGTGAATTTATGCAATCCAATGCAGATGTTACATTAGACTCAAACCCTAATACTCAGCCAAAGGGGAAAGCCATAAAAGGAAAAAGCCCCTTTCAACTTGCCCTTAGGCGTTTCTTAAAAAATAAACTGGCAGTTGCCGGCCTTATTATCCTTTTAATCATTGTGCTGGCCGTTCTATGTGCACCTTTATTTACAAATCAAATCCCCACTAAGTCTAATTTGATGCTTATCGAGTCATCATCTAGTGCTGAACATCCATTAGGAACTGATAGTTCTGGAAGAGATAACCTAGCGAGGTTATTGTACGGTGGCCGAATTTCACTAATTGTTGGTTTTAGTGCAATGTTGTTTACTCTTGTTATTGGAGTAACTCTTGGTTCAATCGCAGGATACTATGGTGGAAAAGTAGATAGCATCATTATGCGTATTGCTGACATTGTTCTTGTTCTACCTTTTCTTGTACTTGTTTTGACAATAGTTGCTATTTTACAAAAGGTAACAGTTAGTATATTTGTTACGGTCATTGCGATAACGTCATGGCCAAACTTGGCAAGGATTATTCGTGGAACGTACTTATCCCTTCGTGAACAAGAATTTGTCCTTGGTGCACGGGCAATAGGAGCAAGTGATTTCCGAATTATTTTTAAACATTTTATACCTAATGCAATTGGACCCATTGTTGTAAATGCCACTTTAATGATGGCTACAATGATTATAGTTGAATCAGCTCTCAGCTTCATTGGTTTCGGAATTCCACAGCCTACTCCAACATGGGGAAACATGATTTCTGAAGCACAAAGCATACGTATACTACGCAATCATCCAGAAGCATGGATACCGCCTGGATTAGCCATTTTATTGACTGTATTATGCATCAATTTTATCGGTGATGGCCTTCGTGATGCCTTTGATCCAAAAAGTAATAATCGGTAAGAACTAACAACCGGAGAAAATAAATCACCGTCCAATATCTGGACGGTATTTTAAATAAATGCAAACTTGAAGAGGGTGACTTACAGGTTTTTTACACTTTACTTTTGTGTCACCTTTATCAAATTGATCTACAATTTATTTCTCGACCAAACTGCTTAATGACACATCTTGTTCATTTTCTGGTTGACCAATTGGAAAGATTCTCGCTGTTTCATTATTTTCATCAACATGTTGAATATAAATTGGCTTTCCGTTGTATGTAACATTACACATAACCGATGATTTTGCAATTTCTTGGGCACGTTGTTTATTCATTTCACTCGACCTCCTCTCGGCTTCAATATGTATTGTCACTCAAATTACAGAAACTATTCGATATCATCCTGATTTCTTCTAATACAACTTCTAGTCTAAACACTTCCGAATACGCAAAATATGTTCCCTATATTATTAAAAGAATAAAATATACTTACTCGTCTATACTAATTTAGAGGTAATTTTTGAAGGCGGATTTTTGAAAGCTGAAAGAGGGAATATGTATGGCTAATCTTGGACTATTAATCATTCGACTAGTCATCGGTCTTACATTTGTAGGTCATGGAGCCCAAAAATTGTTTGGTTGGTTTGGTGGTACTGGGCCTAGTAAAACAGGTGAGTGGCTGGAGTCCATTGGAATAAGACCAGGTGGGACCATTTGGGCTATTTTAGCAGGGTCGTTTGAATTTGTAGGTGGTTTATTATTTAGCGCAGGAGTATTTACCCCAATAGGTGCAGGTCTTATCACGATTATTATGATTGATGCCATTCTTTCTGTTCATGGTCGTAATGGCTACTGGATAACTAATAATGGGTTTGAATATAACTTAGTATTAATAGCGGTTGTTATTGGAGTGGCATTAATTGGACCAGGTGAATATGTACTGTTCTACCATCTATAATCCGTAAAAAAAAAGCGTCTATTATTAAAAAAATAGACGCTTATGTAAAATATGACGCGATCTAATTCATACAATTTGCAAAGTCTTGACTTTCTGTTTCAAATGGATTCTCTTCAATTTCAAATCCAAGGTCACTAATCATCTGGTAATCTGCCTCTGCCTGTTGACCATTAGAAGTTAAGTAGTCTCCTACAAAAATTGAATTAGCAATATAAAGCCCTAAACTTTGCATGGAACGAAGATTATATTCACGACCACCAGAAATACGAATTTCTTTTGTTGGATTTACAAAGCGGAATAAGGTAAGTATTTTCAAGCATGTATTTGGAGTCAGCTCATCCATGTTTTCCAACTTTGTTCCCGGCATTGGAATTAAAAAGTTTACTGGTATGGAATCAGCATCAAGCTCTTTAAGAGCAAAAGCCATCTCAACAATATCATCATTCGTTTCGCCCATCCCGCAAATAACACCGGAGCATGGAGAAATCCCTACTTTTTTAAGCGTCTCGATGGTCTTTACTCGATCATCATATTGATGGGTAGTTGTTATAGAAGAATGGTGGTTGCTGCTAGTATTAATATTGTGGTTAAACCGATCTACACCGGATTCTTTTAAACGTTGTGCTTGTTCTTCAGAGACAAGACCCATACAGGCACAAATTTTTAGTTGGTCAACCTCTTCTTTAATCTCCTTGACAGCCGAAACAACCGTATCCACTTCTCTATTTGTCGGTCTTCTACCGCTTAAAACGATACAATAAGTACCGATTTTATTCCTTTTTGCTTCTTTAGCACCTTCAACAATCTTCTGTTTACTTGTAAGTGTATACCTCTGTATATCTGTCGTTGCTTTTATTGATTGAGAACAATAGCCGCAATCCTCCGGACATAAACCACTTTTCGCATTAATAATAAGGTTTAGTTTTACCTTTTTCCCATAATAGTGTCTTCTAATTTCATATGCTGCATTAACGAGCGATAATACCTCTTCATCTTCTGCAAGTAAAATTTGTTTAGCTTCCTCTTTAGATAGACGATATCCGTCAATTACTTTTTTAGCTAGCTCCATCCATGACATATTTATCACCTCACCGTTTATTTGTTAACCAAATTATAAAAATAGTTAACAAATAAATTATATCTCATGGGTATGAATAATCAATATTTTCCCAAGAGGAGATTACTACTCTAAAATATTTATTCGAATCGTCACCTTAAATAAGTCCCCGTCTACTTCCATTTCCATGCTTCCCTCATGAAGGTCGATAATTGACTTGGCAATGGCAAGCCCGAGACCTGATCCATCTGTATGCCTGGATGTATCTCCACGTTTAAAGCGTTCGAATAGTTCATCCGAATTTTCACTAAGCTCATATTTTGTGACATTCTTAAATGTAATAACCACTTTGTCATTAGAAACATGTATCGATATATACACTCTCGTGTTTTCTAAAGCGTATTTAAGAATATTTCCGATTAAGTTATCAAATACCCGCCAAAATTTCTGTCCGTCTACATATGCATAAACCGGTTTCTCTGGGGTAGAAATTCGAAATTGTAAAGTTGATTGTTTGATCGTTTCGTCATATTCAGCAAGTGCCTGTTCCAATAATTGAATCATATCAACTTTTTTCTTCACAAGCTCGATACTGCCACTAGCCATTTTTGATGCTTCAAATAGATCATCGATCAATACCTTTAACCGTTTTGATTTCCGATCAATAATCTCGACATAGGCTGTTCTTTCATCTTCACTTAATCCTTTTGACTTTAGAAGTTCAGTATAGGTAATAATTGATGTTAATGGTGTTCGTAAATCATGGCTAACATTTGTAATAAGCTCCGTTTTTAGCCGTTCACTCTTTGCTTGCTCTTTTTTGGATGTTTTAACACCATGTTTTAACTGATTAATATTCCCTGCTAAATCAGCTAACGGAGATCGTCCTATAATTTTTAAATCTGGCTCAAGGTTTCCTTGTGCTAACTCGGAAGTATTTTTCAGAATGCGGTTAAAATAACCCGCCCTTTTTACAATCATGATGATCGATGGAATGACAAACAATAGAAATAGCAATGAGTAAAGATAAAGATATTTTTGCTCTCTTGCAACATAAACAGCCCCAATGATAAAGGCTAGAAAGATACCTAATAAAATGATCGTTTGTGTACCAATGCTTCGAATAAGAAAGGCTTCCTTTATACCTGTATACATTTTATATAGAATACTTTTTTCCCACTCAGCTTTAAACCTTTCAAACTCTTTTATTCTATCCGACAATAACATTAATTGAACGACCGTAATATAAACAAAAAGGACAGACATTAAAAACTTTAAGAAAAAATGACCAATTGGAAAATAATCATTCAAATATAAATTACTTATTCTCCCTAAAAAAGCAATTGCTCCATAACTAGCAATACCAATAAGGATAAGCAAACAAATATCTAGCGGAATCATTCGGTAATATTTTTGTATTCTTTCTGTTAATTGAAATGGTTGTAATTTTTTCATGATCAAAATACTTAAAAATAATGCAACTAATCCGCCTATTGTGTATAAGTAAAAAGCTGTTTGTTTTTGTGGATAGCGGTGGTAATTTGATATGACAGGTACGTTCTTCGGTGCCGATTTTAATACACCAATTTTTCCGACTAATTTCTTTGCTGTAGCATCCAATCCCGGAGGTGTATCAGTAGTTAAATAGTTCTCGTCTTTAGAGGCAAAATGGCGAATATAAGCCATTTCCTTTTCCGTAAATTGAGAATTGATTAGCTTTTCATTATTAGAGTATATATTGGTGTAAACCTCACCTGTAGTCCTATCTGTTAAATAATACTTAAACGCCTTTTTAGCTTCATAAAGTTCAGGGAGATCATTTTCTTTATTACGAAAATACTCATCAATATATTTTTCCTTTTCTTTTAATATTTCATTTCTAACATAATTGTCATTCTTAAATATTTTCTTTATATCTTCTAATTTCTTGTCTCTTTCAGTCAGATAAACATCCGCTGCGGTTTGATTTTTTTCAGATAATGCTTCATCAATATTCGACTGATATTCATTGGTAATCTCCTGAACTCGATCCGTATAATATCCATACTGATCACGGTAGCCCATTATTTCATCAGCTGTAACGGTCAGGTGATTTTTTGCTTCGTCGTTCGTCATAGCATTTAATTCATACATACTTAATTTTTGAGTAAAAGATTGAAATTCGCCCTTAAAGTCATCTGTATCAAAATAGTTCTTAAAAAGATATTCATGGCCTTGTGTAATAAGTGAGACTATACTGGTTAAACCAAATGTAAACAAAAGCAAAGCAATGGTGAAGTAAATCATCCTACTTTTCCATTTTGTAACCAATACCCCACACCACCTTTAAATACCTTGGATTTTTTGAATCGAATTCAATTTTTTCGCGAATTTTCCGAATATGGACAGCAACAGTATTTTCAGCATTATAACCAGGTTCCTTCCATACCTGTTCATAAATTTCCGAAATAGAAAAGACACGCCCTGCATGGGTCATAAGCAGTTCCACAATACGGTATTCAATGGGAGTCAACTTCACAACCTCCCCATCAACTCTCACTTCTTTCGCTGCTTGGTCCAAGAGTAGACCATTCAATTGAATGGTTTTTTTTGATCCTTCATATGTACCGAAAGTCACATACCTACGCAGCTGCGATTTCACCCTTGCAATGAGTTCAAGTGGATTAAATGGCTTTGTAATGTAATCGTCTGCACCAATTTGCAAGCCTAATATTTTGTCTGTATCTTCACTCTTTGCACTTAGAATAATGATAGGGATATCCTTTTTTTCACGAATCTTGAATGTTGCTGAAGTCCCATCCATTCTCGGCATCATCACATCTAAAAGAATAAGATGAATTTCATTTTCGTTTAATTTTTCGATAGCTTCTATCCCATCTTTAGCCTTTATCACGGTGATTCCTTCATTTTTTAAGTAAATTTCGATAACATCCCTTATTTCTACTTCGTCATCAACCACTAATACACGATATTCCAACTTCCACCCTCCATCCTTGTTTATTTCAGCTATTTCTATAGTAAAATAGATTTCTTAACAATCATCTAGTGAAAAAATGAAGAATTTCTTAAGTTTCTATATTTTCTATATTTCATTATAAATGGTAATTTTTTGTCTTTCTATTAAACTTGATACAATATAAAAATTTTATAACACAAAAATCAACAAATATTTTTCAGCTATTATCATATTTTTCTATTTCACTTATATACCTATAGAGTTACAATGGTCTTTATATATGGCTGTTTTCGTAAAGATAGTTGCTTTTCGTAAATCGCATAAATACTTAATTAATATGGTTTCGTGCTCTTTTCTTCATCCCATACTTTTTATATAAGTGCAAAAACAACCGTAAAAATCCTACTGCCGATTTTTACTTTGTTACAAATAACAACAAAGTATTAGAAAAGAGCCTTATATATTAATTTGAATATAGAGTAGGAGAAATTTCATTGGATGCTAGAACAAATAAATTTCAAGAACAGACTCTCTTTAACATAACTTGGCCGCTTTTGATTGAGTTGACACTTCATATGGGAATGGGCATCATGGCAACTCTTATGCTTAGTCATTATTCTGATGATGCGGCTTCAGGAGTTGGCGTAGCTAACCAATTGCTAAATATTTTCATCCTAGTTTTTACCGTTACTTCAATCGGTGCAACGGTATTAATCAGTCAAAGTATAGGTGCCGGTCAATTGCAAAAAGCAAGACAATTGTCTCGGTCCGTATTCAGTTTAAATTTTTGGTTTGGAATCATCGTAGCAGTTATCGTTTTTCTTTTTGGCGACCATCTCCTTCGGTTATTTGACATCCACGGGAAAGTGTTTGATTACGGACTTATCTTTGTACGTATTTGCGGTGCATCCCTTTTTCTTGAGTCTTTATCATTAGCACTAAGTGCCGTGCTTCGCAGTCATGGTTATACGAAGGAATCAATGGTTGTCACGGTTATTATGGACTTAATAAGCATTTGCGGGAATATCATTGCTACTACAGGTATATTGGGTTTACCGATTACAGGGGTTATAGGAGTATCTTGGGCAATGGTAGCTGCACGAACCTTTGCCGTTATCGCGCTAATTTATTTTGTTTACAAAAGACTTTCATTAAAATTAAAAATTAGTGATCTATTCCATACAAA
This sequence comes from Heyndrickxia sp. NPDC080065, assembly GCF_050281185.1. Taxonomy (NCBI): domain Bacteria; kingdom Bacillati; phylum Bacillota; class Bacilli; order Caryophanales; family Bacillaceae; genus Heyndrickxia; species Heyndrickxia sp. NPDC080065. Next base: position 84,693 of record NZ_JBNNWS010000007.1, on the reverse strand, counting down.
AAAGGAGGATATTAGAAGTCTCCTTTCGATAGGGATTCCATCTGCAGGGGAAAACTTATCTTATCAATTATCTCAGTTAGTCATTACCGGGTTTGTTGTTTCTATCGGAACATCAGCTCTTGCTTCCCGTATTTATCTATTAAATCTGTCTATGATTTGTTATTTGTTTACATTAGCAATTGCACAAGGTACTCAGCTCCTAGTTGCCCGTTATATCGGCGGGAAACAATTTGATCGTGCTCTCCGCCGAGGCATTCGTACGTTAAAAATAGCGATGTGTGCATCTTTCATTGCATCACTTATCTTAGCACTTATTGGATCACCCGTTTTAAAAATCTTTACAGATGATCCACAAATTATTGCGATTGGTTTACCTGTTTTATGGGCAATTGTTGTTACAGAACCAGGAAGAGCCATGAATATCGTTTTAATGAATGCATTAAAATCTGCAGGGGATGTTCGTTTTCCTGTCATCATCGGAATCATCTCTATGTGGGGAGTAGCTGTTGTTCTCAGCTATATACTAGGTGTACATTTTGAACTCGGTCTTTTAGGAATTTGGATTGCCCAAGGAGCAGATGAGTGGTTTAGGGGTAGCTTTGCCTTGAGAAGATGGATGACAAAGCCTTGGGAACGTAAAGCAGCAAAAATGAAATTAAGAGCCTTAAAATCATCATAACTAGAGAAACAAATTTTTATATTATTTGCCCCTTCTCCTTCCCCCTTTCTATTCATATAGAGGGGGAAGCTTTTTTTGCCAATTCCCGCGTGTGTAATCAATTTAGGTTCATGATAAGATAGATAGATAATACTAAAGGGAGATGAAGAAAATGAAAAATGAAATCATTGAAAGATTTACTTCCTATGTAAAAGTGGACACACAATCGAATGAAGAAAGCGAAACTTGTCCTTCTACACCTGGACAATGGACACTCCTTCACATGCTAGTAGATGAATTAAAGGCAATTGGTATGGAAGAAGTAACGATTGATGAAAATGGGTATGTTATGGCAACACTTCCATCAAATACTGAAAAAGAAGTTCCAACTATTGGGTTTTTAGCACATGTAGACACAGCGACTGACTTTACAGGAACGAATGTTAACCCACAAATTGTAGAAGATTATGATGGCAATGATATTGTATTAAATGATTCATTACATATTGTATTATCACCACAGGATTTTCCTAACCTTGCTAACTATAAAGGTCATACATTAATTACTACTGATGGAACAACTCTTCTAGGAGCGGATAACAAGGCGGGTATTACTGAAATCATGACTGCGATGGCTTATTTGATCAAGCATCCAGAAATTAAACATGGAAAAGTTAGAGTAGCCTTTACACCAGATGAAGAGATTGGAAGAGGACCACAAAAATTTGATGTGACAGCCTTCAATGCGAAGTATGCTTACACAGTAGATGGAGGACCGATCGGTGAATTAGAATATGAAAGCTTTAATGCTGCTGGAGCGAAAATCACGATTAAAGGAAACAATATTCATCCTGGTTCGGCGAAAGGAAAAATGGTCAATTCGGTAAAAATTGCAATGGAACTGCAAAGTAAATTACCTGTAGAAGAGGCTCCAGAATATACAGAAGGCTATGAAGGATTCTATCACTTGCTTTCATTAAATGGTGATGTAGAGCTAACAAAAATGAACTATATCATTAGAGATCATGACAAAGAAAAATTTAATGCTAAGAAGGCAAACCTTGAACAGATCGTCAATGAACTGAAAGTAAAATACGGAGAAAAGAATATTATTCTAGAGATGAATGATCAATATTACAATATGAAAGACAAGATTGAACCAGAAATGCATATTGTTGATATTGCTTATGAAGCAATGAAGAGCTTGGATATTGAGCCGATTATTTCTCCTATTCGCGGCGGTACAGATGGTTCACAATTATCCTATATGGGACTGCCGACACCAAATATTTTTACAGGTGGAGAAAATTTCCACGGTAAATATGAATTTACCTCAGTCGATAACATGATTAAAGCAACAAACGTTATCATCGAAATTACTAAGTTATTTGAAGAAAAAGCAGAAGCGTAAATTTGAAAAAGCTAGCCTATTCACGGGTTAGCTTTTTTTATACATATTAAAAGATACAAATTTTATTAATTTTTGTTTAATTAATTTATTTTTGATTATACAATTAACTTAAACAAAAAGAGGAAATCACTCCAAAAGAAGCCATTAAACAATAGGGGGACTTGAAAAATGAAAGAAGAAATATCAAAATTATTAACTTTAGTAAAAGAAGATAAAATCGATAACGAGGAAGCGACAGAACTACTATACTTACTTAAAGTCAAAGAAGAAGGGCTTGCCACTCAAAAGTCTGCTGACTATTTAAACAAAACACTAAAAATAAGCATTCAATCTGAAGATGGAGATAATATTAATGTTAATTTACCGATTAAGTTGATATTATCCCTATTAAAAGTGGGACATAACATAGCAAAATATGTTCCTGATGCGGAAAAGTACATGAAAGGCATCGATATGGATTTGTTAACAGGAGCCATTGAAAATGAACTAGAAGGGCAAATCGTTGATATCCAATCTGCAGATGGCGATAATGTATCGATTATTATTGAGTAGGTACTCCGATGATTAAAGTAAAAATAAAAACAGAGGGTAAAACATGGAACATCCCCCTGCCTTATGCCTTATTAAATATTAGCACATCGATATTATGCTCAAAATTTTTATGGAGAAATATAGACAAACAGATTAATAAACATGCAGAAAAAAAAGCTGTTCGTTTCTTACCTTTAGATCAGAAAATAATGAAACCCCTTCTTAAAGAACTCATTCAAGAATTAAAGAATTATAAAAATCATGTACTAATTGATATAAAAACAGAAGATGGAACAGAAGTCATCGTAAAATTGTGACGGTGTCAGGCACCGCTCGTGGACAAATCGGATATTTTTCCACTCCACACGGACATTATTCAAAATATTGGTATTTCAGAACTATGAATGTCCACCTGGAGCGGAAAAAAACAATAAAAGTCCACGAATGGTGTCAGGCACCATTATTTTATAATATACCGATCCAAATCTTAATAGCTGTTGCTAAAATCATGACTGCTAATATGATTTGGAGAATTTTTGTGTTAACCCTTTTCCCTGTGGTTGCACCTAGTGGTGAAGCAATTAAGCTTGCAACGACCATAATAATCGAAGGTAGCAGCTCAACTTGACCTGTTGAAAGTTTTCCAGTAATCGAACCAATGGATGAGATAAATGTAATTGCGAGAGATGAAGCGATGGTCATTCTTGTTGGGATTTTTAACACTACAAGCATTATAGGGACTAATAAGAATGCTCCACCTGCTCCGACAATACCAGCGGCTATTCCAACGAGTAAAGCTAGTAAGGAAGCGAGCCATTTGTTAAATCTCACTTGGTCAAAACGCTGATCATCGATTCCCCTTTTAGGTATAAACATCATAACAACTGCAATTAAGGCAAGTATGCCATAGACTAAGTTAATGCCGCCCTCTGTGAAAAATTTTGAAGAATATCCCCCGATAAAACTGCCGATTAAAATACTAATACCCATGTATGCAATTAGTGATTTATTTAGAAAACCGCCTTTTCGATAGGCCCATACCCCGCCAATCGTAGCAAAAAACACTTGAACAGCTGTTATTCCTGACACGGAATGTGCGCTAAACTGGGCAACTCCCAACATAGCTGGTATATACAACAACATTGGATAATTAATAATGGCTCCACCAATACCTAGCATTCCCGAAATAAAGGATCCAACAAAACCGATAATAAAAATTGTAATAATAAAGCTGAAATCCATTGTTGCTCCTCCTTAAAATGCATTGTTAAATATCAGATGAAAAGCAAACCTTGAATGGTCCCCTTTTCATTATCCCTTTTTTATCCAAAATTTCAATACACCATTATCGTTTTCATGCTTCAATAACTCATGCCCACCAAACTTGACCATGTAGTTAAGTCATTTTTTGAGCATTCTTATACCCTGCAAGGTATTCCACCAACCATTATTTTTAATAAAATATTTAGTATTTATTGCTAAATTCAAAAGACTAGCAACCCTGATGGTTGACTATTTCAAAATTAATATAATATGATAAATATTAATAAAATTAAATTTTATAGTTTTCCTTATCAAGAGAGGTGGAGGGACTGGCCCTGTGAAACCCAGCAACCACTGTTTATTTAAACAGAATGGTGCTAAATCCTTTAGAACTATTTATGTTCTTGAAGATGAGGAAGAGACTTTGTCAATAAGCTCTTCCTTTTTTAAGGAAGAGCTTATTTATTATTTATCGTTTGTTCTTAATATCATATATTTTTTCAAAGGAGAGAGAGACAATGGTTCAAAATGTAGAAAACGTAAAACACACTTTTCAGACAATCACTCCACCTTTTCGTGCAGATCAAGTCGGGAGCTTATTAAGGCCTGAACGTGTAAAACATGCCCGTTTGCAAAAAGCGGCAGGAAAGATCACTGCTGATCAATTAAGGGAAATTGAAAATGAAGAAATTATTCGTATCGTTCAAAAACAAAAGGAAGTCGGCCTTCAGGCAGTAACTGATGGAGAATTAAGGCGAGCATGGTGGCATTTTGATTTTCTTGAAAACCTTGATGGAGTAGAAGGCTATGATTCGGAAAACGGCCTACAATTTCATGGAAAAACAACAAAGGCACATTCTGTTAAAGTTACAGGAAAAATTGATTTCACCAATCATCCAATGCTTGATGATTATAAATTTTTGCATAGCATTACTGGAGACAGCATAGCAAAAATGACTATTCCAAGCCCAAACATGCTATTTTTTAGAGGGAAAATAGCAAAAGAAGTTTATCATGACCAAGAAGAATTTTTGCATGACCTAACTATTGCCTATCAAAAGGCAATTCAAGCCTTCTATGATGCTGGCTGCCGATATTTGCAGTTAGATGACACATCATGGTCTTCATTTTTCTCAGAAGATGGTGTTAGAAAAATCCTGGAAAAAGGACAAAATCCTAAACAATTACAACAATTTGCTGCAAGAGCTATAAATGAATCCATCGTAAATCGACCTGATGATATGAAAATCACTATGCATATATGTCGGGGGAACTTCCGATCCACATGGAAAGAGTCCGGCGGATATGATGCGGTATCAGAAATATTATTCGATGGTCTAAATGTAGATGGTTTATTCCTCGAGTTTGATGACAATCGATCCGGCGGCTTTGAACCACTACGATATGTGAAACGCCCTGATTTGCAAATTATTCTTGGATTAATCACTTCTAAGTTCGGAGAACTAGAAAATCCAGGTGATATTAAGCGTCGAATCGATGAAGCTTCAAAATTTGTAAACTTAAATCAATTAGGGCTGAGTCCACAATGTGGATTTGCATCGACCGAAGAGGGGAATATTCTTACCGAAGAACAGCAATGGAATAAACTTCGTCATGTAATCGAAATTGCCCATGATGTTTGGAAATAGAAGTGCGAAAGCGCCTCGATCATCCTAGGGCAAAAATGTTCCGGGAAAATCAGCTTTTGGATTTTCATCAATGAAGTCCGCTCTTTAACTTCATTGGGAAAGTACTAAAGCAGACCTTCCTCGGTAGCCAGTTTCTGACCTCGAGGGGCTAGGAGCTGGACATAAAGGAATTAGGTTTAGTCTGTACAAAATTATAGATCTAATAAAATGTTGTCAGGTATCAATGATGCCTGACAACATATTTTTCTATTTATTCATTTGTGCAAGAAAGTCCCCAAGAAGATCCTCAATGTCTTCTGTTTCTTCTTTTACGGAAGAGATTTCTTCTTCTTCTGTAGCTATATGCCAATCAAAGTTTTCTAAATCGTCATCCTGAACCACTTTTTCTTCATCAAGCTTCGGTTCATAATGTTCCATTCTCATTTCATTAATATCTATTTCACCATCAGTAGACTCTTCCATAAAATATGGGTAATCATCCACTTCTACTTTATTTAAGGAAGCGATCAGAGATGCGGTTCTGACAGGGTCTGTTAATAATTGATAGACAATGCTGCCTAACAAAGCCTGAGATTGTTCGTGTTTTAACCAATTTCGCTGTGCTTTGTTTAGACCTTTAGGTAATGGGATTGTTAACGTTTCTCGGTGTTTTGATAAAGATTGTCCAACCCCAGTCATTACAAATTCAGCGATTTTACTTGAAAAATTTCTTCTTTCAGTTTCCTTTAGCTTTTCCAAATGTCTTAAAATATGGTCTGGTGTATCAGAGGGGATTCGAAATGTGATTGGCTGTCCCCGCTTCATTTCTATTCCTTTCATCTAATCACCTTATTTGGTTTTGGCTAATTTTTTTTCTTCTTTTGGCTCATCTTTTTTATTTTTTCGAGTAAAGTCCGTAATTAACTTATAATAAGCATTTACCATCATCCAAATACTTTCTTTTTCATCTTCAAAAAAATCGATATTATAGCCATCTAGATTATTGTTCATCGTTTTGAGATAGTCCTTTAAAATAATTGAACCACCACCTATGAAATAACAAATTTCTGTTTGTGAATTTTTTTGCCAAGTATTCCTTAAAATACGGTATTGCTTTTTAGCTAAATCAAATAAAATTCGATCCACTATATCGTGAACGCTTGTCCGGCTTCCTTTGACCATGATGTGGTTACGATCATTTTTCTTCGTAATGATTTCAACAACATCTCGTCTGCTATCAAGCTCGACACCATGTTTAGACCTAATTTCTTCCCTTATTGATTCAAGAGACTCTGAAACACCTAAGTTATACCCTTGAGCTTTATCATCATCTACTTTGCGGTTTTTAATAACTGCAATATCTGTTGATAAGCCTCCAATGTCTTGAATGAGGATTCTTTTATCAATTAATTCCTTATTAATAATATTTAAATTGTTATCCATCACAAGATTGATAAAAGCAGCAAAACCTTCTGGATATACTTTTACTTCCTCAAATTTGATATTTACCTTTTGACCTTGATATCTCGGGGTAACTAAAAATTCAACTTGATGAACAGATCCAAGCAAACGAGAGCGGAAACCAACATCTTTTCCTTCCTTTACTTCCCTAAGTGGAAGGCCGGTACCTAAAGTATAGTTTGCTTCAATGACATGATTAGAACGTTTAAAAATCTGGGAATTTTCTTCACTAACCGCATCCAAGGCTAAGCTAGCAAATAACATAATAAGTGTTTGATCTTCCTCTGATTTACTGCTTCCTGGGTCTAATTCGGTTGAATTATTGCTCTTTGTCGCGAGGTGCCCTACACGGTAAATTGCATTATTATCTTTTAAAATGGGAGAGTGGACACGTATATGTATTCCATCAATGGGATTTTGTTTATCTAAATCTTCTAAACCAATAATTGGGCGATCCTCTATATCCCTAGCAACTACATTAGGAATATTTATTTCTTTATCTAGTTCTCCAAATATACCTTTAAGAGAATCGTTACCTACATCAATTGCTGCAATACGTGAATTTGTCAAATGAATCATCCCTTTCACAATATGTCGAATAAAAGGTTATTAGATCTAAACTGACCCGTCAATGAATCATGAACATATATCACGAATATTTATAAATAGACATGCATTTGTAATCTTGTATACGGATTTGTAAACATAGCGGGATAAGGACTAAAAAATCCTTATATATCAATATGTATACGCATTTGTGTACAAGTATACATTTCCGTACACAAATGTATACAATATGTGTACTTGTTTACAAATATGTATACATATTGCTTTTTCAATAAAATTTCAGCAATCAGAAACCATTTCTAATTCTAAAGGTCCTATTTATTTTTCACTCATCTGCATGATTTAAATACAGATGGAAAAAGTAACAACGAGATTCTATTATAGGAGGATGAATCAATGGAAAACACACATGATTTTGTAGAAAAACTCCACAATGATCAAGAAAAAGCTGAACAAAATAGAAAACGGGGTAAAGGCAGTCCTGGCAAGAAATTACCGACTAAACAACACGGCACAAATAAATAGTTCTTCATAAAAAGGAAGAGTGTCCCATAAGTGTCCGCATATTGCAGTTGGGTCACTCTCCCTTTAATTAAATCAACACTTTCTAACCTCTACCGGTTTAAGTATTTACTTCTCTACTCCATTCATTAGCAGTATCAAGAATAAATCGGTTAAAAGCTTCACTTTCCTCAAACATAGGTGAATGTGCAGACTTCTCAAACCACACCCATTTCTTAACGGGAGCTTGAAGATCTTTAAAAAAGGCTTCTGCTAATACACTTGGTGTAGTAAAATCATGGCGACCGCAGCAGAAAGCGATAGGAACTTGAAGGTTTTTATTCGACTTAAATAGATCAAAACAGGCTAATTCTTCTTTTAATAATGACGTTGAAAAAAATTTCCCTCTCATCCATCTAATAAAATCAAATAAACGATATTCAGTACTTTTTAATATTGGCTTGAATAATAAACCCGCAAGTTTCCCGTTATGGACTAAACCTACTTCAAACTCCTGCAGCCATTTAGTTAATATCCAATCGAAACATAACTTATTCCATGGAGGTGGCCCAATTCTCTTAAGCTCAGCATAGGCCTTTTCATTCCCAATCTCTTGAGACTTTTTAAGTATAAACTCATATGAAACTCTATCATTTTCAGTCCAACTAATAACTGGAGAAACAGCAAAAAAACCATAAAAAAGCTCTGGATGACGACTGGTAGCCAAAAATGAGAGAATAGCTCCAAACGAGTGACCCAGAATATAGACTTTTTCTTTTGAAAAACGCAAACAAAGTTTTCTAACGATTTCAACTAGATCTTCCACCATTTGATTTAACGTCATCGAATCATTAGGTATGTTTTTGGAAAAGGAAAGTCCAGTACCCCGTTGATCCCAGTTAACAACGAGATATTCCTTTTCAAGTTCCCTAGTAAACTGTCTTATATAACTAATTTGTGCTGCACCTGGCCCGCCATGAACCCAGAGGAGGATCGGTTTACTTTGATCCCATCCGCGTAATAGAAGCCATTGTTCAACACCGCCGATCGTCATCGATTCAAGTGAGGATATACTATTTGGTGCATTCTGTATAGCCGGGGTTCTACGAATGAACATAATCCTCACCTCCTAAATCGATTTTAATACCCACATTTTAAAGTTAAAAAATAGTATTAACAACTTTTAAGCTTCTACAAAACAGTGAGTACAAAAAACTTAAGTATTTTCATTAATTTCGAATGATAACAGAAAACAGGAGAAATTACTTCCTCCCGTTTTATAAAGATAATATTTTCTAATTCGTTTATTCCTATTCCCCTAAATTAAGCCACAACCTCACGCTTATTCTCAAACTGTTTATACTGCTCTTCTCGCATAATCTGGTTCAGAATTTGGACTGAATTCCAAACTTCTTCATACGTATTATAAAGAGCAACTGGTGCAAGACGAATTCCGTTAGGTGTTCGGAAATCCGGGATAACCCCATTTACTTTTAAAGCCTTGCAAATTCGTGCAGCTTCTTTATGCTCTAAATAAATATGCCCACCACGTCTATAATCATCCATAGGATTTCCAATTGTGAAACCTTGATCCTTTAGATAATATGCAATGAGGTCCATCATATATCGTGTCATATGCAAGGATTTTTTTCGGATATTCTCCATACCCGCTTCCTTGAAAATGGCGAGAGAACCAATTAATGGTGCAACACTCAAAATATGCGGTGTTCCAATTTGATAAGCTCCGGCATTCTCTGCAGGTGTCAGTGTATGCTCCATATCAAATTGTTTATCTTTACGAGAACCAAACCATCCTGCTAACCCAGATGATTTCCCAAAATGCTTTTTATTTACATATAGACCACCAACACTGCCTGGACCACTATTTAAATATTTATAATTACACCAAACCGCAAAATCAACATCCCACTCATGAAGTTCATGCGTTATTGCACCAATTGAATGACAAAGATCAAAGCCAATTAATATCCCTCGTTTATGTGCTTCTTCTGTTAAACGCTTCATATCAAGAATTTGTCCGCTTCTGTACAGTACACTTGGTAAGACGACTAAGGCGATGTCGTCTGTCAATGCTTCAATAATATCATCTTCCTCAATTATTAACCCATCCTGGCTCTTCACTCGAACTAAATGGTCATCAGGATCAAGGCCTCTTAATTTAATCTGACTTTGCAGAGCGTAAATGTCTGAAGGAAATGTTAGTTCATCAGCAAGGATTTTTGCCTTCTTCCCCTTTGGCTCGTAAAAGGTTGCAACCATTTGATGAAGATTCGTTGTTGTGGAACCGCTTACGATTACTTCTTCAGACAACGCACCAATTAAGGGAGCAATCGAATCTCCTAATCGCTCAGATAAGTCAAACCAAGGATATTTTCCTTCTGTCCACCCATTAATACCAAACTGTTTCCACGAATCAAGTAATTCTAATAATGATTGTTCCGCCCTTTTTGACAACAATCCGAGAGAATTTCCATCGAGATAGATCGTTCCCTCTTTCATATAAAATTCATTTCGGAAGGCTGCTAAGCTGTCATGTTTATCTAATTGACGAGCATACTCAAAAGAAGCATCGAAGTTGTGATCATCCATTAGGTGGTTTCCTCCTATCAAAACATCTCTAAGAAAAAGTTAATCTTTTTTCATAAAGGTATTTGGCATCACTACAGCAATGACTTCTCCTCGAGCACAAAGTGTGTCTTCAGCATATACCTCTGTATCCACTTTCCACTTCTTTGGATGAATCTCTTGTATCGTCCCTATCGCTTTCAAAGGAACACCATGTGGAGTCGGTTTAACAAAATCCACTTTTAAAGAGGCTGTCACAAACCGAGGCGGTTCCGATCCATCTCCCACTTCATGTCCATTTTTCTGATGAAGCGCTATCGCCGCCGAACCAGTACCATGACAATCAATTAAAGATGCAATCAAACCTCCGTAAACAAAACCTGGAAGCGCCATATGCTCCGGTTTTGGTGTATAAATCGTCAATGTATTTTCCCCTTGCCAAACTGTTCGAAAATGGTGCCCCGCTTCATTCAAACGACCGCAGCCATAACACCATGCAAAATCTTCTGGATAATGATCTTGAATTGCGTTTTTTACTTTTTCTACCATAATTTTCCCTCCCTTTTCAGAATAGTATAACATATCAAAAATATGAGGTGGAATGGCTAAGCTTTAATAAATTACTTATAAATAATTTCTAGGGTAAATATGAAGTACTAATAAGTTTATTTCAAAAAAAACAATTAATAAAAAAAATTCCCTATTGTCAATTTATTCATTGTAATATATACTACATTACAACACTAATGCACTAATCCTCAGGAAGGAGGAAAAAGCTTGATATTAAACACGGATGGAATGAAGCCAATATATGTGCAAATTTCAGAATGGTTAGAAAATGAAATTCTCAATGGCAATTTTAAAAGCGATCAAAAAATGTATTCTCAGTACCAGCTTGCAGAGATGTTTACCATTAATCCAGCAACAGCTGCTAAAGGACTAAATATTTTGGCTGAAGAAAACATCCTCTATAAAAAACGCGGACTCGGTATGTTTGTTACAAAACAAGCGACTGAAATCATCCTTGCAAAAAGGAAGGGACAAACCTTGAAACGTTTAATCTTTGAAATCGTTAATGAAGCAAAAAATCTTAACATAGATGAAGAAGAATTAATCCAAATGATTCAAACCGCAAATAAAGAAATAAAGGGGGAAGGAAAATGAATGCCATTGAATGTCAGCATTTGATGAAAAATTATGGTCAAACACGAATCTTAAATGATCTTTCTTTTACCATAAAAGAAAATACCATTACAGGATTGATCGGAAGAAATGGGGCGGGAAAAACAACCCTTTTAAAAATAATCGCTGGGTTTTTACATGAATCTTCCGGCGAAATCACTGTATTTTCGAAAAAGCCATTTAATAATCTTTTTGTCTCAGCAAATACAATTTTCATCGATGATCAAATGAATCTCCCAGATTCATTACAATTAAAAGAAATATTAGAAGAAGCTAGCCGTTTTTATCCTAATTGGAATGCTGATCTAGCGAGTCGTCTATTTGACTATTTTTCACTCCATCCGAACCAATATCACAGCAATTTGTCCAAAGGGATGAAAAGCACATTTAATATGATTATCGGACTATCTTCACGCTGTGCATTAACCATCTTTGATGAGCCGACAACCGGTATGGATGAATCTGTCAGAAAGGACTATTACCGTGCCTTATTAAAAGAATATATTGCACACCCAAGAACAATTATTCTATCAAGCCATCATTTAAATGAAATAGAAGACTTACTAGAAGATGTATTACTTATCAAAGACGGAAAAGTTCTCTTACATTGTCCTATAGCAGAACTAAATGAGTTCGCAATTGGGTTAGAAGGGGCAAAAACATTGATAGAACAATGGACGGAGAGCAGTGAAATTTTGTATCAGAAGGAAATTAGTTCTAACACTATATACACCGTAGTAAAAAATAACTTTGCCCCTTTTGATCTTGATAATATGCAGTTAGCTGGAATCAAGCTTACACCAGTTTCTTCAAATGATTTATGCGTTTATTTAACGAGGAAGAATAAGGGAGGGATAGATGATGTCTTTAATTGAAATCCGTCAAACAGAAATTGTGAAAAAACAATATTTTTTCAAATTAAAATCGTATGCTCAATTTTTTAGCACGATGATGATTCTTCAAGTAATTAGCTTTTTTTTAGCAATTGGGGGAACGGACAGTTATGAAAGTGGTAGTAATTATTTTCGAGTTCATATCACCTACTACTCTGCAACCGCTATAATCTCATTGACCTGTTTATGGGCATTTATTTCAGCGATTCTTATTACTACAAAGGCTAATCGCTACGATGATTTTGCGTTTATCACAAATAGGGTGACAAGCCATTTATCTAACATATTATTTCTGCTAACTGCAAGTATCATTGGAGGAATTACTTCTTTCTTATCAGGATTCTTATTAAAAATGATCATTTACTCCTTCAAAAATACGGAATTTTTACACGGAAGCTCTTTTACTTTAACAATAAGCGAAATATTCATAGGAATTACAGCAACCATTCTTTATGTTTTGCTATTTTTTGCATTAGGTTATCTCGTCGGGACACTTGTTCAATTACACAAGATATTTATTGTTATCATCCCAGGATTATTAATTGGACTAAATATATTGTCATTAAGAAATAGCGGCTACTTTACTGAAATGATTGCAGGATTTTTCTACAATGAGTCCTCTTTCCTGATATTTTTCATTAAAGTTATCTTAACTGCAGGTTTACTCTTTACAATTTCTATTGCGATTTCCAACCGATTGGAGGTTAGAAAATGAGCTTTTTGTTATTGTTTCTTATTATCTTTTTGGTTATTTTTTTCTTTCGAAAAAGCAATACCTCTTTTCCAAAAAGGAAAAAAAGCAGGGTAAAAATAAGCAATAAAATAAGCATGATTCTAAGCATTTATATAGGAGTGTTATTATTATCAGCGATATTATGTGCTTTTATTCCCCAGTCAAAAGAAGTCACATTTAATAAAAAAAATGAAACAGAAAATCAATGGGAGTATTTAGATAAGTTAATATCAGCCGGGAAGGTGGATCAGATCAACCAAAGTTTTGTCGCGGAAAAATGGGAAAAGGACTATCCTCATAAACAATTAAAAATCGAAGTGAATAGTGATACATTAGAATTGAGCATCTTAGTCGAAAGAAAACAGACAAATGATGACAAAATTGAAGGTTTAGTATTTAAGCCAGAAATGGAGATGGATAATTTCAATATTGAAATAGGAGAAACATTCAAACCTTATCAATTAGAATGGATGAATGACACTGTCTCCTTTGGTTCTCAAAAGCCGATTAATTTAACTTACTCATTGTTTAAAAAGGAGTTTACGATTACACAATTTACAGGTGAAACATCAGAAGATAATCACCATGGAGGCTCATATAGATATCCGGTGCTTTACTTAAAAGTACCAAAAGATCTAAAGATTATTCATGATGAAGATAAGGTGAATATTGAGTATATCGGACAATGAGTAATAGGTTTAAATCAAACATCCATATTTTATTCTTAACATCAAAAAAAATTTTTAAGACGAGAAAAAAACTCTCGTCTTTTTCTTTTAAGCATGCAAACGACATGAGTTTTTTTTTATCTGCGAAAATTGAGTCATTCACCTAAAAATAATGAGTAATCGAGTTTGTTTTTGACATAATAACAACATAGATTCATTTGAATAACGTAGTGTCCAGATAATAGATGAAGAACAAACTACTATTTCCAAAAATAAATAATTATTTCAAAAAAATGTATTTTCAATACATTACCTCCACGTTCATTATAAATCATTATCCAAATAATGTTTTTGACAATAAAAAAAATTAAAAGTATTATTTTATAATAGTAAGGGAGGTTGTGTAATGTCAGGATTAAACAGACAGAAAATTGTGGAAAGTGTCCCTCAAAAAGGTTTTTTTGGACATCCTAAGGGATTATTCACTCTTTTCTTTACAGAATTTTGGGAACGTTTCTCGTATTATGGAATGAGGGCAATCCTCGTTTATTATATGTACTATGAGGTTTCAAAAGGCGGATTAGGCCTTGATCAATCTACTGCACTTGCAATTATGTCTATCTATGGATCTTTAGTTTATATGTCTGGAATTATTGGCGGCTGGATGGCTGATAGACTCTTCGGAACCTCCAAAGCCGTTTTTTATGGTGGAGTACTGATTATGCTAGGGCATATAGCATTATCTATACCTGGAAATTTGGCGATGTTTTTTGTCTCCATGGTTTTAATTGTACTTGGAACAGGACTTCTTAAACCGAACGTTTCTAGCATTGTCGGAGAGATTTATAGCGAAGAAGACAATCGTCGTGATTCAGGATTTAGTATTTTTTATATGGGGATTAACTTAGGGGGCTTCCTTTCGCCATTAATTGTCGGAACAATCGGAATGAAGAATAATTTCCACCTGGGTTTTGCTTTAGCAGCTATTGGTATGTTTATCGGACTAATCCTTTTCATCATCACTAAGAAAAAAAATCTAGGTCTTGCTGGAACTTTCATCGCAAATCCTTTATCACCGGATGAAAAGAAAAAGGTCTACACAATCATTGGATTAGGCGTAGTGATTATTGCTGTATTAGTAGCCATTACGATTCCGGCTGGAATACTAACATTTAAAAGCTTCGTCGCTTTAATAGGGATTTTGGGGATTCTAATTCCGACTATCTATTTCGTAGTGATGTATCGTAGCCCTAAAACAACAAAAGTAGAACGTTCACGTATTATCGCTTATATTCCATTGTTTATTGCTTCAGTTATGTTTTGGGCCATTCAAGAGCAAGGCTCAACTATTCTTGCAAACTATGCAGATAAACGAACACAATTAGACTTCGCAGGTATCCATATTTCACCTGCTTGGTTCCAATCATTAAACCCATTATTTATTATCGTTTTTGCACCTGTATTTGCTTGGTTGTGGATGAAATTAGGAAAACGTCAGCCATCTATACCGCAAAAATTCTCATTAGGTTTACTGTTCGCAGGTATTTCATTCCTTGTTATTCTTTTACCAGCCTATTTTGGTGGATCCAATTCATTAGTAAACCCATTATGGCTTGTACTTAGTTATTTTATTGTCGTTATAGGGGAATTATGTTTGTCTCCTGTAGGATTATCAGCTACAACTAAATTAGCACCTGCTGCTTTCTCTGCACAAACAATGAGCTTATGGTTTCTATCGAACGCTGCTGCTCAAGCACTTAATGCACAAATCGTTAAATTTTATACACCTAAAACTGAAATGGTCTACTTTGGAGTGATAGGTGGGGTATCTATTCTTCTTGGAATAATCTTGTTAATCATATCACCAAAGATCCAAAGCTTTATGAAAGGTGTTCGCTAGCTATTTATAAAAGGCTGTTTTCGCATAGATTGTTGCTTTTCGTATATAGCTCCAATCCTTAAATAAATAGGCTTCGTGCTCTTTTCATCATCCATCCTCATTATGAAAGTAGTAAATAACCGTAAAAATCCTACTGCCGATTTTTACTTTGTTGCAGAAAGCAACAATGTTTCAGAAAAGAGCCTTATAAAAAAACACCATTTAAAGACGAGAGAATTGCTCTCGTCTTTTTCTTTTTATAAAGCTGTTCGTAAAGATTGTTGCTTATCGTAAAAAGCTACATCCTTAATTAAATTGGTTTCGTGCTCTTTTCTTCATCCCATACTCATTGTATAAGTGCGAAAACAACCGTAAAAATCCTACTACCGATTTTTACTTTGTTACAAATAGCAACAAAGTATTAGAAAAGAGCTTTTTATAAAAAGAAGGAATTTTCAAACTACTAATAGAAACTTATTACACAGTTATTCTTAAAAAACAGTATTGTTCAATCATTAGAAAGTGATGCAAAGACATAAGAAAAGCGCAAGCGCCTTGTCCATCGGCGTACGGATTTCGTAGTCTTCGACTGAGATAAAGGAGACACGGCGAGGGACGAGTCGATGTTGACTTATCGTAGGGAGTAGACGGAGAAATCCGCTAGCCGATAGGCGCTGGAGCTAGACATAGCAGACACTTTTCATGTCTAATATCATTAGTAAAATTTTATGCTTTCTTACCTTTTTAAAAAGTTTCAAAAAATTATTTTTCTTAAGGAAGTGGTTTCTTTGAGATCTTACTGGCTACCTATTCTCATTTTGCTAATGAGCATTCTCTACATTTTCTTTATCCCTGATCATCCACTGATGGTAAAGCTCCTATTTAAGTTAATTCCAATGTGGTTGATTATTTATTATGCCTACCGACAATTTCCTTATAAAAAATTACTTACTCATTGGATTATGTTAACCGGTTTGTTTTTCTGCATGCTGGGTGATGGCCTACTTCACTGGTTTGTAATTGGTTTATCAGCATTTCTTATTGGACATCTCTTTTATTTAGCGGGTTTTTTGAGTAGATGGAGTTTTTCAAAAATACGATTCGTCATGATATTACCTATTGGCATTTACGCTAGTATTATGGGCAAGGAATTAATTTCAGCATTATCTCGAGATGGAAGCGATTCTTTAATCGTACCTGTTCTAGCTTACGTAACCGTAATCTCCTTAATGGCTTGGTCAGCCATCATGACCGGAAACAAGTGGGCAATCATCGGGAGTCTTTTGTTTGTCATATCTGACTCAATTCTATCATGGAATATGTTTATTTCTAATATCAGCTTCTCTGGTCCGCTCATTATGACAACCTATTACACAGCTCAATTTCTTATTGCCCATAGTATTGGAACGGTTAAGATCGGTAACAACAGCATCAATCAGTCTGGTTTTGTCCTCAAATAATGGAAAAATGCCATGTCCAAACAGAAGGACATGGCGACAGCCCAATGAAATCATGTATCCGAAGAACCCAAGTTCCAAGTGGTGAGACTATCTCTTCGCCTATGTCCGACGCATATATGCACGAACAGTGATTGGCGCAAAGACCGCCACAATGACAGCCGCGCCAATGAGGGAGACGAATAGGTCCCAACCTATGGTACCAGAGTTGGCGAGATCTCTGACGGCAGTAACGAGGTGCGAGATTGGATTAATTTTTACAAACCACTGAAGCCAGTCAGGCATGGTCTCTGCGGGCACAAAAGCGTTGGAGAGAAACGTGAGAGGAAACAGCACAAGCATTGAGATCCCCTGTACGCTTGATGCAGTACGCGCAATTACACCAAAGAAAGCAAAAATCCAACTGATGGCCCACGAACAGACAATCACAAGAAGTGCTGCGATGGCGACATGACCAAGACCTCCATCCGGACGATATCCCATGATATACCCCATGGCGAAAGTGAGCACTGTCGCAATAGTATACCGAATAGTATCAGCCAGCAGGGCTCCTGCTAATGGAGCAATTCGCGCAATAGGCAGCGACTTAAATCGGTCGAACACACCCTTATCCATGTCCTCACGAAGTTGGACTCCGGTGACGATTGAGGTTGTAATTACTGTCTGCACGAGAATACCGGGAATGATAACGGGCAAATAGTTATGCACGTTTCCGGAGATTGCCCCACCAAAAATGTAAGTAAACATCAGAGTAAAGATGATGGGCTGGAGCGTGACGTCGAACAATTGCTCAGGTGTACGCTTAATCTTCAGTAAACCTCGATACGCCATCGTTAACGAATTGCGTACCGTTTGGCTGAAGCTCGTTTTGTTGCGCAGCTGACGTTCTGAAACTTGATTAATAGAAGTACTTTTCATGCTCTTACCTCCCTTGCTCTGTCGAATTCATTGTATATTTTAGAAGCTTCCTCCTTAACACCGTGGCCGGTGATGGTCAGAAAGACTTCATCTAGGGTCGGTTTCTGTACACTCAACTCGGCCAACTGAATTCCTGACTCACGGAGAGCGATAAGCAGATCAGTAACCCGGTCGGCTTCCGCCATCGGAGCAGTAATCTTTCCACCTTCTGGTGAAACAGATGACTGGACCTTAAGAACCTTTTCTACGGTCTGGCGCGCCTCTTGAATGTCCTGTGGATTTTGGATGTTCAAATGCAATGATGAGGTACCGACTGAAGCTTTTAATTCATTCACCGTACCCTCCGCGACTACCCGGCCACGATCAATAACCGCGATTCGATCGGCCAGCTCATCTGCCTCTTGGAGGTACTGTGTTGTTAACAACACAGTTGAACCCGTCTTTACCAAGCGGCGGATCGTATCCCACATTTGATTACGTGTTCGCGGATCTAGGCCGGTAGTTGGTTCATCTAAGAAAATCAGTGGCGGCTGTGCAATGAGACTTGCCGCAAGATCCAGCCGGCGACGCATGCCACCAGAGAAATTTTTCAACGGACGCTTCGCAGCTTCTGTTAAACTAAATTCCTCCAACAATTCCTCAGCTTTACGCCGTGAATCTGCTCGCCCCAACCCTAGTAGTCGAGAGAAGATGACCAGATTCTCAGTAGCGCTAAGAGACTCATCGACCGATGCGTACTGACCGGTTACCCCAATTAATTGACGTACAATTTGCGGCTCTTTCTCCACATCGTATCCAAAGATACGCGTCGATCCTGCGTCCGCTCTCAGTAAGGTCGCCAGCATTCTAATCGTGGTGGTTTTGCCTGCCCCATTCGGACCAAGCACACCGTAGATCGTACCGGCACGTACATTCATATTTACCCCGTCGACTGCACGATTGTCGCCAAAATTCTTAACAAGGCCGCGTGCTTCAACAGCCCATTCAGCATTATCTATAATTGTTTCTTTTTTGTTTAAATTATTCATCGTAATTCCTCCCTCTTCGTATTACTATAATTTGTATTTTTTATTTTAAAAATGATCTCTCGTCGGGAATCCCTTCCGTCTTAAGGCGGATTTTTCCATTGCACCTCTCACATCAGGATATTCGCCTGTATTTTTTTTTTATAACTTTTTATTTAAAGATGATAAACTTCATTTATGAACTGAATATGAACAATACAAAAAAAAGACGGAGTTACATTTAAAACTTCGCCTTTTTTAAATCATATAGATTTTAGTTATCGGTTTATTCCAATTTATTTTCCAATATCTCCACAAATTTTGTTGAAGCAGGTGATAAAGGCACGCTTTTTAAAAAACATACTCCAATAGATCTCTTCGGAATTTCTTCAGTTAGCTGTATTTCATGGAGTAGTCCTTTTGTTAAATATTCTTGGGAAAATTCCTTTGTCACGCATGCAATCCCTACATTTATTTTGGCAAGCTCTAATAATAAATCATGTGAGCCTAATTCAAATTCAGGAGAAATCTTTATTCCTTTAGATAATAGATAATCTTCCACATATCTCCTTGAGTTAGATTTCGGTTCAAGTAAAATTAATGGCTGTTTGACTAGTTGTTCGAGGCTTAAAGGTTGAGAAATTTGCTTCCTATAGTTCTCCCCGCAAACAAAAATATCATGAATATCAATACATGGTTTAAGTTCTAATGCAGGGTCATTAATTGGAAAGTTACAAATGGCAAGATCCACTTCTCCTGATTTTAGTATTGAACAAATTTCTAAAGTTGTTCCATTCACCATGCGAAACTTAATATTTGGATATTGATTATGAAAAGCTTCTAAGTATGGGATTAAGAAATACCGAGCAATTGTATCACTTACACCTATCTTTAGTTCACCTGTCGTTAAATCCTTAAACTCTAAAATCTTTTCTTCTCCAACATTAATCAACTTAATTGCTGCATGAACATATTCAAATAGAATACTCCCTTCATTTGTTAAAGAAACTCCTTTTGGTGTCCGATTAAATAGACGTGTATCTAATTCCCTTTCTAATTGCATAATTGCTTGACTAACTGCTGGTTGTGACATATAAAGATCTTTTGCTGCCTTAGAAAAACTTTTAACCTTTGCCACACTACAAAAAATTTTATATAAATCTAATTTGCTTATCATATAACCAGTCCTTATATCTTATATTACATATATTAATTTTACTTATATCACTTAACAGGTGTATATTACAAGTAGATACATAATTCTTAATAAACCTGGTGATTAGGAGGAATTATTTTGGAAAGATTAGTTGGAACAGTTGTTAGAGGACTTCGTGGTCCGATCATCAATCAAGGAGACAACATTGAAGAAATTGTTGTAGATAGTGTGTTAAAGGCATCAGAAGCGGAAGGCTTTGAAATTAATGATAAAGACATCGTTACGGTAACAGAATCAATCGTTGCCCGTGCTCAAGGGAATTATGCGACAATCGATCATATTGCAAAAGATGTTCAGGCGAAATTTGGTGAGGAAACGGTTGGTGTTATTTTTCCTATCTTAAGTCGTAATCGTTTTGCCATCTGTCTGCGTGGGATTGCAAAGGGTGCGAAAAAAATTATTTTAATGCTTAGCTATCCAGCAGATGAAGTGGGGAATCACCTAGTAAATTTAGATATCCTTGATGAAAGAGGAGTGAATCCTTGGACAGATGTTTTAACAGAAAAACAATTCCGAAACCACTTTGGCTATAATAAACATCCATTCACTGGCGTGGATTATATCGATTATTATAAATCATTAATTGAAGAATACGGTGTGGAATGTGAAGTTATCTTCTCAAATAATCCAAAGACCATTTTAGACTATACAAAAAATGTTCTTACTTGTGATATCCATACAAGATTTAGAACGAAGAAAATACTAAAAGCTAATGGTGGAGAGAAAGTCTATAGTCTCGATAACATCTTATCAGAACCAATCGATGGCAGCGGATATAATGAAGCTTATGGTTTGTTAGGTTCAAATAAATCAACAGAACATAGTGTTAAGCTTTTCCCACGTAATTGTCAGCCTATCGTTGATAAAATACAACAGATGCTTAACGAAAAAACAGGTAAAAATGTTGAAGTCATGATTTATGGAGATGGCGCATTCAAAGATCCAGTAGGGAAGATATGGGAGCTTGCTGATCCAGTAGTATCACCAGCTTTTACATCAGGACTAGATGGTACACCGAATGAAGTGAAACTTAAATATCTTGCTGATAACAACTTTGCCGATTTAAAAGGTGAAGAATTAAAACAAGCAATCTCTCAATATATTAACAATAAACATTCTGATCTAACCGGAGCTATGGAAGCACAAGGAACGACACCAAGAAAACTGACTGATCTTATCGGTTCCCTATCGGATTTAACCTCAGGAAGCGGTGACAAGGGTACTCCAATTATCTTTATTCAAGGGTACTTTGATAATTATACGAATTAATATATACGAATTAATATCGTGATAAAAAAGCAATGCTAGTTTTTACTAGCATTGCTTTTTCAATTGGTTTTCTTTTCATTTCTTAGATCTAGAGAGGGCTTATGGCTCATTGTTCCATTATTAACCAACTATTATTCTCTTTTATCAGTATAGAACAATAAATAACGTTCTGTTTGACTGGACCAATATTTATAATCATGACCTCCTTGAGCAGTTACATATTGAACGTCGATATGTTTGCCTTTTAGCTTCGTATACAAGGATTTCATTCCTTCAACAAGCCAATCATGGTCAATTGTTCCATGATCTAAATATACGAAAATGTCTTTTTTATCCAGGTTATCAGCTAGATATAGCGGGTCAATTTGCTCTCTACGATTGCCGTTGTTAAATAGCCAACCGATTCCTGAACCAGCGTTTTCATCCGCCCTTATTGCTGCACTATGACCTCCGACCTTGCAAAAGAAGTCAGTATGAATGAAAGCTAAGTGTAAAGCAGCAAAACCACCCATTGATATGCCACCAATATATCTTCCATATTTGTCTTTAATCGTGCTGTATTTTGAATCAATATAAGGTATTAATTCTTTCATAATATAATCTTCATATAGTCCTATATCATGATCATCGATCTTTTTAGTAATTGCCGATGAATTTATTCCATAGCTATTATCGATCATCGGACTAACAATAATTAAAGGGGGGATTTTCTCTTCTTTAATTAGGCGGTCTGCTGTTTGATCGATCTTAGCAGCATTTATTCCTAAAATTCCATTAAACCAGCTCTGCTCGTTACCATCTTTCCCATGAAGTAGGTAGAGAACAGGGTACTTGTGATCCTTTTTATAATTTGGAGGCAAATAGATATTGACTTTTTGTACTTTTTTTAAAGAATCGCTATCTATTTTTAATTCAATCATTCGAGGATGATAAAATTCTCGGATAATAGATTCTAATGAAAAACCATTCATTACAAATACAATTAAGATAATAATAAATAATAAAGGCATTATACGATATAAAAACTTTTTTAACATATTTTCCTCCCCTGACTTAGACTAATCGTATAAAAAACTAAGTTTCTACTTTAAAGCCCAATTAATCTTTCGCATAGCAGGATTCAATAAAATGTAGTTTAAAAATTATATCTGTATTAAAAGTATTCTGGATACTCAATTGACATTACTTACTGACATACAATTTCTATGGTTGAAATATTTATAAGCCTATTTTACTTATTATACGGCTCACCATACCTAAGTAATTGGCAGTTTAGAGTTATACCACAGTTGGATTAATACCTCTTTATTTAAACTGATTGTAACCCTCGTTATACACCTTTTTCCAATAGTTATTTTCAAACAAAAATCTTATTTTTTCTATATCCTTACCAAGCTTTGAAAAAATTTCAGGGCAAATTTATTTAAAGCGTTTGCAAATCTAAAATCTTATTCTATAATACTTGTATACAAGTATACTTGAATAATAGGAAGGTAAATATATGACTGAATCAATGGAATTTCTTTATCCTGAAAAATGGCTTTCAAAAGCTTCCGCTGGTGAACGTGTCACAAGTGAGCTTAGAATGCGGATTATTGCCGGCAAGGTTGAAAGCGGTACCATATTATCAGAAAATAAATTAGCTGCAGATTTTTCAGTGAGCCGGTCTCCCATTCGTGAGGCATTAAAAATACTTGCTTCTGAAAACATGATCCGATTAGAAAGAATGGGTGCCGTTGTCATTGGATTAACAGAAAAAGAAATAGAAGAAATTTATGATGTACGTCTACTTATAGAAACCTTTGTTTTTGAACGGTTAGCAAAGATTGACGTTTCCGGGTTAGTAACGGAACTTAATAAGATACTTGAAATGATGAAAGTTGCTATAAAATACCGTGACGCAGATGAGTTTTCTTATCAAGATGTCCTGTTCCACGAAACCATAATCGGTGCCATTAATCATTCCTACATGATGATGATTTGGAAAAATTTAAAGCCTGTTATGGAAAGTTTCATTCTTTTATCGATGCGTGCACGTTTTAAAGAAAAGTATGATGATTTTGAACGGATTATTAAAAACCATGAGCTTTATATTAAAGCGATTGATACAAAAGACAGGGCCCTGATGATAAAGTCCTTACATCAGAACTTTGATGATGTCCAAGGTAAAGTAGAGGACCTTTGGATGTCACAACAACTGTTATCAAAAGGAGTAGAGCAAAAAAATGACTAGCTATATGTTAGGGGTAGACATTGGTACCACAAGTACCAAAGCTGTTTTATTTACAGAAAAAGGTGAAGTAATCCAACAAGAGAATATTGGATATCCCCTATATACACCGGATATGTCAACAGCTGAACAAGACCCAGAAGAGATTTTTCAGACTATCTTACAAGCCATTTCAAATATAACCAAGCATTCTCAAAAAAAGCCATCGTTTATATCATTTAGCAGTGCCATGCATAGTATCATCGCAATGGATGAAAATAATCAGCCGCTGACGCCTGTCATCACTTGGGCCGATAATCGTGGTGAAGCATGGGCCAAAAAAATAAAAGAAGAGTTAAACGGGCATGAAGTATATCGAAGAACAGGGACACCTATTCACCCCATGTCGCCATTAAGTAAAATTGCCTGGATTGTCAACGAACGGCCTGAAATTGCTTCCAAGACAAAAAAATATATTGGGATTAAAGAATACATTTTTAAAAAGTTCTTTGATCAATATGTTGTCGATTATTCCTTAGCTTCTGCCATGGGGATGATGAATCTCAACAACTTGGATTGGGATGAAGAGGCTTTAAAAATTGTGGGTGTTACAAGAGAACAATTATCCGAACTTGTACCAACCACCAAGATATTCAGGAACTGTCATCCGGATTTAGCCAAGCAGGTTGGAATCGATCCACAGACACCCTTTGTCATTGGCGCAAGCGATGGCGTCCTTTCTAATTTAGGAGTAAACGCCATTAGAAAAGGCGAAATTGCCATCACCATTGGAACAAGCGGTGCCATCCGAACGATTATTGATCAACCAAAAACAGACGAAAAAGGAAGAACATTTTGTTATGCCTTAACAGAAAACCATTGGGTTATTGGCGGCCCAGTTAACAATGGCGGGATGGTCCTTCGCTGGATAAGGGATGAATTTGCCTCATCCGAAATAGAGACGGCGAAACGACTAGGAATCGATCCTTATGAAGTATTAACCAAGATTGCTGAACGTGTAAGACCAGGTGCGGATGGATTATTATTTCATCCATACCTTGCAGGTGAACGTGCACCCTTATGGAACCCGGACGTACGCGGATCATTTTTCGGTTTAACACTGTCACATAAAAAGGAACATATGATTCGTGCAGCCCTGGAAGGTGTTATTTACAATCTATATACAGTATTTTTAGCATTAACTGAATGCATGGATGGTCCTGTTACCCGTATCCAAGCAACAGGAGGCTTCGCAAGGTCAGAGGTTTGGCGTCAAATGATGTCCGATATCTTCGAATCTGAAGTAGTCGTTCCAGAAAGCTTTGAAAGTTCGTGTCTTGGTGCCTGTATTTTAGGTCTTTATGCATTCGGAAAAATTGACTCTTTTGAAGTAGTCACTGAAATGGTGGGCAACACCTATAAGCACACGCCAAAGGAAGAAGCAGTTCAAGAGTATAGACAATTATTACCGATTTTCATCAACCTCTCCAGAATATTGGAAAAGGATTATTCAAGGATTGCTAGTTATCAAAGAAGTTTAAATAAGCATATCTAGGATATTTAATTTGGAGGAATTGAAATGCCATTAGTTATTGTAGCATTAGGAATTTTAGCATTACTCGTATTAATAATGGGCTTTAAATTAAACACCTTTGTTTCACTAATCATTGTTTCGTTCGGTGTGGCTATTGCCCTTGGGATGAAATTAGACGAAATCATTCCTACTATTGAAGCAGGGCTCGGAGGGACACTTGGTCATATCGCCCTCGTCTTCGGACTGGGTGCAATGCTGGGTAAATTGATCGCAGATTCAGGTGGCGCCCAGCGAATTGCGATGACCTTGGTGAATAAATTTGGTGGGAAAAATATTCAGTGGGCTGTGGTAGTTGCTTCATTTATAATTGGAATCGCTTTATTCTTTGAAGTAGGACTTGTATTATTAATCCCAATCGTATTTGCCATTTCCAAGGAATTAAAGGTATCTATCCTGTATCTGGGTATTCCAATGGCCGCAGCATTATCTGTAACCCATGGTTTCTTACCACCGCATCCGGGACCAACAACCATTGCGGGTGAATTTGGTGCAGATATTGGTCAAGTATTACTTTACGGTTTCATCATTGCTATACCGTCTGTTTTCTTAGCCGGACCTGTATTTACAAAAATCGCGAAAAAACTTGTACCTGCATCTTTTAGTAAAACAGGAAATATTGCATCATTAGGGGAACAAAAGACGTTTAAATTAGAAGAAACACCTGGCTTTGGTATCAGTGTCTTTACAGCTATGCTCCCAGTTATTCTAATGTCAATTGCAACTATTATTACGTTACTTCAAAAAACAATTGGATTTGCTGATAATATATTCCTCGCTATTATCCGTTTTGTCGGCGGCGCATCCCCTGCTATGGTGATTTCTTTATTAGTTGCCATTTACACAATGGGATTAGCAAGAAATATTCCAATCAAAACGGTTATGGATTCTTGTTCAACAGCTATCTCACATATCGGGATGATGCTATTAATAATCGGTGGCGGTGGCGCCTTCAAACAAGTATTAATTAATGGTCATGTAGGTGACTATGTAGCTGAACTATTCAAAGGAACTTCCATGTCACCAATTTTACTTGCATGGATCATTGCAGCTATCTTACGTATTTCTTTAGGTTCCGCTACTGTGGCAGCGCTAACAACTGCTGGCTTAGTAATTCCGATGTTAGGTCAATCTGACGTTAACCTTGCTCTAGTTGTTCTTGCGACTGGCGCTGGTAGTTTAATAGCTTCACACGTAAATGACGCCGGCTTCTGGATGTTTAAAGAGTATTTTGGTTTAAGCATGAAAGAAACCTTTGCAACATGGACTTTGCTAGAAACCATCATTTCAGTATCAGGATTAGGATTCGTTCTACTATTAAGTTTGTTTGTATAGATTAATAAGAGAAACCGGGCATAGCCCGGTTTTTTAGTTAAGTAAATATCCAATAGCTTGTACTCGATACCATGTACTCATTTTTATATCCAAGTAAACTACTTCACTCTCCCCCGAAAAATCAGTGGAGTAGAAATGACTTTTACTACAGTATTGGAGCCTTCCGTACATCGCTGCATCTTATACTCAAAAAAGGTTATGAATTCAATCAATTTTTGTATTAAAGCTTTTTCATGACATTATAAGGCCACATTTACTTATGGTAAGGCTCTCCGTATTTAATCAAAATGAGTCCCAAGTTTCTTAGAATAATTTTCTATATAATCAATTATCTCATATACTAAACTATCTATTTCTCTAGAATTTGTTGAAGATGCATTATATTTTGGATCCTCTAAAAAAGAATTGGAGAAGTATCCCTTAATATAGTCAAAACCACGGGAATGTTCTTTTCATCTTCAAATAGTTTTGAATAATTTCTTTTTTATTTACTAATTTTATTGAATACACCTTCTATCCCGGAAATCACCTCAATTGATGCCAACCCGCAGTTAATCTGTCATAGTTAAAGTAATCATCTATTTCTTCAAAAACAATCTGTGCCGCATCAGGACCTTGATAATAGTAAGTATTTTGGTCAAATATTGCTTTATTATCTGGTTTATCAAATTCAAAGATAGTCATTATCGGTTTGTTATATTCTTTTGCTATCGCTACTTCTGTTTTTATATGATCGATTTCTTTCCCACGATAATAATTCATCACAGCTACTTCATCACAGCCATTTTTTATGAGTCTTCTTAATTCAGCTAAATGTTTCTCATCATACCAATAAGTGATACAAACCACTACATCTAGGCCCTTATTAGAAGCATATTCATAAGCTTTTATCATATTGTCTACATAATGTTTCATTAACTCATTTCCACTATCATTCCAGTTTTCATCTTGTGCTGGTTCTACATCGAATACAATTCCTTCTATTACCAATTCATTATCATGTATAGAATTGAATTCCGCTACTTGATCGACGAAGTCTGTTAGCTCTTCATAACCATAATCTGTCGTTCCCCAATAATCTCCGCCATCCATCGCGTATACCGACACATTGTGTTTATTCATTTCACGTATATATGATGTCAGGGTGCCATCGATAAATTCATTTGGGTAGATATACTGAAATACTCGATTGATATTTAATGGTTTTTGATAATTGTCTATCAACTTTTCTGTCGTATCTTCTATTGACCATGAGAATAAAGTACTTGTTTTCTTATCACGTTGAATTATACCGACAGTAGGGAACAGTCCAATAGAACAAAATAGTATAATCATTAAAGTTTTCATTTTTGAATTCATTCTAACTCGCCTCTAGGTTTTCTCTTTCAATTGAACTCCAGCTGTGAAGCTTCCTCTTATAGGTTAAAGTAGCATATATTCTTATCATAAATAATACAGGTCTGAATAGAAGTACCTCCGCAAAGGCCATAAAAATAGTCCACGCAACATCTCCTTTATAAATCTTATCTCCTCTTTGTAAAAACTTGCTCATATATAATAAAATTGTTTGCAGGACGCAAAAACACAAATAAAGTAAAGCTATCAAAATGGCAAAGGAAATATTCAGTTTATTTGTCATAACAGCGACACATATTACGATAATCCCCAATAATTCAGTAAAAGGAGCCATTAATTCATATAAAAAGTAATACGTATAGGAAAATAGACTAATTGCCTTGAACTTAGGATTTAAAAATAATACTCGATAATTCCACATACACTGAATTAAGCCCCGATGCCACCTTGCTCTTTGTTTTCCCAAGTCTTTTAGTTTAAAAGGAGCCTGCGTCCAACAGACTGCATCTGGTGTATATTTTATGGAGTATGGAATTTGATGCGTGCGATGATGTACATGCAATCTCAATACAAGATCCATATCTTCACCTACACTGTTCGAATCATATCCTCCAACAGCAATAACAGCATCCTTTTTAAATAAACCAAATCCACCGGAAATATTTAAATTACTATTAAAGGTATCGTGAAAAATACGAGATGCAATAAATGCCCGGATATATTCAAGTGTTTGCATACTGACGATAGGATTTCTATTCATCCTCATGTCAATCGGCATAGCTTTTTCAAATTTCACTCCATTTGCAATACGAATTTGACCACCAACAGCAATGACTTTATCATCCTCGAAAAAGAGTCTTGCGGAATACTTTAAAGCATCGGCTTGTAAAATTTCGTCGGCATCCATGCTTACAAAATAAGGATATCTGGAAATATTTATTCCTGCATTAATCGCATCTGCTTTATTGCCACCATTTTTCTTTCTTACTAAAACAATAGGTATACTGTTAAACTCCCCACTATAGACTTCGAGAATTTCTTTCGATGGTACTTGAATACGAATAGGTTTGTGGTCTTTTTTCAAATTGTAATTGTCAATGATGAGCTGTGCTGTAGTATCTGTTGAACCATCATCAATAACCACAATTTCAAATAGCTTATAATCCATTTCTGACAGATGATCAACTGTTGTTAATATTGTTTTCGCTTCATTATAAGCTGGTACGAGAACGGAAATAGGGAAAAAGAAGTCATGATCCAATTCATTTTCCATTCTTTCCTTTAGTCTATTTTTACGAAGATTCCAAATAGAAATAGTTCCCCCGAGCGTAATATAAGTAGCATAACCAAACATATAAATTGCAAAAAAGATTCCAGTAACGAATAAAAGCAAATCAATATTATACATTTTGTATCCTTTTCTCTTTTCTATTTGTAATGTGATAGATTAATTGTTCCTTTGCATAAAGATCTTGTCCTTGCAATATATCCATAAGCTTATCCTCTTCTACACCTAACTGCGCAATCGAACGTGCAGCATTTAACCTGACATACCAATATTTCGATGTTAGTGCAGATTTTAATGCATGAATTGTATCTTCTCCAGGATATTTACCTAGGGCTAATGCTGCTGATGATACGCATTCCCACTCCTCATCATTAGGTATGGTTAAATAAGATAGAATTGTATCCTTATATTTTTGTACTGGGTATTTCCGGTAATAACGGAGCAAAGCGCAAACTATGTCTTTATCTGTAGCTCTCTGCTTTAATAGTTTGATTAATTTGTTCTTTAATCGTTCACCTGAAAATCGGAAAAAATCTATTATTGCAACTTGGTATTCAGGATTAAATTTATCAAAATGATCATATAGGGATTCGGCTAATGCAACGGAATCCCCCTTAAACTCAAGTAAACCATCAGTTACTAATTTACGGTGGTGTATGATATTATTTCTTGACAGTTTTATAAATACTTCTACAACTGCATCAATATTTCCAAAGGCATATAATGCTTTTAGCGCATTTTCACGACAATAGATGGAAGGTTCTAGAGCATACTCCAACATGATTTTTGTTATCTCATCATATTCTTCGAGATTATTTATACATAATTGTTCACATATAAATGCAAAATAAGCCTTTGAAATCGACCCTTTCTTCCCATATACATGTCCTAAGCTCACCCAGAACCTCTTATTTTCACGAAGGAACTGTTGAAATTTTCCCCTCACCTTGATTTGATCTGAACGAATATATTTTAATGAAGCTTCGAAAAACGCCATTAGCTCCTCAGTTGAATGAAGTTTCTTATAGTACTTCTGCTGCATCATAAGACTTTCTGAGTTTTCATTAGTTAAAAATAAATCAAAGTATACACTCCACCTATTCGTCAGCTTAAAATGCTTTTTATCTTTTCTTTTTTGATTTATTTTATAAAGAGAGATACTTAACATTATTGCAAGAGTGATCACAATTAAAATAAATAAAAAGTACCATACGATAATATACCTCCACCTTTCCTAGCAAGCTGTTATGACATAGCATGACCTTTCGTACCTTGGCTAACTAATTCATCTATTTTTTCTTAATCATAATACAAAGTTCCCAATCTGTTTTTTCAAAGTAGTTGCTGTGATCCTTATTCTTTATTCTAATTTATGTAAAATAATAAATAATACTTTTTTTAGAACTTGCATCTCTGAAAAACATAGAAATCCCTAGCATACCATTTAATGTAAGAGTTACGGTGTTTGGGTTTCTATAATTCTATCTATTAATCTAATCTGTAAAATAAAAAGGTATAATAAACTTTTCGCGAATACTAATGTATAATAATTGGTTTTTTATTACAAATTTATTATATTTCGTCGGTTCAATTATTAATCTCAAACCGCCATGCATCTCTGCACATATCAGTAATATTACGTTTAGACTTCCAACCTAATTCTCTCTCAGCTTTAGAAGCGTCGGCATAACAAAAAGCAATATCTCCTGGTCTCCGGCCTACTACTTCATAAGGGACATTAATACTGTTAGCTTTTTCAAAAGCTTTCACTAATTCTAGAACACTAGTACCATTTCCGGTACCCAAATTATGGGTATGTACACCTTCAATCAGGTTTTCTAATGCTGCAACATGACCCTCTGCAAGATCTACTACATGAATATAATCGCGAACACCGGTACCATCGGCTGTTGGATAGTCGTTACCAAATACACGTAATTTGTCTAATTTACCTTTTGCAACTTGGGCTATATAAGGCATAAGATTATTTGGTACTCCATTAGGTGCTTCACCAATTAATCCACTCTCATGAGCTCCTATTGGGTTGAAATATCGAAGTAGCGAGACCGAAAAAGCAGGATTTACATTCGCAATATCTGTTAGTATTCGTTCACTCATGACCTTTGTTTCACCGTATGGGTTTGTCGTAGGTAGTAGATTCATGGTTTCCTCAAATGGTACAATATTGTCCCCATATACTGTTGCCGATGAGCTAAAGACAAATCGATTTACACCGTATTTCAAACAAACTTTAGCTAGATTCATTGTACTGACAATATTATTAAAGTAGTATTTTAGCGGTTTTTCTACCGACTCACCTACTGATTTAAGGCCAGCAAAATGAATGACACCATCTATAGTATGGTTCCTAAAAATAGATTCTACAGCTTCTTCTTCCGTTACATCAATTTCATAAAAGGTAACTTCCTTGCCCGTAATACTCTGTATTTTTCTTATTGTTTCAAGATTACTATTGCATAAATTATCAGCAATAATTACTGAATGTTCAGCTTCTAATAAAGCAACAGTGGTGTGAGAACCAATATATCCAGCACCACCTGTAACTAATATATTCATGACTAACTTCACCTCCAAATCATTTAAGATTTATTTAGCATATAAGCTATTTGTTCTATTAGATATTATAATATACATTATTAAGACACTACCAACATTATCCAAACTATTAATATTAATTTATATTGAGCTACTCAACAATATAAACACAACCTAGAGACCCATCACCGACTCTTATCATCACAATATAGCCACTTTTATCCAATAAACGCTAGGTGCAACGACTAAAGACTCATTTCATACTGTCACATCAAATTCATAGAAAGTTAAAGTTAGAAAGCCTACAGTTCCTAAACATTCTATGGAGGTAGTTGGGAAAAGCAAAAGTGAGTATTGGAAATGTTTAAAGATCTATTTGAATCGAATGATGCTATAGAACATTTCAATACACATTGGAGCCAACCTATATTCAACGTAGTCAAATATTGTTGACAATTGGGCAATAATGTATTAATGTATCTCTAATTATATCCACATAATGTAAAACGCAATGAAGAGGAAGAGTAATTAATCACTCGAATCTTAGAGAGCCCATACTGGTGAAATTGGGTATTCGAGCTTAATGAAAGAAGCCTTGGAGCAGTAGACTGAAAAAATTGGAGTAAGTCTACCGGGAATTTCCCGTTAAAGAAATGTGCAGCAAGATAATGAATAGCTGCATCATGAGCGGGTTTTTAACCAATTTAGGTGGTAACGCGGAAGCTAGTCTTTCGTCCTTTAACAGGATGAAAGGCTTTTTTTATTTTGAATTTATAGGGGGATATGATTATGTCAAATGAGAACATGGCAGAACTGTTATTTCCGCATGTCAGGCAGTTACCGGCTGATATTTATTCACTATATCCACCAAGAAATTTGCCTTCATCTGCTTTAGTAACACGTTTTGCACCGAGTCCAACGGGTTCATTGAATATTGGTGGGCTTTATGCAACTTTAATATCGGAAAGATTAGCCCACCAAAGTAATGGAGTCTTTTTCCTGCGTATTGAAGACACAGATAAAAAACGTGAAATAAAAGGCAGCATAGAAAACATCATCAATTCATTATTATATTTCGGAATTCACTTTGATGAAGGACCTCTCCTTTCAGGTGACGATAAGGGTGATTACGGACCCTATAAACAAGGCTCACGAATACAAATCTATAAGGTATTTATTAAGCATTTAGTCCGAAATGGATTAGCATATCCTTGTTTCTGTGATACGGACGATCTACAAAAGATAAGACTAAGTCAGCAGAACATAAAAGTAACAACAGGTTATTATGGCAGGTGGGCTAAGCATCGAGATATTTCTTTTCAACAAGCCAAGGAAGAGATTTTAAATGGTAAACCGTTTGTTATTAGACTTAAATCTTCGGGGTCATCAGATAGGAGAATTACGTACCATGATTTGGTGAAAGGTCCGATTGAGTTACCTGAAAATGACCAAGATATTGTTATTATGAAAACGGATGGTTTACCAACATATCACTTTGCTCATGCCATAGATGATTATCTGATGGGTACAACCCATGTCATTAGGGGCGATGAATGGCTTTCTTCAGTGCCTATCCATATTCAGTTGTTTGAAACCTTAGGTTTTAGAGTACCGGAATACGGACATATTGCTCCAATAATGAAGCAAGTTGGAACTTCTAAACGGAAATTTAGTAAGCGGAAGGATCTTGATGGTACCGCTGAGTATTACAAAGAACAAGGATACCCAGGAATTGCTATAAATGAATACTTCATGAATCTCATCAATTCTAACTTTGAAGAATGGAGGATGATAAACCCTCGTAAATCATTTAGAGACTTTTTTATCTATACAAATAAAATGAATGCCAGTGGTGCTTTATTAGACATGAGTAAATTAGGTGACATCAGCAAGGATGTTATCTCTAGGCTTACGGGTATACAAGTATTTGACCATTTATACACTTGGTCAAAGAAATTTGATTCTGAGCTTTATACTTTAATTGACAAGAATAAGGAGTACACTGTAAACATTTTAAATATAGGTCGAACAATTAAAAAACCAAGAAAAGATTATTCAAAGTGGTCAGATGTGAAACCAATGATTGCTTTCTTTTATGACGAATTGTTTGAAAAGGATATATTGAGCGGTTATAAGTTACCTACAAATATAAGCTTTGATGTTGCGAAAGAAATTGTACTAGGTTTCAGCAAAACTTATAGGTTTAATAATGAAAAAGATGCTTGGTTCCATGAAATTAAAGAACTTGCTGGGAAACTCGGATTTGCAAAGGAAATGAAGCAATATAAAGCCAATCCTAACAATTACAATGGGCATGTTGGTGATGTAGCGATGGTAATTAGGGTCGCTCTAACTAACAGAACCAATACACCTGATTTGTTTGATATTATGAAAGTAATGGGCGAAAAAAGGGTTCTTTCAAGAATGCAGACATTTTTCGGTGATTCCATTTAACCAACTTAATAGCATATGAAAAAAATGACCGGGCATTACTTTTTTACTTTCCCGGTCATTTTTACTTTATTTACATAGCTACATCTTTTAGATTAACCACTATCTCCACCCTTCGCTTTACCACTATTTGTGATACGGTTCCCCAAAGTGTATCTAAATGAGGTTCTCTTCACCCTTTTTGGAATGATCTTCATCTCACTTCCTTTTAAAGGAAGAAGTATGGTCCTTAATTGGAAAGCAAACAAAAGTAAATAAGCGGAGGTTTTCCGGTTAAATGCAGAATGAGAGATCGTTTTGGGGTAAATAAGGGGAGATTTTCCGACTATGCAGAGCAAAATCCCTCAATTTCACGTTTTTCGAGTCAATAGGCGGAATCTATCCGTCTATTCAAGCTATTTTTTATCTTAATTAATAATTAAGCGGAATTTTTCCGTCTACTTTTCAGATTGGGCCTTTAACCTGAT
The DNA here is from genome assembly GCF_050281185.1 of Heyndrickxia sp. NPDC080065. Taxonomy (NCBI): domain Bacteria; kingdom Bacillati; phylum Bacillota; class Bacilli; order Caryophanales; family Bacillaceae; genus Heyndrickxia; species Heyndrickxia sp. NPDC080065. The sequence continues at coordinate 49,615 of NZ_JBNNWS010000007.1, read as the reverse complement.
CCCCCAATCGATAAGAGCGGATCCTTTTGATTCCAGATGCGGGAATCAGCATCTTTTTATCGACCAGATGAGAAAGTGCTTTTTTTACTGTCTTATCACTTAGCTTCAAATATTTCTCGACTTCAACAGGGGATATGGCTTCTCCTTTTCGAATCGCTAGCCTAAGCACTTCCTTTTCGACAATAGACAGAGAGGTTTGATCCAGTTCATCACCCAGCCATTGGCCAATCACTTGCTGAACAATCTGTTGGCATCGACGAGGCTTCTCATTAACTTGGTCATAAGAAAAGCGGATCACGGTCCATCCATCAATCACCAACTGGTTTTGACGTTCCAGGCTATCGGAAAATTGCCATCTGCTTATATTCCTTAGGTGTGGGCCATACCCGTCGACTTCAAGGCAAATTCGGATGGCGGGTCGAATATAAGCAAAATCCAAATACCTTTTGCCATCCTTGAAATCATCGACTTCATATTCTGGATGAAGATATCGAAAATGGTGAAATAAAGGCCACCACACTTGCTTCAAAAACAACATTTCAGCCTGATTGTGACCTTCTTGTAAGCGCCGCAACCTTTCACCGGTTTTTGCCTGCAAGTGAATATTCAAAAAAGCCTGGTATTCTTCTTCAAATCCCACAGTATCCTGCTCCTCTCCAATGGTCTAGGCTATTACAGCACCCTTTATAGCCTATATATCAATATGAGATTCTCGGGAATAGTTCTACTAAATGATGTCTTTTGTATTCTTCCCATTCAAAGGTTGACTCGGGGAAATTTGATATGAATGATAATTTTTCAATATGCCGGATTGAATTTATAACTTCGACTAACCAATTTTTGTTTTCCTTTAAAATCAACTAACTATTCTTCAATAGGAACCATGAAATCATAGTCAGGAACCCCATACTTAGCAAACATTTTTTCCTTATATTCTTCAAAGGACAAATAGAAATTTTCAGGGGGATTCCCTAAAAGAACTGTGAAAACTCCGTCTCTAAATAAAACTAAGTAGCTTTTATTCTGATCGATATTATCAGCCAAAAAGGATGTTTTATAGTTTTCCAATTGCTCATCCGTAACAGCACTATCCAACAATATTTTTTTACGGCTTCCGTCTTTTTTTTCTAAAACTACTACACCATTTCCATCATTCTTTTCCTCTTTGTATTCAAGGCAATCAGTCGTACATTTTTCAATTGTTTTTGAATAATTATAACCACAACGCATGCAAAAGGTATATTGTTCACCCGTTTTGTAATAATAATCCCCTATAGCTGAACGTCCACAACACGGGCATTTTGTCGCATAAATATTCGATGCCACAGAATTATCATCTCCTATATTAAATTAAATTAAATTTTTTGGGATTAATATGTTTTTTTAAAAGGAAATTAAACTGAGAAGGAAAAGTTTTTGTCAGAGTAAAAGAAGTGTTTTCATGAAGCAGGTATAAGTAAGGACGGAAAAATGAGTATTTTTGTTAGTCGAAGTTATTGGGGATGGAACTACTTTTAGTTTAAAAGAAATCCTAATTTTGTCAATAAAAATTTAACTAATATTTCGACAAATACTTTTTAGAAAAGTGCTATCACTCCCCTGAATATTGCCAATAAATTCGATAAAATACGGGTGGTTACAATCACTGTTTTAAGTATAGTTCAAACTTAATTGTCCATTTTATCTGCCACTTCTCTATTATAGTTAAAATGACAATGGAATGATTTTTTTCATTGAACAACTGTCCTCTTATTCTTAAAGAGTTGGATCTAGTGCCAATCCCATACCTATTATTTATTTTTCTTAGAGTATTTCCAGCAATTTTCCCAATTAATGTATTACGAAGTTTTGATTATATCCATCTTTGGTTACTGTTAAATCAGAATTGATAACACCGACTGTACTAACATATTAGCTTATAAATAAAAGGAGAAAGGAAATCACCATCAGATGATTTCCCTTCTTACTTTTTTAAGTGATCATTTTTCTTTAAATAAAACTCTTTATTTGGGATAAAGTATACCACTATTTGTGATACGGCTCACCCCTCATAATCCGAAACGCCCGATACACTTGCTCTACTAATACCAGCCTCATTAACTGATGTGGAAAGGTCATCTTTGAAAAAGACAGACTTTCATTCGCCCGTTTCATCACGGTCTCACTTAGTCCTAATGATCCTCCTATAACAAAAGCAATTTTGCTTTTTCCATATGTTCCAAGCTTGTCGATGCTATCAGCTAATTCCTCAGAAGTTTTCATTTTTCCTTGAATGGCGAGTGCGATGACGTGTGTATCGGGGTGAATTTTGGCGAGGATTCGTTCACCTTCTTTCTCTTTTACTTGTTCCATTTCTGTTTCACTTAAGATTTCTGGTGCTTTTTCGTCAGGTACTTCAATGATTTCGACTTTTGCATAGGAGGAAAGACGTTTTAAATATTCATCGATCCCTTGTTTTAAATATTTTTCCTTTAGCTTTCCAACACTAATAATTGAGATATTCACAAATTACCCCCACTTTACAAACATTATATCCACAACAGTTATCCACATATCCACAAAAACTATCCACATTTTGTGTGGGAATATTAGTTCCCTACAATATATATTGCTCGATTATCGCAATACTCACAGGTTGTGGATAATTGATTCTCCGATTGAATTTCTTCTAAACTCGGTGCTGTTTCATATTCATCTACAGCTACATCTAGTGCTAGTTCAACGTGATCGGCACAAACATAAATCATTCTTTAAAATTTCCTTTCTTTAAAAAATTTTATATCAGTAGTTTTCTCTTTAATCCACAAGTTATTTTAACATTTATTATGGCTTTTTTCGTAAACTTTGTTTCTTTAGACTAGAATTCAGCTATAAATTTAACGAATTTTTCACGAAAACACACCTGGAATTTTATATATGTTATTTTGTAGCTATTATACAAAATAACAACACTCTGTTAGAAATCACTCTTATTTATCCACATAAAAAAGGAAAGCAACTATTGCTTCCCTTTTTATAAAATTATTCACATGTGGATTACAATCTAGATTCATTTGTTAATTTAAGTGTAACTTCTTTTTCTTTTCCTTGGCGATAGAATTTTACCTTCATGGAATCGCCTGGCTTTTTCTTAGTATATAAGTATTTTCTCAATTCAAGAATATTATTTACCTTTTGTCCATCTAGTTCAAAAATAACATCCATTTCCTGCATTCCGGCATCAGCTGCAGGTGAGCCTGGTGCTACCGTTTCAATCATAATTCCTTGTGTCACATCTTTTGGCAATCTTAATGTTTCTTGTTGATGATATGCAGGAATATCACTTACATTTTGTAACGTTACTCCCATTGCAGGGCGTCTAATTTTCCCATACTTTTCTAAATCACTTATCACTGGTTCAGCAGATTTAATTGGAATGGAAAACCCGATTCCTTCAACAGCTTCCTGGGCGATTTTCATCGAGTTAATTCCAACTACCTGACCTGCTACATTCACAAGGGCCCCACCACTGTTACCAGGGTTAATAGCAGCATCTGTTTGGATTACCTCTGCTTCCCAATCCTCAACTCCATCATTGTTTAAATCCATCGGAACAGTACGATTGACACCAGATACAATCCCTTGTGTCACTGAACCAGCAAATTTTTCGCCTAATGGATTACCAATCGCAATGACTGGTTCACCAAGTTTTAATGTATCTGAATCACCAAATTGAGCAACAGTAGTTATATCTTTTCCATCGACTTCAACAACAGCTAAGTCTGTCCAAACATCACTTCCCAATAATTTTGCAGGTAATTTCTTGCCATTGGAAAGTGTCACTTCTAATTGATCAGCACCTTCGACAACATGGTTATTCGTTACAATAAATGCCTTGCCGTCGGCTTTCTTATAAATTACTCCAGAACCCGATCCCGTTTCTTGGGATTGCTTCCCTTGGCCTTGCTGTGTCCAAAAACTTTGCGTTTGAATATTAGCAATTCCTACAACCGCACTCTCGACCTTTGAAACGGCCTTTGTAATATCAGTAGTCACATTTAAGGAGACATTTTTCCCAACCACATTATTTTGACTATTCGTTGCATTTTCCACTGTTGTTTGTTCATTAGTCGCTCGATTAAAAATATTTCCAAGTGATGGGGACACCAGCATTACCACCAAAGCACCAACGATTACTCCGATTAAACCAGAGATAAAGGCGCCACCTTTTGTCCCTTTAGGTCGTTTATAGCGACTTTCGTCATTATCATCGTAATATCCCATAATCCACCAGCCCTTTCATCAATACTTGTTACGCTATAGTTTGGCTTTCGTATGCCTTTATTATAATCAGCAATTATTAAAATATCATTAAACCGTACTAAGAATTCAATTTATTTCCACAAATGTAGATTGTCCAAAAAAAAGAGTAAAAAATCTTATCAGAGATCATCCTTAAGATTTCTTACTCTTTTGTTCTAATATTTGTTAAGTTTATTGTTTTATAAGAGCTTTCCATAGGGTAATATTTTTATACTTAGCACCCGCACATACTACGTAGGTTTTTATTGTAACAAAATACTATTAAATCTAACTCTATAACTAAACCGCTGCTAATGGAGTTGGGATTTTTGGATCGGTATCAAATAATTCAAATTGATGACCAACACCCATTCCTTGAGCTTCCAACGTTTGAGCAACACTCATTCTCGCTAAATCCTTCATATTGTTATCAAGACTTAAATGTGCTAGGTAGATTCGTTTCGTAGAATCTCCAATAACATCACTCATTGCAATGGCTGCATCTTCATTCGATACATGTCCGACATCACTTAAAATACGTCTTTTGATACTCCAAGGGTATTTGCCCATGCGGAGCATTTGTACATCATGATTACTTTCAAAGATAAATACATCCGCATTTGAAATAATTCCCTTCATCCGATCACTGACATACCCAGTATCAGTAATTAACACGATCTTTTTCTTTCCTTGTTTAAATACATAAAACATTGGTTCAACAGCATCATGAGAAACTCCAAAGGACTCAATATCTAGAGAACCAAACGTTTTCACTGTTTCCATTTCAAATGTGAATTTTTGATCGACAGGCACTACGCCAATAAGCCCATCCATCGCTTTCCATGTTTTTTCATTTGCGTATATAGGTAATTTATATTTACGTGCTAAAATACCGACACCTTTTATATGGTCAGTATGCTCATGTGTAACAAGAATTCCATCTAAATTTTCCGGTTTGCGATCAATTTTTTGAAACAAGGCTTCCATTTGCTTGCCGCTTAATCCAGCATCGACTAAAAATGAATGATTATCTGTTTCAACATATATCGCATTTCCTGTACTTCCACTGGCAAGTACACTAAAATGCAATGACATCTTTTTCACTCCATTGTTTCATTTTTTGGTATAACACGGCCTTCTATGGCATTAACATAAAGATCATCAATTTCCCCATTATGATCAACAACAAAGTGCCACGTCGGGACAAGCATTTGTGTTTCTGTTGGCTCAATCAATGTATAATATCCGAGCTCAGCAGATTTTATTTTACTGTTTTCTAAAAGCATATGTTTATCGTAAAGATTCCCTATGGCAGTGATAGCAGCTATTACTTTTTCTCCGCCTCTTTTTTCAATCTTTTCTAATAGGGTTTGTTTATAGGAATCGACTTCATTCTTATCATTTACATGTAAAAGAACACATCCACTTTTATTTCTAAAAAACATTTTATCCTCAAATGTTTGGTAAAAAACAATGATCTTTTGTTCCTTATCATATTTCCAAAACTTATATTGGTCCCCAAATAAAATATTTCCTTTAAGAATGCTTTCCAACTGAATTTTAATTTGATCGGTTTCCGATTTTAACTTTATCGGCTTTTTAAAAGTGGATAAAAGTGTTGTTTTATTGGGTCCAATCGTTATTACTTGATCGGTTTTGTCTTTCGTTTCCTCTTCACTAAATGTTTTTGTTTTTGCACTAACATACTGACTTTTGATGGCATCTGGAGGCAAACTTCCGTCATAGGTAATTTTTGCATCTTCTAATTTGTCCTCTAACGACGTACCCTTTAATGTTTCTATTTTGCTATCCATATATTGGCTTCTAAATTGCACTAATAAAAAGATATCAAGGATCAAAAATACAAAAATAAACATCGATTTCGTCTTATTCCAATCCACGTTGCTCCTCCTTAATATCCAATGGCTTCCAAGTACCATCAGATAAATAATACCAAGTAGGTTCAAAGAGAAGAATTTTGACCTTAGGATCGTATTTGAGTTGATATCCAATTAATACATTATCAATTTTTTCATTATCAATTTTCGAATCGTTTAATAATGAATCTATTACAACCTCTGCAGTAGAAAGCTTAACCTCAGAAGAATTTATATATAGCAATGTGTCTTGACCCATATATGGCCTTGCATATTCGTAAATTTGTGTTTCCCCCCAGTTTAGCATTACTTCTGCAAGATGATTTGGGTTAAAAACAGGGAGGCCATCCTTGTATAGACGAAAAATCACTTGATTCCTCTTCAAATTTTTACTAAAGTAACGGAAATTGTCAATCCAGCCTCCGTAATAATTAACAAAATCATTACTTTTTTTAATTAAATCCTTTCCATGAATTTGGACATCTGAGCCTTCTCCCGGATTAGTAAAATAAATGGTACCTTGATCTGTATTTGCTCTCATAAAGCTAGTACCATCGGTATATTCAATAATACTCCCCTCCTGGCTTTTTTCTACCAAATTCGGAACTGGAAATAATGCTGTTTTGAATTTTTCAATGATTACAGAATCAGTTTTATCCCAATAATAACTATATCTAGATATTTTCGGTTCATTTGTAGGCAAAAAAATGGTTTTTCGATTGCTTAATTTAAATGCACTGTAAGGCTGATATAAATTTGGCTGATTTAAATTGATTCTATTTTGAAGTTTATTTACAAATGCTTGTAATCCACTGTAGCTTGCAGAACCACTAAATACTTTAATCTCATTTTTATTTTTAGTATTGATAAAATAGACATTGGTAACCTTCTGTGATGGATTAGATAAATCAATAACCATCCGATCAAAATCCTCAATCGAACCTTTTCTATCATTCATTCGGAGTATCCCTTTATAAGTGTCAAAAGGAATTTCATCTGGAAATTCAATATCTAATTTTTTTGAACCATTTATTATATGCTCAATCTCATTATTATCCTTATAGGTTTTGACTTCTCCAATATCATAGAATTTCCAGTTGCTAATTTCATTCATCACAAGATCAATTTCTTGCTCTTGAATCGTTCCATAATGTCTATTTTTTTCATGAAGAACGATTTTCATTGGCTTTATTAAGTCTTTAACGTCCTTTTGTTCTACATGTTTTTTTTCCGGAATCTCTGTGTTATCTATTGTTTCGTATTTTACTTGGAATGTCCATAATGTCCATGTCAAATAGAGACTAACTGCTACAAGAAATACTAAAACAACTGTTTTTAAAGTTTCATACTTCATGCCCAATCATCCTCTTGGGTACGATCATATGGGAGCGTTAAATAGATGGTTGTTCCTTTTCCCTCTTCACTTCTAGCCCATATGTTCCCACCATGTGCTTCTACCATATCCTTAGCAATTGCAAGTCCTAAACCTGAACCGCCCATTTTTCTCGTACGTGCTTTATCAACACGATAAAAACGTTCAAAAATCTTTTTAAGTTTATCCTTCGGAATCCCCATACCTTGATCAGAAACACTAAGTTCAATCATATCCTCAAGCTCTCGAGCTCGGAATGTAACTTTCCCGCCCTCTGGTGAATATTTCAAAGCGTTCGATATGATATTATCGAGTACTTGAGTTAGTTTATCTAAGTCAACCTCAACAAATACATCAGTATTCGGAAGCTTACGTTTAAAAGTGACATTTTGATCTTTTGCCATTTCAAAACGATCAATAACATGATGGAAATATTCAATGATATTAACCCATTCTTTATTTAACTGATAATCTCTGCTATCCATTTTCGATAGCTTCAGCAAATCATTGACCAAACGAATCATTCGCTCCGTTTCATTCTGTGTCACTGTTAGAAATCTTGGTGCAATCTCTTTATCTTCCCAAGCTCCTTCTGCTAAAGCTTCTAAATAGCTTCTCATAGTAGTTAGCGGTGTTCTTAATTCATGTGAAACATTTGATACGAATTCTCTTCGTTCCATTTCAATTTTTTCTTGTTCAGTAATATCATGTAAAACGGTAATTAACCCACTAACAAACCCTGTTTCACTTTGTATAACGGAAAAATTCGCCCTTAAAATATAAGGTTCTTCTTTCGTACTATAATCTAAAATGACAGAATCCTGTTCATTTAGTAAATCCTCAAAGTGATGTAGGTCTTCAATTTTTAATAAAGTAACAAGCTCTTGCGAAAGGACTGTTTCACGTGAAACATCCAGCATATCTGCAGCAGGTTCATTAATTAATATGACTCTACCTTTTCGATCTGTGGCTATGACGCCGTCTGTCATATGGGCAAGGATTGATGCTAATTTTCTTCGTTCACCTTCTGTTGTTGCTTGTGCTTCTTGAAGTTTTTTCGTCATATGATTAAAACTATATGCTAGCTGCCCAATTTCGTCATTTCCGTACACCTTTACTTTTCGGGAAAAATTCCCTTTTGCCATTGCCAATGCTTGTCTTCGCATATCGGATATTGGTCTAGTGATCGTTTGAGCGAGCACGATGCCAAGAATTGCTGTTATTAGTACGGCTATAGCTGTACCGGTCGCTAATATTTTATTAATTTCATTAATTTGTTTATATACTGTTTCAATTTTACCAACGATATAGATGTAGCCGGTCTCATTACTAGTTAAACGAATAGGATTTACTAAAACCCATATTCTTGACCCAGATTTTTCATCGACAAAACGCCTGTCCCATTTCTTTCCAGAAACAATTGCCCTTCTCACATTAAGATCAGTAATCTTCTGGCCAACAATACCTTGATTGCCTGTATCCGAGGTTCCTAATATCACCATATTACTATCAATTAATCGAATTTCTGCGATGTCTGAGCCTGCATTATCATCTAATACTTTTTGAATCTTTGCCATACTATCTTCGTTCGCTTCCTCACTTCTCAATACCTCGCGAATGGAATACTCTAAACTGGTTACACGACTTTCAATAGAAGTCGTAAAGTTTTTTTGTAATTTCTCTTCCAATTTATTCACAAAGTATACTCCAATAATTTCCATCGAGACTACTATTAGAAGTATGAAGATCAGAACAAACTTTAAATGTATTGACTGAAAAAAACCAACCTTCTTCATTTCATTACTCCTGTTCAGGGTTTCGCAAGTAGTAGCCCACTCCTCTTCGTGTTACAATCCATGCAGGATGACTCGGATTATCTTCTACTTTCTCTCTTAAACGTCTTACTGTTACATCTACTGTTCGTACATCACCATAATAATCATATCCCCAAACAGTTTGAAGCAAGTGCTCCCTAGTCATAACCTGTCCAATATGCTGTGCCAAATAATAAAGTAGTTCAAATTCCCGATGAGTTAATTCAATCGTTTCACCACGTTTTGAGACAATATAAGCATCTGGATGAATAATTAAAGAGCCTATTGTGATTTCACTGCTTTTTTCTTCTTCTTCCGTTAAAGCTGCTACATGCTGATGACGGCGTAAATTTGCCTTTACTCGGGCAATTAATTCACGAGTACTGAAAGGCTTTGTAACATAATCATCTGCACCAAGCTCTAATCCGATAATCTTGTCTATTTCAGAATCCTTCGCTGTTAACATAACGATTGGCATTTCATATTTTTTTCGAACCTCTCTGCATACCTCTATCCCATCTCGTTTAGGGAGCATGATATCAAGTATAAGTAAATCAGGGTTAATTTCTTCTACCATTCTAATTGCTTCTTCACCGTCATACGCACAGAATACAGTATATCCTTCCTTCTTAAGATTAAATTGAAGAATATCTGCAATTGGCTTTTCATCATCAACGACCAATATTTTTTTTTCCATATTAAAACTCCCTTTAAAAAATTTTTATATATTATTCATAGCCTTTTCTTAAACTTTGCTGTTATATAAACCGTAGTATATTCCTTTTCATTTTAGGAGACAGAACGATTTTTAAGAAAACTGTCCTATCACCTACTCAATTATCATTTTAAACACTTTACTTAATAGCCACAACTGTTTGCAAAAACAGTCTTTTTAAAGGGTAAGAAAGTATAAAATTTACTAAGGATATTAGGCATGAAAAGTGTCTGCTGTGTCTAGCTTCAGCGCCTATCGGCTAGCGGATTTCTACGTCTTCTCCCTACGATAAGTCAACATCGACTCGTCCCTCGCCGTGTTTCCTTTATCTCAGTCGAAGACTGCAAAATCCGTACGCCGATGAACAAGGCGCTTGCGCTTTTCTTAGTTAATGTATTTATTACTACAAAAATCATATAATACCTCTATTTTAATGTACCATTTTCTTCTCATGAATTCATCTGCAAAGGTATAACAGATTTTTTCCATCTTTACCATATTCAAAATTTACTTTTGTAGAACAAAATGCCAAAATGCCTCTAGACTATGCTAGAGGCACCAATAACCTTTAAAAATGGTGGGAAATTTAATAATAATTTAACGGGTTTTGCAAGCTGCCATTTTTATATACTTCGAAGTGTAGGTGAACACCTGTAGCATCTCCTGTTGCTCCCATTACACCGATATTTGCACCTTTCGCAACAGTTTGCCCTGCGGAAACATTAATCGAGCTTAAATGGGCATATACGGTTCGGAGACCATTATTATGGTCAATGACTATTTTATTTCCGTAGCCACCATCCCATCCTGCAGAAACGACTACTCCATTATCTGCAGCTTTAATTGATTTGTTACTAGGTCTAGCGATGTCAATTCCTTTATGCATTTTCCCCCAGCGATGACCAACTTGACTAGAGACATAACCTCCTACAGCAGGCCATGTGAAATGACCCGTGCCTCTTGAAGGGGTAACTTTAGTACCTTCTACTACTATATATTTTACAGGTTTACTGATTACTTTTTCAGCTTTTACATTTTTTTTCGTTTGTTGCCCATTTTTTTCTGTGATTAGATAAGTTAATCTACTTTTACCATTTTGACCTTTTTGTCTTACTTTTGTATCTCCTTTATACATTGAACTATCTTTAATTACTTCTTTTTTGTATGAAAGGGTTTTTAGTTTATAGGTTTCCTTTAAGACGACTACATGGATTAGTGGTTCATTAACAATTATATTTAGCTCTTTTCCAATTTGTAATAGTGTATCCTCTTTCAATCCAGGGTTCAATTTCATTAGCTGTTTTGTATCTAAATTGTGTTTAGTTGCAATCGAACCTAGTACATCTCCTTCTTTTATAAGATACTTTTTCTCATTCAGAGTTCCTTTAAGTAAAAATTTAGCAGCTTGGTCTACTGTCAAAATGTTACTTGGATCAATTTCTGTATTTTGAAGTGAAACCTTTTCATTTATTTTAACGTCTAAAAGACGAGTTTGATTTTTCTTTAATGGTGGTAATGTTTCCATTGAACTTTTCCGATTGTCTAGTTTAGCTAATTCTTTTTTAGAAACATAATTTAACTTAATCTTTTCTATCACTTTATTAGCATCAGTCAAATTTTTTACATATAGTAATGGTTGATCATTGATTTCAATACTAGTCGCTTCAGCTTCAATGGTTATCAAAGACTCTACTTTTTTAGTTGTTTCCTCGTCCTCCACTAGTGGACGGAATACTTGCTCGGGTATATATGTAATATTGTTTGCTAATTCTATGTTGTAATCCTTATACTTTTCTTTCATGTCACTTACTTTTGTATTCACTAAGTCTTCTATCACTTTTTTATCCGAAACGGTTCCAATAAACTCATTATTCAAATAAACATGGAAAACGGTTTTTAAAGGTGAATCTGCAGATGAAGAAATAACTGTGAAGGAAAGGGATGAAATAACCATAGCTGATATAACCGCTTTTTTGAATAGACTAGTAGATTGAGATCGAGTTTTTAACTTTTGCACTTCGGATGAAGACTGGAATAATTTTTTCCAATTCATTCGTTATCCTCCCAAATGTATGTATCATGACTTTTTTCACCCTACTACAGTATCATAAAGCAGGCCTAAATTGACGGAATTTTTCATAATGTAACATAATTGTATAAAAAGTTACATATGTAACCAAATACCATTATTTTAATTGATAAATGACGAATATTGTCAGGGAAAAAAGTATAACAGAGAGTGCATAAAGTCTTTTGTATTTTTTAGTTTTATTACGGAAATATTACGGAGAGATTAGAGACTATGGAATATAAAAAAGCATTGCGAGAGGCTTTGTCATCGCAATGCTTTTTGACAATGGCTCGGGACGGAATCGAACCGCCGACACATGGATTTTCAGTCCATTGCTCTACCGACTGAGCTACCGAGCCGTAATTAATATTTATTCCCTTTATTTAATTGTAGTTCGCCATCGTCCCAATCTCAGAAAGATTATTCAAGATGTGGCTCGATTGGTACGCTGATGTTTAGCTTCGCAGCTTATTCGGTCGTGCTCTACCGACTGAGCTACCGAGCCGTATGTAATAAATAATGGCGGTCCGGACGGGACTCGAACCCGCGACCTCCTGCGTGACAGGCAGGCATTCTAACCAGCTGAACTACCGGACCATTATTATGTGATAATATTTTTAACGATGAGCCATGAAGGACTCGAACCTTCGACCCTCTGATTAAAAGTCAGATGCTCTACCGACTGAGCTAATGGCTCGTATTTGATAGAAAATATAGTAAGAAAATAGTTTTTATTATTTCGTAACAACGTATTTTATATTACCATAACATTATTTATTTATGCAACAACTTTCGGCAATTTTCGCTAAAAAAATTTTTATTCATAAAAAAACTGCTGATTACATATTGTAATCAGCAGTTCATATTTATCTCCAAACGCTATAAATAACATTTGTTTGTGAACGGTCTGGACCAACAGAAAAGATTGATAAAGGAATCCCTGTTAGTTGTGAAACTCGTTCTAAATAATGACGAGCATTAGCTGGGAGTTCATCTAATGTTTTACAGCTAGTTATATCTTCAGTCCAACCAGGTAGCTCTTCGTAAATTGGTTCACACTCAGACAATATATTTAGATTTGCAGGAAATTCTTTAATTACTTCATCTTTGTAACGATATGCTACACAAATTTTTACCGTATCGATACCAGTTAATACATCTATGGAATTTAGAGAAAGATCCGTAATCCCACTTACACGACGGGCATGTCTAACAACCACGCTATCAAACCAGCCCACACGTCTTGGGCGACCAGTCGTTGTACCATATTCCCGTCCTACTTCACGAATTTGATGTCCAATTTCATCATGTAATTCAGTTGGGAAAGGGCCATCACCTACACGAGAAGTATATGCCTTTGCGACACCCACTACATGATTAATTTTAGTTGGACCCACACCAGAGCCAATTGTTACTCCGCCAGCAATTGGATTAGAAGAAGTAACAAACGGGTAAGTACCTTGGTCAATATCAAGCATTACTCCCTGTGCACCCTCAAATAGAACGCGACGACCTTCATCTAATGCGTCATTTAAAACAACAGAGGTATCACATACATGTTGCTTAATTTGCTGTCCATATTCATAATATTCATCTAAAATATCCTCTAATTTAAATCCATCTGTTTCATAAAAACGTTCTAACAGACGATTTTTTTCTTTTAAATTTCGAGATAATTTTTCTTCAAATACTTCTCTGTCCAATAAATCAGCCATTCGGATCCCGATTCTAGCAGCCTTATCCATATAAGCTGGTCCAATACCTTTTTTCGTCGTTCCAATTTTATTCGCGCCTTTTCTTTCTTCATCAACCTCATCAATTTTTAGATGATAAGGAAGGATAACATGTGCACGATTGCTAATGCGCAAATTGCTAGTTGAAACTCCTCTTTCATGTAAACCTGCCAATTCTTGTACAAGAGCCTTCGGATCAACTACCATTCCATTTCCAATGACGCTAATTTTATCTTTGTAAAAAATCCCTGATGGAATCAAATGTAATTTATATGTTTCACCGTTAAAACGAATTGTATGCCCTGCATTATTTCCACCTTGATAACGCGCAATAACTTCTGCATTTTCAGATAGGAAATCTGTAATTTTCCCTTTTCCTTCATCGCCCCATTGAGTTCCAACTACAACAACTGATGACATAATAAGGCACCTCCGATATATGATTTTACGATCTATACCTTTTACCTTTCTTATTTTAACAATCCAAACGAAAAAGTCAACCGAAACACGAACGTTTAATAGTTTAATAGTATATTTTATTCGTAATTGATAGACTTTTAAAATATTAAAAAAGAGAACTGGCCAAAATAAATACCAATTCTCTCTTTAATTTACTTGTCTGGGCTGATCAAGGCGCTTCCGCTTTTCTATTTGTCCAGCTGCAGCGCCTAGCCCCTCGAGGTCAAATGTTCTCAGTCAAGGAAAGTCCAAAATCCGACTTTCCCCGCCTGAGAATATTTGCTTGTCGGGGCTGATCAAGGCGCTTCCGCTTTTCTATGCCCCAGCTGGGACTTGTGAATCATCAAAACGCCGTTCTAAATTAACAAATTTGTTATATTCTTTTACGAAAGCCAATGATACGGTTCCAACTGGACCATTACGTTGCTTTGCAATGATAATTTCGATTATATTTTTATTTTCACTTTCCTTATCGTAATAATCATCACGGTATAAGAATGCAACGATATCAGCATCCTGCTCAATACTTCCTGATTCACGAATGTCTGACATCATCGGCCGCTTATCTTGACGCTGTTCCACTCCACGGGACAGCTGTGATAACGCAATAACCGGAACCTCTAATTCACGTGCAAGTGCCTTTAATGAACGTGATATTTCAGAGACCTCCTGTTGGCGGTTTTCACCCGAACGTCCATTACCTTGTATAAGCTGCAAGTAATCTATTAAAATCATCCCAAGACCATGTTCTTGCTTCAACCTACGGCATTTGGAACGAATATCACTAATTCGAACCCCTGGTGTATCATCAATATATATTCCAGAATTGGAGAGGCTCCCCATTGCCATCGTCAATTTTCTCCAATCCTCATCCGTTAACGAGCCTGTCCGTAAGTTTTGTGCATTAATATTTCCTTCTGCACAAAGCATACGCATAACAAGTTGTTCCGCACCCATCTCAAGGCTAAAAATAGCAACATTTTCTCCTGCTTTTGTACCTACATTTTGAGCAATATTCAGTGCAAATGCTGTTTTACCAACTGATGGACGTGCCGCTACAATAATAAGATCATTCCGCTGAAAACCTGCAGTCATCCGGTCAAGCTCAGTAAAACCGGTAGGAATACCTGTGATATCCCCTACACGATTATGCAGCAATTCAATATTATCGTATGTTCGTACAAGCACATCTTTAATGTTATGAAAGGCACCCGCATTTTTCCGCTGAGCAACCTCTAAAATGCCTTTCTCTGCTTCATTTAATAAAGCATCTACTTCATCTTCACGTGCGTACCCATCTTGTGCAATAGTTGTAGCCGTTCGAATGAGTCTTCGAAGTAATGATTTTTCCTCTACTATTCTGGCATAATATTCTATATTTGCTGCTGTCGGAACAGAACCTGCCACTTCGCTTAAATAAGATACTCCACCAACATCCTCTAATTGCTTTGATGCTGCAAGCTCTTCCGCAACAGTAACTAAATCTACCGCTTTCCCTTCATCATTCAGCTTTAAAAACACATTAAAAATCTTTTGATGAGCACTACGATAGAAGTCCTCTGGAATTAATGCTTCCGATGCCAATATCAAAGAAGCTGGCTCCAAAAAAATTGCTCCTATAACAGCTTGCTCTGCCTCAATATTTTGAGGAGGCATTCGATCTGCAAATAAATCACTCATTTATTAGAACCTCCCATTCCATTTATGGGTTTGTTTATTAGAAAAGCGCAAGCGCCGCAGCTCTAGCGTACTGATTTCGTAGTCTTCGACTGAGATAAAGGAGACACGGCGAGGGACGAGTCAATGCCCGCTTATCGTAGGGAGAAGACGGAGAAATCCGCTAGATGATATGCACTGGAGCTATATATGAAAAAGTAAATCCATAGAAAAAATGTGATCAAACAGAGAAGATCACATTAAATAATAGATTAGCTTAAGTGTAATTTATGAGGAGCTAATAAGATGAACCATCTAATTAGCCTCTCCTTCTATTTTACCATGTAGTGTTGTCCTATGAAGCTGGGAAATTTAACTTTCTTCTTTTACATGTACATTAAGTGTTGCTGTCACTTCTGAATGTAGTTTAACAGGAACCTTTGTAACACCTAAAGTACGAATGGCATCATCCATTTCGATTTTGCGCTTATCAATTTTTAGATTATGTGTCTTTTTTAATTCCTCGGAAATTTGTTTACTTGTAATAGAGCCAAATAAACGGCCGCCAGTCCCTGATTTTGCCTTTAATTCAATTATAATTTTGTCAATTTTATCTTTTAACACTTTCGCTTCATCAAGCTCTTGGGCCGCTAATTGTTGTTCTTTTTTCTTTTGTGCATCTAAGTTCTTTAAGTTTCCTGATGTTGCTTCTACAGCTAATCCTTGTTTCAGTAGGAAGTTATGTGCATATCCGTCTGCAACATTTTTTGTTTCACCTTTTTTCCCTTTTCCTTTAACATCCTTTAAAAAAATGACTTTCATTATTTCTGACTCCCTTCCAAATAATCATTAATTGCATTTAATAATTGCATTTCTGCTTCTGCAATCGTAGTATCCTTTAATTGTGTAGCAGCGTTTGATAAATGACCGCCCCCACCTAAGTTTTCCATAATCACCTGAACATTGATTTTACCTAATGAACGTGCACTAATACCTATTTCTTCTTCAGATCGTTTAGAGATGACAAAAGAGGCCTGCACTCCATCCATTGTAAGTAGAGTATCTGCAGCTTGAGCAATTAACACAGGCGAATAGACAATAACATCGGTACCTTTACTAATAGCAATACCATCATGGTGGAATTTCACACTTTCAATTAACTTTGATCGTTTTATATAAGTATCTAAATCCTCTTTTAAGAATTGCTGAACTAAAACGGTATCTGCCCCTTGTGCACGCAAATATGAAGCAGCATCAAAGGTACGAGAGCCCGTTCGTAATGTAAAGCTTTTTGTATCAACGATTATCCCTGCTAATAAAGCTGTTGCTTCAAGCATATTGATTTTTTCATTTTTCGGCTGGTACTCTAACAACTCAGTTACAAGTTCAGCTGTAGAAGAAGCATAAGGTTCCATATAAACTAGCAGAGGATTTTTAATAAAGTCTTCTCCACGACGATGATGATCAATAACAACAACGTTTTCGATTTTCTTTATCAATTTTTCCTCAATTACAAAAGATGGTTTATGTGTATCCACAATTACTAATAATGAATCCTCTGTTGCCATTTCTAATGCGGCTTCCGGTGTTATGAAACGTGAATACAGTTCTGGTGTATGCTTCACTTCATCGATTAATCTCTTCACTCCTGTATCAATCTCTGAAAAATTAATAACGATATACCCTTCTTTATGGTTCATTTCAGCCACTTTTCTAATACCAATAGCAGCACCTACTGCATCCATATCAGGAAATCTATGTCCCATAACGAAAACTTTATCGCTTTCAATCATCAACTCTTTTAAGGCATGTGAGATAACCCGAGCTCGAACCCTCGTACGTTTTTCCATTGGATTTGTTTTTCCACCGTAGAACTTAACCTTACCATTAATTTGTTTCATAGCCACCTGGTCTCCGCCTCTACCAAGGGCAATATCTAGGCTGGATTGGGCCAATACCCCTAGATCAGGAAGAGATGGTACACCCGCTCCGATTCCAATACTCAAGGTTAATGGGACGTTTTGCTTAGATGTCGTTTCACGGACGTCATCTAAAATGGAAAACTTGTTATTTTCTAAATCATGAAGAATTTTTTCGTTAAAAACGCCAATAAATCGTTCAGATGAAACTCTTTTTAAAAAGACCCCGTAATCTCTAGCCCATTTGTTTAAAATGGATGTCACTAAACTATTAAGACTACTTCTTGTCTGATCATCCATTCCTTGAGTGACTTCATCATAATTATCTAAAAATATAATAGCAATTACTGATCTTTCTTCTTTGTAGAGCTTTTCAATTTCGGATTGCTCGGTAATGTCAAAAAAGTAAAGTAAGCGCTCCTTCAGTTTCAATGTGACCCGATATTTTCTTTCATTTAAGGTAACCGTTTCCGTAGCAATTTCTTGCTTAATTAACGGAACAATCGTGTCTGCTACGTCATAAAGGGATCGTCCAACAAGAGTTTCCTCATTAAAACATGAAGCCATAAACTGATTTGTCCATTCGATAAAATAATCATCATTAATCAGCATAATCCCGATAGGCATTTCCATTAAAGCTTCTTCGCCAACCCTTTTTATACGATACGATAACGTGGAAATATACTCTTCCATTGCTTCATTTGACTTTTGTTCTAGAAAAAAAGCTAAATAAAACAATGCACCAATTAGTAGAAGACCAATAACAGTTATCCACCAATGATAAAAAGCAATGATTGCCAAAAGTGCTAAAGATACCGCTAATAATCCGTATAGTGGGTAACGTACCATCCGGTTATTAAAATATGAAGGCATATTTTTTCGCTCCTATTAAAATAAAACTTCCTGGGTTATATTCTTAACCAGCAGACAATGAAATAATGTTAACCTATTTTATGAGGTTTTCCGATTAATATGCTGTCTTAAATTAAATCCTAAATCCATAATACCTAATATTCTTATTATATATTGAAGAGGGAAGAGTAAAAAGGAAAAAATCGTAATCAAGACTGGAATTGCTTTTGACCATTTTTTTTCATAGCTATAAAAGAAAAGAAAAGAAAGTCCTTGAAGCAGCATTAATAATTGTAAGATAAAATTTAAATTGACCAAAGCCATGTAGGCAAAACTACCTTGTTCAGGTCTCATAAAAAAAGTTAAAATCATTGTTATTAAATAATACCATAATACGCTTTTCGGTAATTGTAAATCCCGAAAGGAATTCCATTTTGGTACTTCAATTTTGAAACGCTTAACAATGGGTAAGTTTATTGAGATTAGTATCCATGCAACAAGAAAGGACGTTACAACCAGCAAACTTGGCAGCAAACTAGTTATTGAATTAAATACTAAATTAAACTGGTCCATTAATTGATTAGAATATCCTTGATCAATTGCACTTATTATCTTTGCAGATTGTTCGAACGATTTTCGTGCCATTTCAATAGACTCTTTTACCACATTTATCTTAAAAAAGGCGATAGAGATGATATACTGTCCTATTGCATTGAGCAAAATTAAAATACTGGCAGCGATGTACATGGTAGACTTCGTCTTTTTATTTTGAATACAATATCCTATTACAATTCCGGTAGTACCATACATGATTGCAACAGGAACTATTAATAATGTCCCTACTAATGCAGATATAACAATGCTTCCAATTAATAATATAAATGAAAACTTCAATGGATATTTAGCACTATATAGTATAAATGGAAGGAGGAGGAAAACTGCTGATATTAAAGATAAAAATGGTATATAGTTAAAAATTAAAAGTAAAATCGTGAAGACTGCGAGCATCAAAGCCCCTTCTGTTAGCATTCTTGTATTTTTCATTCTATCACCTCTTATATATCTAGGCCCTTTTCGCAAACTTTGTTGTTTTTTAAATCTAGTAAAAATCGGCAAAAATTTTACAAAGTAAATATCGATTATGATTTTAACAATCGAAACGGCCTTCTATTAGCTTAATACTACCATACAGCATCAAAAATTCGAAATAAGGAATACCTCACTTAATGGAGGATAAGCCACTAGCAGGCGGAGGACAATAGAATACAGTAACATACTGCTGGAAATAAAAACAGTGCCTCTGCTTCGAGAAGACACTGTTAAATTAATTTTACTTAGACTTTATTTATTTTAAAGTGGTTTATTGCGCTTTCTAAAGAATGACTTTGCTCAGTGAGATTCTCTGCTAATTCTGCAACAGATTGGATAGCTCGTAACTGTTCATCAGTAGATGCGCCAACTTCTTCACAGGCTGCCGCTGTTTGTTCAGACATCGAAGCCATATTTTGAATGATGGCAATTACATCTTCTTTATAATTGGAAACATCCTGAATACCTGTATATACTGATGCAATTGATTTTTGCATTTCAAGAACAAGCTTAGATATATCTTTAAATGTTCGATCTGTTTCATGAACTACAATAGATTGCTGTTGGAATGTATCCTTTGTTTTATCCATTTCTTCAGCCACACGATACGAGCCCGCTTGCATATCTAAAATAGTTTCCTTTATCTGATTAGTGGCTCCTACCGATTGCTCTGCAAGCTTTCGAACTTCTTCAGCAACTACTGCAAACCCCTTCCCATGCTCTCCAGCACGTGCAGCTTCTATACTAGCATTTAATGCTAATAAATTGGTTTGGGTTGAAATGTTATTAATTGTTTTTATAATTGTTTCAATTACTTTTACTTTTTCAGACAAATCAACAACCACATTGGACATTGAGTTAATATATTGCTCTGTAGTTTCGAAGGATGCCATTAAATTACTCATTTTACTAATGCCTATCCGGTTCATTTCATTGGCTTGATCAGCTATTTCGGCCATTTCTTCTGATTTCTTATGAATATCATTAATTTGTGAACTTAAAGATATCGAATTCATGTTAGCTGTCTCAGCTTCCTCTGCGGACTTAGATGCCCCTTCAGCAATTTCGTTTACTGCTGCCGCCATTTGTTCACTGGATGCATTAGTCTCCTCCGCACTAGCACTTAGAGTCTCAGCTGATAACCTTACTTCCGATACTGTGTTATTGACTCCGGTTATCATTTGCTTTATTCTACTTACCATTGTATTAAAACTATTGGATAAATCCCCAATTTCATCTTTTGATTTCACTTGAGCATATGCTCGTAGATCACCTTCTGATAATTGACCCATTGCCTTTTTTAAAACATTTATTGGCTTGGTAACCAATATAGAAATATACGTCAGTAATACTATAGAAATAATAAGCGTGATAATACCAATTATTAGCAAGGTCCTTTGAATATCCTTTGCCATTCCCATCAGGTCATTACGGCTGTAAATAGCCCCGATTTTCCACCTATTTGTTAGATTTGTACTATAAACAATAACTTTACTATCTCCGTTTTCTTGGTAATTAATAATCCCTTTTTCTTTATTTTCATCAATTATTTGCTTTATATATGGATACTTCGTTAAATCTTCACCTCGAGAATCCTTATAAACTATTGATTTTCCATCATCATTCACTATAAAAGGGATCCCTTTATAACCAATTTTCATATTCGAAACCTTATTGGTTATTTTTTCGAATTTTATATCGACACCAATGACACCAACAATCATTCCTTTATTTATTACCGCTTTAGAGGCGGTAATAATGTATTCATTTGTAATTTTGTCTTTATAAGGTTCTGTCCAAACTACACGACCAGTATTAGTAATAGCATTTTTATACCAATTTTGGGTAGTTGGATTATAATCATCTGAAAAATTAGCCGTAGGAACGGAAATTATTTTTTTATTAGTTGTTGCAAAGTAAGTATTTACGACTTCTATATATGTATTTAAATAACCGTTTAAAACTTCTTTAATATCATTATGCTTCACACTCGATGTTGAAGAAATTTGATTGAGCCCATACGCTCCGACTTTTTCATAGGTACTAATTTGTTCTATGCTTTTTTCATACTGATTAAAATATAGTTGTATCGAATCATTCAAATCATCGACTATTCTATCCGTCTCAGATATAACACTTTTTTCAGTTTTATTACTTATTTGCCACGTAGTTAGCGTAATTATAACAGCGAAAGAAACGATTAATAATATGGATATAACAATAGTAAATTTGAATTTTATAGATTTAAACACGTTATACACACCTGCCTGCCTTAGATAGACTTAGAAAATTAGGGTCTATCTTTATTTTCGACAAGGATATAATAATGTTTAGATGGTAGTGAAATATTTTAATTTTTTAAAAACGGATTTGCTAATATAAAAAACCTGAGAGACACGATTAGCTAGTTATTCTACTATAGAAATCGGCTTCCCAAATTGCCTATCAGGTATTTGTATAAACATGTTCTTAAAATATAAAAGTCCCCAAATTTATAATACGATCATTTAAATAAAAACTTTCCGAAAAAAAAAGCAATTGATCTGTTAAGATCAATTGCTTTTTTTACTTATTATTCACCTGAAACATATGGTAGTAATGCCATAGTACGAGCGCGTTTAATAGCAATCGTTAATTTACGTTGGTATTTAGCGCTTGTTCCAGTCACACGACGTGGAAGAATTTTTCCACGTTCAGAGATGAATTTTTTCAATAAATCTACATCTTTATAGTCGATGTGTGTAATTCCGTTTGATGTGAAGAAACACACTTTACGACGTTTACGTCCGCCTCTGCGTCCAGCTGCCATGTTATTTCCCTCCATTTCTTTAATTAAATATCGTTTTAGAATGGAAGATCATCATCTGAAATGTCAATAGGTTGCCCATCATTAGAAAATGGATCTTCATCTACTCGTGTATATCCTTGGTTTCGTTGATTCTGATTTTGACTGAATGGTGTATTTTGATTTTGGTTTTGGTTAAATGGTGTATTCGGATTACTTGGACCACCGCCGTAAAATTCGTTGTTACCACCACGATTAGGGTTTGAGTTTCTTGGCTCTAAGAATTGGACGCTTTCAGCCACAACTTCTGTGACATATACTCGTTTTCCATCTTGTCCTTCATAATTACGTGTTTGTAAACGTCCGTCAACCCCAGCTAGACTTCCCTTTTTCAAAAAGTTAGCGACGTTTTCCGCAGGTTTACGCCATATAACACAATTAATAAAATCTGCTTCCCTTTCACCTTGTTGATTCGTATACGTACGATTAACAGCAAGTGTAAATGTAGCAACAGCAACTCCACTCGGAGTATATCGTAACTCAGGGTCTTTTGTTAAGCGACCTACTAATATTACTCGGTTCATCATCAGAATCAACCCCTTCCCTTTTTAAAAACTATGTTTCACGTGAAACATAGTGGCTATTTATATGAATTACTCTTCTTCTTTAATAACGATGTGACGGATAATATCGCCACTGATCTTAGCAAGACGGTCAAATTCTTGAACCGCTTCTGGGCTAGCATTTACCTTTACTAGACGGTAGAAACCATCACGGAAGTCTTCGATTTCATACGCAAGACGACGCTTACCCCAGTCTTTAGATTCGATGATTTCCGCACCTTGAGTTGCTAAAACGTTATCGAAACGTTCAACTACAGCTTTTTTAGCTTCATCCTCAATGTTTGGTCGGATAATGTACATAACTTCGTACTTTTTCATCTTCTGTCACCTCCTTATGGACTATACGGCCCTTTACTAAAAGGGCAAGGAGCAATGTATATACGTTCATTACTCACAATAAGTAATTATAGCATATACAAAGCCTATATGCAATGAAAGTAAGTTAATTGATCATTACTCAATATAAATATTTTATTTTATATTAACACAAACGTACGTTCTTGTAAATGAGTTGAATATTTTATAACAAAAAGGCAGTGCAATGCACTACCTTCCTCTATTACACATTAAATCTAAAATGCATGACATCGCCATCTTGAACAAGGTATTCCTTACCTTCAAGGCGAACCTTCCCAGCCTCTTTTGCAGCAGCCATAGAGCCTCCAGCCATTAAATCCTCGAATGATACTGTTTCTGCACGAATAAAGCCTTTTTCAAAATCTGTATGAATAATACCTGCGCATTGCGGGGCCTTCATACCTTTTCTAAATGTCCAAGCACGTACTTCTTGTACACCTGCTGTAAAGTAAGTGGCAAGTCCAAGTAAGCTATACGCTGCCTTAATTAATTGATCTAAGCCGGACTCTTCAATTCCAAGCTCTGAAAGAAACATTGCTTTTTCATCATCCTCTAATTCAGCAATCTCTTCTTCGATTTTTGCACAAATAACAATAACTTCGGCACCTTCATTTTTCGCGTAATCACGTACTTTTTGAACGTATTCATTATTAGATGGGTCTGCAATTTCTTCTTCCCCAACATTAGCTACATATAGGATCGGCTTACTTGTTAAGAGGTGAAGACCTTTTACAAGCTTTGCTTTTTCCTCAGAAAATTCTACTGATCGTGCAGGCTTGTCTGATTCTAATGCCTCTTTTAATTTCGCTAAAACTTCATATTCAGCCATTGCTTCTTTATCTTTTTGCTTTGCCATTTTTTCTACTCGGCTAATTCGTTTATCAACTGTTTCTAAGTCTGCAAGGATTAATTCAAGATTGATTGTTTCAATATCATCAATAGGATCTACTTTTCCTGATACATGCGTAATATTTCCATCAGCAAAACAACGTACGACATGACAAATCGCATCTACTTGGCGGATATGTGAAAGAAACTTATTACCAAGACCTTCACCTTTACTTGCACCTTTAACAATTCCGGCAATATCTGTAAATTCAAAAGCGGTAGGAACTGTCTTTTTCGGTTGAACAAGTTCTGTTAATTTATTTAAACGGTCATCTGGAACTTCTACGATTCCCACGTTAGGATCGATCGTACAGAATGGATAATTCGCAGATTCCGCTCCAGCTTTCGTAATTGCATTAAATAGTGTAGATTTCCCGACATTCGGTAACCCTACAATACCGGCTGTAAGCGCCATATTCGGTCACTCCTCTAATAATATCTATTTTATTTTCCTCATTCATCTATCTTCGTAAACATATCTTGTACAATTATATGAATTAAAGAACAAATGCGCAAGCGCCTTGTTCTTCCCTATAAAGCAATTAGAAAAGCAGAAGCGCCGCAGCTTTAGCGTACGGATTTCGTAGTCTTCGACTGATATAAAGGAAACACGGCGAGGTAGTTCAGGAGCCGATGTTGACTTATCATAGGGAGGAGACGGAGAAATCCGCTAGCCGACGGCTGCTTGCGCTAGACACAGCAGACACTTTTCATGCCTAATATCCTTAGTAAATTTTATGCTTTCTTACCTTTTAAAAATAAAAGCATGAAACTCACTCTTCATGCTTCACTAATACTTTCTTCATTTTTCTAGCGAATTCCCGCCTTGGAATCATCACACTATGGCCGCAGCCCTCACATTTAATCCGAACATCCATCCCCATTCTAATGATCTTCCATCTATTTGTTCCGCAGGGATGCTGTTTTTTCATTTCTACTATATCATTTAATCCAAATTCTTTTTGTTCCATGAGTTACTCCCTCCAATATTAGTTATCTTTCATACTTTCATCATTATGTGAATACATCACAAGCTTTGGAAATGGTGCTTGAATACCATGATGATCCAAGGCCTCCTTAATTTCTTTTCTAATAATTCTTGCAACATACCAATGCTTCATTGGATACGTTTCCGCAACAACCCTTAACTGTACATCTGATGTTCCTAACATTTGTACACCTAGTAATTCTGGTTTATTAACCATTTCTTCATACTTCTCTTGAAGTCCTTCTAATAAATCTTCAATTACTTCCTCAGCTTTCTTAATATTCTCTTCATATGGAATATGAATATCTATAACAGCCAGACTATTATAAATAGAATAATTCGTTACTTCCTTAATACTTCCATTTGGAAGAATATGAACTTCTCCTGTCCAGCTTTTAATTTTCGTTATTCGTAAGCCAATTTCCTCTACTGTACCAACGAACTTTCCAACTCCCACATAGTCTCCAACCGAAAATTGATCTTCGAAAATAATAAAAAATCCTGAAATAATGTCACGAACAAGGCTTTGAGCACCAAACCCTACTGCTAATCCAACAATCCCTGCGCCCGCAAGCAATCCCTTAACATCTATATTTAATGAAGAAAGGATGGTTATGAAGGCGATGAAATAAATTAAGTACGTGATTATATTTTGTAAAAGCTTCGAAAGTGTTGTTTCTCTTCGCTCAGATATTCTTAATGGTGAATTTGCCCTTACCTTAAAAATATTTCGAATAGCCGCTTTCCCAATTCTAATCATAATCGAAGCTGCAACTAAAATAATAAAAACTTTTAGTATCGTCTCGCCAATATTTATCCATATTTCTTCATGTAACAATTCACCGGTTGAGTTTTCAATTGTTTTTTCCAATTTACTCAATACCATCACCAGCCTCTGCAAAAATATCCATCCTTAAAAATAGCATATTTTTTTGCTCTTTCACCTAATTATAATGATTTAATTTTTTATTTTCCCCAAATACGCTTTCTAAATGTATAGAAAAAAGATTTTATCCGTATACTGTTAATACCATTGATGAGGAGTGGAACCAATGAATCTAGGGAAAAGATTTTTCGAACAAAAAATCGATGAAAGAAAAATACCCTATGATGAACTGATGGCAAAGGATATCATTTCATCTCAGGTATTAACTATGCTTCCACTAAAGAAAAACCGACCCATCGTTATTGTTTGTATTGGGACTGATCGATCAACAGGGGATTCATTAGGACCACTCACCGGAACATTTTTACAAGAAAAAGGACCTAATACTTTTACTATTTACGGAACATTAGATGATCCCATACATGCAGTAAACTTAGAGGAAAAATTAAACATGATTTATGAAATACATGGGAATCCTTTTGTAATAGCTATTGATGCTTGCCTCGGTAAACTTAAAAGTGTCGGAAACATTCAAATAATGGATGGGCCTGTTAAACCAGGTGCCGGAGTAAAAAAAGATTTACCAAGCGTTGGTGATATGCATATTACTGGAATCGTCAATGTCAGTGGATTTATGGAATTCTTTGTTCTACAAAATACAAGATTAAATTTAGTAGTGAAAATGGCGAAAACAATTGCAGGAGGTATTTATCGGGCAAGCCGCTCCTATCAGCATTACCTTTCTTCAGATGAATTGAATTGGGATAAAAATGAAGAAAAAACAATATAAAAATACCGCTGTAAATGATTCATAAGGTAAGAGTAAAAATCGGCTAATTAGCCGATTTCTTTATTTATCTATTTTCAATTTTAATCTATATTATAAAAATATTCTGATATTTAAAAAGTAATGAAGAGGCAAACTCATTTATACAGTAATTACTTTATAAAAATAAATAATAGTAACAATTATTGCCACAACCAAGATGCCAGGCAATAGATTTGCCACTCGAATCCGTGTTATTCCAGCAATATTCAATCCTATAGCAACAATCATGATTCCACCTGTTGATGTCATCTCAACGATAAAAGAATCCATTAGTTCAGTAGGTACGATTCGATCAATCTGTGTAGCAAAGATAGCTATTATCCCTTGATAAATAATTACAGGGACCGCTGAAAAAACAACCCCTATACCTAGGGTAGTTGTTAATATGATTGCAGTAAAACCATCGATAATTGCTTTTGTAAATAAAACATTGTGATCTCCCCGTATTCCACTATCAAGAGCTCCTATAACTGCCATAGCACCAATAACAAATATTAATGTTGCAGTAACAAAGCCTTCAGAAATATTACCTTGACCATTTGACCCAAACCTCTTTTCAAGCCAATTACCTAATAGATTTAATTTATCTTCTAAGGCGATCAGCTCACCAATTACTGCCCCAAATACTAAGCTTAAAATAACAATTAAAAAATTTTCACTCTTCAATCCCATTTGCAAACCTAATACAATGACAGCTAGGCCAATTGAATACATAACCGTTCCTTTCATTTTTTCAGGAATTCTATTTAGTAATTTTCCAAGCAGTGATCCGATTATTATGCATACCCCATTCACAATAGTCCCTAGTAGTACCATGATTTCACCATCGCCTCTTGAATTAAAAAATAAACCATCTTATTAGATGGTCTATACTTTATTCATGATCATTGTTATCGAGTAATTCCAAGATTCTTTCTAAATCATCGTCAGAAAAGAATTCTATTTCAATTTTGCCTTTTTTCTTAGATTTTTTAATGGATACAGTAGTTCCAAACTTCTCTCGTAATACATTTTCTGTCTCACGTATAAACACATTTTTCTCCTCTTTAGGTTTTTTCGTTTCACGTGAAACATTTTCGTTTAATTGTTGAACCAGCTTTTCTAGCTGACGAACATTTAACCCTTCTTTTATAACCTTTTCAATAACTGCTAAGTAGTTATCCTTCTTCTTAAGACCTAAAAGGGCGCGCCCATGTCCCATCGAAATCTTTCCATTTGTAATATAATCTTGAATCTTTTTTGGAAGTGCTAATAATCTTAAGTGATTAGCAATATGCGGTCGACTTTTACCAAGCCGCTTTGAAAGCTCTTCTTGTGTCAGTTTTAATTTCTCCATCAACATCTGATAAGCATATGCTTCCTCAATTGGTGTTAAATCTTCACGTTGCAAGTTTTCAAGGACGGCAAGCTCCATCATTTGCTGATCTGTCAACTCACGAACCACAACTGGTACAAAACTAAGCTTTGCTTCTTTTGCCGCACGATAACGTCTTTCTCCAACGACAATTTCGTAACCTTTAATGCTTTTTCGTACAATTATTGGCTGTAATATTCCATGCTGAAGAATCGAAACTTTTAGTTCTTCAATTGCTTCTGGCTGAAATATTTTCCTTGGCTGGTATGGATTAGGTCTTAACTCCCTCAGCTTAATCTCTTGAACAGAATCATCTTTATTTACATCCACATTAGCAAATAATGCATTAATGCCCTTTCCAAGTCCTTTAGCCATTTACCGCCACTTCCTTTGCTAAATCTAAGTAGACCTCTGCCCCACGGGATTTAGAATCATAAATAATAATTGGTTCACCATGGCTTGGTGCTTCACTTAATCTCACATTTCGCGGAATAATCGTTCGATAGACTTTATCTTGGAAGTATTTTTTCACTTCCTCGATCACTTGGATACCCAAATTTGTACGAGCATCTAACATTGTAAGGAGCACTCCTTCAATCATTAAATCATGATTTAAATGCTTCTGTACTAATCGAACTGTACTTAATAGCTGACTTAAACCTTCCAATGCATAATACTCGCATTGTACGGGGATAAGCACTGTGTCGGATGCAGTTAAAGCATTAATCGTTAACAGTCCTAAAGACGGTGGGCAATCTATGATGATAAAATCATATTCGTCTTTAACGGACGCTAAGGCACTCTTTAGCCGCACTTCCCTAGAAATAGTGGGAACCAGCTCAATTTCTGCTCCCGCTAACTGGATTGTAGCAGGTACGGAAAATAACCTTTCCACATCGGTTTCTTTAACTACGTCTTTTATATCGACATCATCTACAAGAACATCATAAATACACTGCTGGACTTCACCTTTATCAATACCCGCTCCACTCGTTGCATTTCCTTGCGGATCTATATCAACAAGTAACACTTTTTTCCCTATGTATGCTAAGCAGGCACCCAAGTTAACAGAGGTAGTCGTTTTCCCTACTCCACCTTTTTGGTTGGCAATTGAAATAATTTTGCCCAAGCGTGTCACCTACCTTCAATTTCCTATAAAATTGGCAATCATATTAGAGGTTGTTCAAAAAGTCCGGGAAAAATAGCTGTCGAATTTCTTCGTCAGCTTGCTGCTACGGTGCTCGCAGACTTCACTTCCTCGAACTTCTCGGCTCTTTTTGTCCTCCTTTTTGAACATGTATTATTATCTATTTTAACAAAGATTCATTTAGAAGTTTTAATTTTATAAAAAAAAAAGAGAAACTTGTGCTACAAGCTTCTCTTATTCTACTAATTATCATTTTTTTTGGGGATTTTTATTGTAATTTGATAGTATTCATCAAACTCTTCTTCTTCTGAATCTAGCTTAATTCCATTATCAGCAACCATCGTTAATGATTGGCGAATCGTATTTACAGCAATTCTCATATCTTTACTAAATGCTTGGCGACGAGGTTTAGGTTTTCGTTCTGGTTTTTTAAGCAATCTTTCAACATAATCCTCTGTTTGCTTAACATTTAAGTTTTTTTCAATAATCACTGCTAATAGTTGAATTTGCTTCTCCCTATCTTTTAAAGGGATTAATGCACGTGCATGGCGTTCTGAAACTAACTTTTGAAGCAGCGCCTCTTGAATTTCTTGTGGAAGCTTTAATAAACGGAGCTTATTGGCAACAGTGGATTGACCCTTTCCTAAACGTTGTGCCAGCGCCTCTTGTGTTAAATTATGTAATTCCAAAAGTTTTCCATAAGCAATCGCTTCTTCAATTGGTGAAAGCTCCTCACGTTGAAGGTTCTCGATTAATGCAACTGAAGCTGTCTCTGTATCATTTAAGTTTTTAATTATAGCTGGAACAACATCCCAACCTAACTTTTGTACAGCCCTGAATCTGCGCTCTCCAGCAATTATTTCATATTGGCCAGAACTATATTCACGTACTACAATTGGTTGAATAATTCCGTGCGTATGGATTGTACGTGCTAATTCCTCTATTTTATTCTCATCAAATACTGTTCTTGGCTGAAAACGGTTAGGAAC
Source organism: Heyndrickxia sp. NPDC080065 (assembly GCF_050281185.1). Classification (NCBI taxonomy): domain Bacteria; kingdom Bacillati; phylum Bacillota; class Bacilli; order Caryophanales; family Bacillaceae; genus Heyndrickxia; species Heyndrickxia sp. NPDC080065. The sequence continues at coordinate 18,931 of NZ_JBNNWS010000007.1, read as the reverse complement.
AATGCATGAAATAGGTATTTTCCTGACTTCCTCATTATCACTAACTATTTCTCTTTCCGACTCTTCCACCTTTTCGCCCACACCAAAAAAACGAGAGAAAGGATGTTTCATCGTCTGACACCACCTTTAAGAGACTCCCTACCTACATATTCTCTATTATAAGACAAGTTCCTGCATTTTCGTTGGTAATTTTTCGAGTTTTTCCTACACTATTAAACAAAAGGACGATAATTGATTGAATTTTACGTAAAAATTTCTCAAAAAAACGTGAAGATTAGACTATTATGACAAAACTTTTTATTGCAAGGCTTATTTCATTTGCTTTGTTAATGGTTATTGTTGATAAAATCATCTGTAGGGTATGCATGAAGCGGTTTCTTTACGTAGTAAAACTAGCTGAACGCATCCCCTACAGATGTTTAGTAAAACAACAATATTATTTAACAAAGCCTTTCATTTAAACCCTCAAAAACCATTAGAATGGAGATTTCATTCTAATGGCATTTTATTCGGTGTACCTGGTTTTCGAGGATATTTTTTAGGAGTTTGTTTATTTTTCCTGATTACAATAATATTCCGTTCGCTTTCCTCAAAAGGTAAAGTCAACGAATAGGACTTCTCTACTTCTGCCCCAAGAATACTTATTGCCTTTAAACTTGAATTCAATTCCTCTTTTGCATTTGCAGCTTTCATCGCTATAAATACTCCGCCTTGTTTAACTAACGGAATACATAGCTCACTTAACACCGACATCCTTGCGACAGCTCTTGCTGTAACAATATCATACTGCTCCCTATGTTCAGGGTTTTTTCCAAAGGTTTCTGCTCGATCATGATAAAAAAAGGTATTTTCTAGTTCAAGTTCTTTTGCTAAGTTTTCTAAAAATGTAATACGTTTTTGGAGTGAATCGACTATCGTGACCTTTAATTCTGGAAAACAAATTTTTAATGGAATGCTAGGAAATCCAGCACCAGCACCTACATCGCAAATGCTGAACGGTTGGTTAAAATCGAAAAAAAAGGATGCAGTAGCTGAATCAAAAAAATGCTTTAAATACACATCATTTTTTTCAGTAATAGCTGTTAAATTCATTTTTTCATTCCATTCAACTAATAGCTCATAATACCGATTAAATTGATGTAATTGTTTAGAGGAAAGGGTAATTCCCTTTTCCTCTAAAAGTTGAGTAAATTGCTCAATATTCATGTACTAATCCGTCCTTATTGATTATTCTTTCGCAACTTTTGCAATCCGGCCGTGTTCTATATAAACGAGTAATATGGAAATATCAGCTGGGTTTACTCCAGAAATTCTTGAAGCCTGAGCAATGGATAACGGACGAACTTTGCTTAACTTTTGACGAGCTTCTGTTGCAAGTCCATTAATGGCTTCATAGTCAATGTTATCTGGAATTTTCTTATCTTCTAATTTTTTTAGTTTATCAACTTGTTGTAGAGATTTATCAATATAACCTTCATACTTAATTTGAATTTCTACTTGTTCTGTTACTTCACTCGATAACTCTATTTCTGCAGGAATTAACTCATTAATATGGGTATACGTCATTTCAGGGCGTTTTAATAAATCTGAAGCTCGGATTCCATCCTTTAATTCGCTTCCCCCTACTTGACGAATCAATTCTTGTGTTTTTTCATTTGGCTTAATAATAATTGAACGGAGCCTTTTAATTTCTGACTCAATGCTTTCTTTTTTCTCTAAAAATTTAGCATATCTTTCTTCCTTAATTAAACCAATTTGGTGACCTATTTCAGTTAATCGCAAGTCCGCATTATCATGTCGAAGCAAAAGCCTATATTCTGCACGGGAAGTTAATAATCGATAAGGCTCATTTGTCCCTTTCGTTACTAAATCGTCCAATAATACACCAATATAAGCATCTGATCTGCTTAAAATAACCTCTTCATTTCCTAAAGCCCTTCTTGCGGCATTTATTCCTGCCATTAGCCCTTGGCCAGCAGCTTCCTCATATCCAGATGTTCCATTTATTTGACCTGCTGTGTAAAGATTTTTCACTAGTTTTGTTTCTAAAGTTGGCCATAATTGGGTTGGAACAACTGCATCATATTCGATCGCGTATCCCGCACGCATCATTTGCGCTTTTTCTAAACCAGGAACAGTTGCAAGAATTTTATGCTGAACATCTTCAGGTAAACTTGTTGAAAGTCCTTGAACATAGACTTCTTCTGTATCTCTTCCTTCTGGTTCTAAAAAGATTTGATGGCGAGGTTTATCTGAGAAACGAACAATTTTATCCTCGATTGAAGGACAGTAGCGGGCTCCAGTACCCTTCACCATACCTGAAAACATTGGTGAACGATGTAAGTTTTCATCGATAATTTGGTGTGTTCGTTCATTTGTATAAGTTAACCAGCATGGTAGCTGATCTGTAATATATTTTGTTGTTTCATAACTAAACGCCCTTGGTGTATCGTCACCAGGCTGAATTTCTGTTTTACTATAATCAATTGTATGGCTGTTAATTCTTGGCGGAGTACCAGTTTTAAATCGAACTAATTCAAAACCAAGTTCCTCTAAATGCTCAGATAACTTAATAGATGGCTGTTGATTATTAGGGCCACTTGAATATTTTAAATCACCAATAATAATCTCACCTTTTAAAAACGTACCCGTTGTTATTACGACAGTTTTTGCTCGATATACTGCACCTGTTTTGGTTACAACACCTTGACATATTCCATCGTCAACAATTAATTCTTCCACCATACCTTGAATAAGAGTAAGATTAGGTTCATTTTCTAATGTTTTCTTCATTTCCTTTTGATATTGGAACTTATCAGCTTGGGCACGGAGAGCTTGAACCGCAGGGCCTTTCCCAGTATTCAACATTCTCATTTGAATATAAGTTTTATCTATATTTTTCCCCATTTCTCCACCAAGAGCATCAATTTCCCGTACAACGACACCTTTTGCAGGTCCCCCTACAGATGGATTACATGGCATAAAAGCAATCATATCAAGATTTATTGTAGCCACTAAGGTTTTCGCACCCATTCTTGCAGCAGCTAGACCCGCTTCACATCCAGCATGTCCTGCACCTACAACTATTACATCAAATTCCCCTGCATCGTATTTTTGCATGCAAACCTCTCCTTGCATTTTTTCAATTTGCCTTGTTAAATGAGATTGTTGTCATTCAAAAATCCTGTAGGAGTACGCGTGCAGCTAGTAATATTAGATATATTCTCTCCTATACTTCACAGGCAATTTTTTAACAGCAATAACCGATAACAAAGCTTTAAAATTCGTCCTCAAACAAGATTATTTTCCTAAACAAAATTGCGAAAACAATTGATTGATTAAGCTCTCTTGTACAGTATCCCCAATAATTTCTCCAAGCAATTCCCAGGTTCTTGTTAGATCAATTTGAATAATATCTATTGGTATATCCATGTCAATGCCGTTGATTACTTCTTCTATCGCATCCAACGCCTGTCCAATTAAAGCAATATGGCGGCTGTTTGAAATATAAGTCATGTCAGAAGCCTCAATTGATCCTTGGAAATACAGTGAGGCAATTGCTTCCTCAAGTTCATTAATACCTTTTTCCTCTAATAATGATGTAGTTATAATTTTATGATTTACTGCTAGTTCATTTACTTTTGATAAATTTATTTTTTGCTGTAAATCCGTTTTATTAACGATAACTATAACGTCCATCCCTTTAACTGCTTCAAAAAGCTGTTCATCTTCTTTTGTTAAATCATCTGCATAATTCAAAACAAGGAGAATTAAGTCAGCCTCTCTTAATACTTTTCTTGATCGCTCCACACCTATTCGTTCAACAATATCCTCTGTTTCACGGATTCCAGCTGTGTCAACTAAACGAAGGGGAACACCTCGCACATTCACATATTCCTCAATCACATCACGTGTTGTTCCTGGAATATCTGTTACGATTGCTTTGTTTTCCTGAACTAAACTATTTAACAAGGATGATTTTCCTACATTAGGTCTGCCAATAATAGCAGTAGATAAACCTTCTCTTAATATTTTCCCCTGTCCGGCGGTTTGAAGAAGCTTTTTCAACTCATCTCTTACAAAATAAGCCTTTTCCTTTAACATGCGATGTGTCATTTCTTCCACATCATCATATTCCGGATAATCAATATTGACCTCTACATGGGCAACTATTTCTAAAATTGCTTGCCGGAGCATTTTAATTAGTTTGGAAAGTCTCCCTTCCATTTGGCCTAATGCAATATTCATCGCTCTGTCCGTTTTTGCCCGAATTAAATCCATGACTGCTTCTGCTTGAGATAAATCAATCCGTCCATTTAAAAATGCTCTTTTCGTAAATTCACCTGGCTCGGCTAATCTTGCCCCATATCTAAGTACTAATTGTAAAACTCGATTTACTGAAACAAGACCACCGTGGCAATTAATTTCGACAATATTTTCTCTTGTAAATGTTTTTGGCGCCTTCATGACACTAACCATTACTTCTTCTACAATTTCTTCTGTAGCAGGATCGATTATTTTCCCGTAATGAATGGTATGGGATTGAACATTTTCTAGTTTTTTATCACCGATCCCAAGAAAGATTTTATTCGAAATGTCAATTGCTTGGTCACCACTTAGCCGAACAATGGCTATCGCTCCCTCACCCATCGGAGTGGAAATAGCCGCTATCGTATCAAATTCCATCCTTTTCACCTCGATCCTTCTCAAATTACATCTATGTTTAAAAAGTTGAATCTAAACTTATAAATAAAATTATTCCCAAAATAATAGAATAACAAATTCTTGATCTTTTAAAAATAAAAAAGCATTTATAAATAAATGATTTATCCACAACACGTAAAGTTAATGATATTTATTTTAACTTATCCACATGTGAATAACAATATTTAAAGAAAAGCGCTAGCCGATAGGCGCTGGAGCTAGACACACACTTTTCATGCCTAATATCCTTAGTAAATTTTATACTTTTTTACCTTTAAATAAAAAAATCCAAGCTATTAATAGCTTGGATTTTTTTCGACGGGATGAATTACCAAATATCGGTTCGGTTCTTCTCCTTCGGAATGTGTTTTAATTTTTTTATTTTTTGATAGTGTATTATGAATAATTTTTCTTTCAAAAGAAGGCATAGCCTCTAATGTAACAGGTTTTTTTGTATATACAGCTTTTTCAGCTAATCGCTCCGCCAATTGAATAAGAGAGCTTTCCCTGCGATGTCGATAATTTTCGGCATCTAAAGTAATATTCAAAAAATGGTTTGTATAGCGATTAGCAATAAGTTGAGTTAATAATTGCAAGGAATTTAATGTTTGTCCTCTTTTTCCAATAAGAAGAGCCATCTTTTCACCAGTAATCTTAAAATCCGCTCTGTACCCCTCAACCTTTATTTCAATATGAGGTTCTACTCCCATTTCATTCATTATATCCAAAAGATATAGTTTAGCTTCTTCAATTGGATCTGGTTTCAACTGAACATGAACAATTGCTGGTCTTCCACCAAAAAGTCCAAACAATCCTTTTTTTCCTTCATCAATTACTCTGTATTCTATCCGTTCTCTTGTTGCATTTAATTGGCCTAGGGCTAACTCGACTGCTTCTTCGACACTTTGTCCTGTAGCAGTAACTTCCTTCACTTTTTAACTCCCCTCGCTTTACCCCTAGCTGCTGTATCGGTTTGTAATTCTGGAGTCTTAATGAAATATGTTTGAAGAATCATAAAGATATTCCCTACCACCCAATAAAGAGGTAATGCTGCTGGCAAACTAACACCAATTACAATAATCATAATAGGCATAACCCAAAGCATGATTGCCATCTGCGGATTTTGATTTGCTGTTCCTGCCATCATTACCTTTTGTTGAACAAAGGTAGTTATTCCGGCAACAACTGCTAAAACATAATCAGGATGACCTAAATCAAACCAAAGGAACATTGATTCACGTATTTCTGGAGTACGATTAATTGCATGATAAAATCCAATAAGGATTGGCATCTGGATGATTAGAGGCAAACACCCCGCTAAAGGATTTACACCGTATTTTTGAAACAGCTGCATCTGTTCCTGCTGTAATTTTTGTCGTGTAACAGCATCCTTAGAACTATATTTCTCCTGTAACTTTTTAATCTCTGGTTGAATCGCTTGCATCGCCTTTGAGCTTTTCGTCTGCTTAATCATTAATGGCAATATCGCTAACCTAATAATGATTGTTACAACGATAATAGATAAACCGTAGCTGCCTAGCCATTTTCCAACAGCAACAATAAGCTGAGAAAGCGGCCAAACGATCCATTCATTCCAAAAGCCCTTGCTGTTCGGTGTAATATCTTTATTAAACTCCGTACAGCCTGCAAGTACAGTCATTAAGCCAATTATTGCAATAATTAAAAATATTCTTTTTTTCAACCGTATACTCCTCCCTGCTTTCTAAAATTCATATTTTTATGTAGTATCTCAGCCTAAAATTAAGTTTTTTCAACCTGAGATAAAAAAATAACTTATGATAATAAATTCCACATTAATTGTTATTTACCTTTAATACTTTAGCCACCTTCAATACGTGTTGAAGGCTACTTTTAACTTCATGGAAATTCATTTCGGCCGCCGGTTTCCTAGCGATGATCACATAATCATTTCCTTTATCAATATTTTCTTTTAGTTCAGTAAAACATTGACGAAGGTATCGTTTAATTTCGTTTCTTTTAACCGCATTTCCTATCTTTTTACTAACTGACAAACCTATTCGAAAATTTTCTTGGTCTCTCTTTTTTAGAACATAGATAACAAATTGGCGATTAGCAAATGATTTTCCTTTTTTAAAAACGTGTTGGAATTCAATATTTTTTTTTATTCGATACGACTTTTTCATTCTTATATCACTCACAATAAGATATTTATATGAAAAAAAAACCACTGAGACGTTTCAGTGGTCTACGCTGATAATACTTTTCTTCCTTTACGGCGACGACTAGCTAAGACTCTACGTCCATTTTTTGAGCTCATTCGTGCACGGAATCCATGAACCTTACTTCTTTTACGAGTGTTTGGTTGATATGTTCTTTTCATTTATAACACCTCCCTGAGGATCTATTATAGTACATGTTCAAAAAGGAGGACAAAAAGAGCCGATATTCGACATCTATTTTTCCCGGAATTTTGAACAACCTTTTATTACAGTAAAAGACAGTCTTATTAATTATAAAGACCACCATTTATAATTGTCAACTCTTTAAAAAAAGAATACTATTTCCAATTTTTATTCTTACGTTTGTTTTAATTTTTCGGCTTTGTTAAACAATATTGCTATTACTGTTCAAAGTCCTGTAGCTAATTTTTCAAAATAACCATTAACAAAGGCGATTTATAATATGTTAACTCCATTGTGGATAAGTTTTCCCACATTTTTTTCTGTTTATAACATTTATCGACAAGTTTTGCACAAATTAATATCATGTGAATAATTTTCTTCCCCAAGAGTAATGTGTTGTGGATAATTTTCAAATTTCATTGCAAGCCCTATAAATATTTGATATGATTATTGTGTTTTCACTCTGAATAAGTAATTGTGAATAACTTGTTATCCACAAAGTGTGGATATCTTGTGGATAGTTTATTCACCCTGTTTGTATAAACTTGTCCACAAACAGTGGATAGTGTCGAAATCTGCTTTTATTCCTATTAATATAGTTTTCCACAATCAACGTTTTGAATAATTATTAATATACAACTTTTAGAACGAAACATTGTTACGTAATATAGCAGTATCAATATTTTTTAAATCTCAAGAATAAAAGGAGGGTATGATGTTGGAGAATATAGCTGATCTTTGGAATAAAGCTTTATCTATTATTGAAAAAAAGATCAGTAAGCCTAGCTTTGAGACTTGGCTCAGGTCAACAAAGGCACATTCATTACAAGGAGATACTTTTATCGTTTCAGTACCTAATGATTTTGCAAGAGACTGGCTTGAAGGCCGCTACGTCACATTAATTTCAGGTGTTCTTTATGAAATAACGGGCGAAGAGCTAACTGTAAAATTTATTATTCCTCAAAATAAGGAAGATGAGGAATTTCAAATGAATGTCCCACCACAAAAAAAACCAAAGATAGATGACTCTGCTGAATTATTTCAAAATGTACTAAATCCTAAATATACATTTGATACATTTGTTATTGGTTCAGGTAATCGCTTTGCACATGCTGCATCACTTGCTGTTGCAGAGGCTCCCGCAAAAGCATATAATCCATTGTTTATTTATGGAGGAGTAGGTCTAGGCAAAACCCATTTAATGCATGCCATTGGACACTATGTAATAGAACACAATCCTTCAGCAAAAGTTGTTTACTTATCCTCAGAAAAGTTCACAAATGAATTTATTAACTCAATTCGAGATAATAAAGCCGTCGATTTTCGTAATAAATATCGTAATGTTGATGTACTACTAATTGATGATATTCAATTTCTTGCTGGAAAAGAATCAACTCAAGAAGAATTTTTCCATACATTTAATGCATTACATGAAGAAAGCAAACAAATTATCATCTCAAGTGACCGTCCTCCTAAAGAAATACCAACTTTAGAGGACAGATTAAGATCTCGCTTTGAATGGGGGCTTATTACTGATATTACGCCTCCAGATTTAGAAACTAGGATTGCTATTTTACGGAAAAAAGCAAAAGCCGATGGTCTAGATATTCCTAATGAAGTGATGCTGTATATTGCTAATCAAATTGATTCCAATATACGTGAATTAGAAGGGGCTTTAATTCGTGTAGTGGCATATTCCTCATTAATTAATAAAGATATTAATGCTGATTTAGCTGCTGATGCACTTAAAGATATTATCCCTAGCTCTAAACCTAGAGTAATAACCATACATGATATACAAAAGATTGTTGGGGAAGAATATAATATTAAATTAGAGGATTTTGTAGCAAAAAAGCGGACAAAATCAGTTGCATTCCCACGGCAAATTGCCATGTATCTATCAAGAGAGTTAACAGATTTCTCTCTTCCGAAAATTGGAGAAGAATTCGGTGGCCGTGACCATACAACGGTCATACATGCTCATGAAAAAATTTCAAAGTTAATTTTAACAGATGCTCAGCTTGAGAAAAAAATTCAAGAGATTAAAAGTTTACTAAAAGGATAATCTCGGGGAAAATGTGTATAACTATAATTAATATATGCACAGTCTGTCCACATGTGGATAGGCTGTGTTTCCTTTCAATTTTCATGTTATCCACATATTAACAGCACCTACTATTACTACTACTATTTTTTAAAAAATAATTATTAATAATTTCGTATGTCATTTAGACAAAAAGATTGAGTTAAATCATTTAAAAAAATTTTGGGGGGAAAATCATGAAATTTTCGATACAACGTGATCGACTGATTCAAAGTGTACAAGATGTATTGAAGGCCATTAGTCCTAGAACAACTATTCCAATTTTAACAGGAATAAAAATAGTAGCTACAACTGAAGGAGTCACACTAACTGGAAGTGACTCCGATGTATCCATTGAATCTTTTATACCTAAAGAAGAAGATGGAAATGAATTAGTTGAAATTTTTAATCCTGGGGCTATTGTTTTACAAGCTAAATTTTTTAGTGAAATTGTTAAAAAATTACCTATGGATACGATTGAAATTGAAGTTATTAATCAATTACAAACAGTTATTCGCTCAGGAAAATCTGAATTTAATTTGAATGGCCTAGATCCTGAAGAATATCCACATTTACCTCAGATTTCTGAAGAAAATGTTTTTAAAATCCCAACAGATATTGTAAAGAATTTAATTCGCCAAACTGTTTTTGCAGTATCTACTTCAGAAACTAGACCTATTTTAACCGGGGTAAATTGGAAGGTTAAATCTAATGAATTGACTTGTATAGCAACAGATAGTCACCGCTTAGCTATGCGATCTGCTGCAATTGAGTTTACAAATGATGCTGAATACAATATTGTCATACCTGGAAAAAGCTTGAATGAGTTAAATAAAATTTTAGATGATACAAATGAACCAGTAGAAATTGTCATCACTGAAAATCAAATCTTATTTAAAGCGAAACATCTTTTGTTCTTCTCACGACTTTTAGAAGGAAATTATCCTGATACATCAAGATTAATTCCTTCAGAAAGTAAAACAGACATAATCATAAATACAAAAGAATTTTTACAAGCAATCGATCGTGCTTCACTTTTAGCTAGAGAGGGTAGAAATCCAAATGTTGTAAAGCTTACGACGTTAACTTCTGGAATGATTGAAATTTCATCTAACACACCTGAGGTTGGTAAAGTAATTGAACAAGTTCAAAGTGAATCAATTGAGGGAGAAGATTTAAAAATATCGTTTAGTGCGAAATATATGATGGATGCATTAAAAGCGTTGGAAGGTTTAGAAATCCAAATTAGTTTTACCGGAGCAATGAGACCATTTATCATTCGCCCGTTAAATGATGAATCCATCTTACAGCTAATATTACCGGTCAGAACATATTAAAAATCACCAATAAAATTAGTTCCTGTGTTTATACAGGGACTTTTTTATATAGCTGAATAATCGATAGACTAACTAAAGTCGTTTCCATTTTTCTTGGAAATTATCCACAAACTTATTTATATTTTAATGTTTTTGGAATTATCCACATGTTAATAACATTCAACTCAGATTATGATAGAACTTATGGAGCGTTGTATTAATTTAAATTATTTAGTAAAATTATATATTAGGGAATAACGAAGCGGAAAAGAGTGAGTCTATGGGAAAAAACATAATTATTGAGACGGAAACAATTACTTTAGGGCAATTTTTAAAATTAGCTGAAGTGATTCAAAGTGGTGGAATGGCCAAATGGTTTTTGAGTGAACATGATGTATTTATTAACGGTGAACAAGAACAGAGAAGAGGACGGAAACTTTCCGTTGGTGATTGTGTTGAAATACCTGGTATTGGTACTTTTATCGTTTCACAATAACCATTAAGGTCCTACTGTGTATTGGGATAAAAGGAAAAGGATGTTACTGAATGTATATTGAAGAGTTAGAACTAAAAAACTACCGTAACTATGAAACATTATCTATTTCCTTTGAAAATAAAGTAAATGTTATCCTTGGAGAAAATGCACAAGGAAAAACAAATGTAATGGAGTCCATCTATGTTTTAGCCATGGCAAAGTCCCATCGAACATCAAATGATAAAGATTTAATCCGTTGGGATGAGGAATATGCTAAAATAAGTGGTAGGATACAAAAACAAAATGGTTCAGCACCTTTAGAGTTAATCATTTCAAAAAAAGGAAAAAAAGCTAAATACAATCATATTGAGCAGCAAAAGTTAAGTCAGTATGTTGGGAATATGAATGTTGTTATGTTCGCGCCTGAAGATCTCCACCTTGTAAAAGGGAGCCCTCAAGTTAGGCGTCGTTTTATTGATATGGAGATTGGACAGGTTTCGCCTATTTATTTGCACGATATCAGTCAGTATCAAAAAATCTTACAGCAGCGAAACCATTATTTAAAACAACTTCAATTTCAAAAGCAAAAAGATGAAACAATGTTAGATGTTCTAACTGAACAATTTACCCAAATAGCAGTAAAAATCATAAAAAAGAGATTTGAGTTTATCCAGCTATTAGAAGAATGGGCGAAACCAATTCATACGGGGATTTCTAGAGGCCTTGAAACGTTAAATATTAAATATAAGCCATCAATTGATGTATCAGAAACCAGTGATTCGTCAACCCTAATAAAAGCGATGGAAGAAAAATTTTCCAGCATTAGAAAGAGGGAAATTGAAAGAGGAGTTACATTGGCGGGACCTCATCGTGATGAGCTTATCTTTTTTGTAAATGATCGTGATGTACAAACGTACGGTTCGCAAGGACAGCAAAGAACAACAGCTTTATCTTTAAAGCTTGCTGAAATTGAATTGATTCATTCAGAAATTGGCGAATACCCTATTTTACTTTTGGATGATGTTTTATCTGAATTAGATGATTATCGCCAATCACACTTATTAAATACTATTCAGGGGAAAGTTCAAACCTTTGTCACAACAACTAGCATTGATGGTATTGACCATCAAACATTAAAAGAAGCTTCAACCTTTTCAGTAGAATCTGGTTTTATGACTCCTGTATGAGAGGTGTAATTAAAGCATGTATTTACATGTAGGTGAAGATGTGTTGGTTCGAACAGATGAGATTATTACTATTTTAGATAAAGGAACAGTTAAGGATTCAGTCATTATTCAAGAATTTTTACAAGAAAAGAAAAAAAATACTGTAAACTTATCAAAAGGAGAATTTAAATCTTTAGTCATAACCGATCATCAGTATTATCTCTCACCATTAGCCTCAAATACACTTTTAAAACGTTTAAATTTGCAAAACGAATAATTTTTATCGATTGTTTTTGCACTTATATAAAAAGTATGGGACGAAGAAAAGAGCACGAACCCAGTTTAATTAAGTATTTGAGCTTTTTACGAAAAGCAACAATATTTACGAAAATAGCATTTTTTTAAACATGAATCAAAACCATAAAATTAAGATAAAAACATTTATATAAATTTCGGAAGTGTAGGTGAATTCAAGTGCCATTGGAACAAGAACAAGAACAAGTGCAAGGTCAATCATATGATGAAAATCAGATACAAGTTCTTGAAGGATTAGAAGCTGTTCGGAAGCGTCCAGGTATGTATATTGGATCCACAAGTAGTAAGGGACTTCATCACCTAGTTTGGGAAATTGTTGATAATAGTATTGATGAAGCATTAGCGGGATTTTGTAATGAAATTAATATAGTAATTGAAAGTGATAATAGTATCAAAGTAATTGATAACGGTCGTGGAATTCCAGTTGGTATACATGAAAAGATGGGAAGACCTGCAGTTGAAGTTATCCATACTGTTCTTCATGCTGGGGGTAAATTTGGTGGAGGCGGATACAAAGTATCTGGTGGATTACATGGAGTTGGGGCTTCTGTAGTAAATGCCTTATCCAGTGAATTTGAAGTTTACGTCCATCGTGATGGGAAAATTCATTATCAAAAATATGAACGTGGTGTCCCTTGTTTTGATTTGAAAATAATTGGTGAAACTGACCATACTGGAACAACTACTCATTTTATACCAGATAAGGAAATCTTTACGGAAACAACCATCTTTGAATATGACATTTTAGCCACTCGTGTCAGAGAGCTTGCTTTCTTAAATCGGGGAATTAAGCTTACAATTGAAGATAAAAGAGATGAACCGAAAAAGAATGAGTATCACTATGAGGGTGGTATTAAGTCGTATGTTGAACATTTAAACAGGACAAAAGAAGTCATCCATGATGAACCTATTTATGTTGAAGGTGAAAAGGATGGAATTTCAATCGAAGTTTCGATCCAGTATAACGAAGGATTTACAAGCAGCATTTATTCTTTTGCCAATAATATTCATACTTACGAAGGCGGTACGCATGAATTTGGCTTTAAGACAGCATTAACAAGGGTTATTAATGATTATGCACGTAAAAATAATCTTATTAAAGAAAATGACTCTAATTTATCAGGCGAAGATGTTCGAGAAGGATTAACGGCTATTGTATCAATTAAGCATCCAGATCCTCAGTTTGAAGGACAGACAAAAACAAAGCTGGGTAATTCAGAAGCTCGAACTATTACAGATTCTATCTTCTCAGAGCATTTTGATAAATTTATGTTAGAAAATCCAACAGTCGCAAAAAAAATAGTTGAAAAAGGACTAATGGCAGCGCGTGCACGCTTAGCAGCCAAAAAGGCACGTGAATTAACTCGACGTAAAAGTGCATTAGAAGTTTCAAGCTTGCCTGGAAAACTGGCTGATTGCTCATCAAGAGATCCACAAATCAGTGAGCTATTTATCGTAGAGGGTGACTCTGCAGGAGGATCAGCGAAACAAGGAAGGGATAGACATTTCCAAGCAATCCTCCCTTTACGCGGAAAAATCCTTAATGTAGAAAAAGCACGTTTGGATAAAATTTTATCTAATAATGAGATTCGTACAATCATTACGGCTCTTGGAGCAGGAATTAGTGATGATTTTGAAATTTCAAAGGCTCGCTATCATAAAGTTGTTATTATGACCGATGCTGATGTAGACGGTGCACATATTAGAACTTTATTATTAACCTTTTTCTATCGTTATATGAGACAAATTCTAGAGGCTGGATATATATATATTGCCCAACCTCCTTTATATAAAATTGCTCAAGGCAAACGAGTAGAGTATGTGTATAGTGATCGTGAATTAGAAGAAATGTTAAGTCAAATGCCTGCACAGCCAAAACCAGGAATACAACGATATAAAGGTCTAGGCGAAATGAATCCAGAACAGCTTTGGGAAACAACAATGGATCCTACAAATAGAACGTTGCTTCAAGTAAGTCTAGAAGATGCAATAGAAGCGGATGAAACGTTTGAAATGTTGATGGGAGATAAAGTTGAACCACGCCGTAATTTTATTGAAGAAAATGCGATTTATGTAAAAAACCTTGATATTTAATTAAGAAATTCAAAGAAGCAATCAGTTGATACTGGTTGCTTGATTCTCTTAAAGGAGGTTCCAATATGACTGAAACACCAAATTCAAATATAAAAGAAATTAATATTAGTCAGGAAATGCGTACTTCCTTCTTAGATTACGCCATGAGTGTTATTGTTTCCCGTGCACTTCCGGATGTACGTGATGGTTTAAAGCCGGTTCATAGAAGGATTCTATATGCAATGAATGACTTAGGAATGACAGCTGATAAAGCTTATAAAAAGTCTGCTCGTATCGTTGGAGAGGTAATTGGTAAATATCATCCTCACGGTGATTCTGCTGTCTATGAAACAATGGTCCGTATGGCACAAGATTTCAGTTATCGATATATGCTTGTAGATGGACATGGTAACTTTGGTTCAGTTGATGGTGACTCTGCAGCAGCAATGCGTTACACTGAAGCCCGTATGTCAAAAATATCAATGGAATTAATCCGAGACTTAAATAAAGATACGATTGATTATCAAGATAACTATGACGGCTCTGAAAGGGAACCAGTTGTATTGCCATCAAGGTTTCCAAATCTTTTAGTAAACGGTACATCTGGAATTGCGGTAGGGATGGCAACAAATATTCCTCCTCATCAGCTAGGTGAAGTAATCGATGGAGTGTTAGCCTTAAGTAAGGATCCTGATATTACTATTCAAGAACTAATGGAATATATACCGGGCCCTGATTTCCCAACAGCCGGTTTAATTGTTGGAAGAAGTGGAATAAGACGTGCATATGAGACTGGCCGTGGTTCAATTACTTTACGTGCAAGGGTAGAAATTGAACAGAAGTCTAATGGGAAAGAATCCATTATTATCAAAGAGATTCCATATCAAGTGAATAAAGCCAAACTAGTTGAAAGAATTGCTGAGCTTGTACGTGATAAAAAAATTGATGGGATTACAGATTTAAGTGACCAATCGGATCGTAATGGTATGCATGTAGTAATTGATGTTCGTAGAGATGCTAATGCAAATGTACTTTTAAATAATCTATACAAACACACAGCATTACAAACCACTTTTGGAATCAATTTATTAGCTCTTGTTGATGGACAACCAAAAGTATTAAATTTAAAACAGTGTTTATATCATTATTTAGAGCATCAAAAGGTAATCATTCGTCGAAGAACAGAATTTGAATTAAGAAAAGCTGAAGCTCGTGCACATATTTTAGAAGGATTGCGCATTGCTTTAGATCATATCGATGAAATTATTAGTTTAATTCGTTCCTCACAAACAACAGAAATAGCAAGAAATGGCTTGATGGAGAAGTTTTCTCTATCCGAAAAACAGGCTCAAGCGATTCTCGATATGCGCCTGCAGCGCTTGACTGGATTAGAGCGTGAAAAAATTGAAGAAGAGTATCAGGAATTAATCAAACTAATTGCAGAATTAAAAGCTATTCTTGCGGATGAAGAAAAAGTATTAGAAATTATCCGTGAAGAATTATTAGAAATAAAAGAGCGATTTAATGATGAGCGCCGCACAGAAATTGTGTCAGGCGGGGTCGAACAAATCGAGGATGAAGATTTAATTCCACGTGAAAATATTGTTGTTAGTCTAACACATAACGGTTATATTAAACGTTTACCAATTTCCACATATCGAAGCCAAAAACGTGGTGGACGAGGAGTCCAGGGCATGGGTACGAATGAAGATGATTTTGTGGAACATTTATTAACAACTTCAACACATGATACAATTTTATTTTTTACTAATAAAGGGAAAGTATACAGGGCTAAAGGGTATGAAATACCTGAATTTAGTCGAACAGCAAAAGGAATCCCTATTATAAATCTTTTAGGAATTGAAAAAGATGAGTGGATTAATACGATGATTCGTGTTGAAGAGTTTGTTGATGACTCGTTCTTGTTCTTTACAACAAAAAGAGGAATTTCAAAACGAACTCCACTTACTGATTTTGCTAATATAAGAACAAATGGTTTAATTGCTATTAATCTTCGTGAAGAAGATGAGCTTATATCAGTTAAGCTTACAGATGGAAACATGGATATCATAATCGGTACTAAAAATGGAATGCTGATACGTTTCCCTGAAGTTGATGTCCGTTCAATGGGAAGAACAGCAACAGGTGTGAAGGGTATTACCCTTACTGGGGATGACGAAGTAGTTGGAATGGAAATATTAGAAGATGACAATGATGTACTGATTGTTACGATTAATGGCTATGGAAAGCGTACAAATGCATCAGAATATCGAATTCAAAGCCGTGGCGGTAAAGGATTAAAAACATGTAATGTTACCGAGAAGAACGGAAATCTTATTGCTGTAAAAACGGTAACTGGTGAAGAGGATTTAATGCTCATAACTGCAGGAGGAGTCCTAATTAGGATGGCAGTTAGTGATATTTCTCAATTAGGAAGAAATACACAAGGAGTTAAATTAATTCGTCTTGGCGAAGATGAGCATGTAGCAACTGTTGCAAAGGTTGAGAAGGAAGAGGAAACAGAAATAGATGAATCAACTGAAGGCGAAGCAGAATCAGTTGAAGAATAAAAGAAATTATCATGAGTAAGTTTTTTAAGAGGCATCGTATTGATGCCTCTTTTTTGGTAAAATATTTTAAAAAGAGTAAATATTTTCTGATGAAACAGTCTATTTAAACTTGGGGTGGACAAAATGAAAGTCAATGTTGATGAAGTACGAGTAGGCGCAGTTATTGCGGAGGATATAATGGGAATGACTGGCCATCCTATTATCCCTAAAAAAACAGTTTTAACTCAGAAGCATATTGATGTCTTAAAGGCTTTTTTTAAAACAGAAGTAACAATTGAGGGTAGATCCATCAAACAAAATAAACAAAGTAATTTCAATAGCTCTACAAATACAAAAATAGATTCATTAGAGGAAATTAATCCAAATTTATTCATTAAGACATTTGAAGAAACAGTAAAAAAATATAAAGCTGATTTTCAAAAATGGCAATCAGGCTCGGCTGTTGATATTGCGAATGTAAGAGATTATTTGTATTCATTATTGGAACAGGTTGAGAAACATAATATCAATCCATCTTTTCTTTATTTACATAAGAAAGAACAGGATTATTTATATTACCACTCAATTTCTGTCGGAATAATTAGTGGATTAATAGCTAAAAAAGTGGGCTATGATAAGGGGCAATACTTCCAAACAGCTTTAGCTGGCTGTTTAGCTAACGCCGGTATGGCTAAAATATCTCCTTGGATTATTAATAAACCATCTGCTCTCTCTTATGAAGAATCTAGCGAAATTCGCGAACATCCAAATCATAGTTTGAAGATGATACAAAATAGTCCATTATTAAAAGCTGAAACTAAACTTGCAATCTTTCAGCACCATGAAAGACTAGATGGCAGTGGTTATCCTATGGGGGTAAAGGATAAGCAATTATATCCTATTTCGAGAATTGTAGCGGTTGCTGATGTATATCATGCATTAATTTCTGACAAGCCTTACAAAGAAAGGATTGCACCACTTAAAGCCATTGAAATATTGCAAATTGATGGATTTGGCAAATACGACATCTCTGTAATAAATGCGCTATTATCAATAACTGCCAATCTTTCAATAGGTACAAAGGTAAGGATATCCAATGGTCAAACAGGAGAGGTAATATTTACGAAACCTTCTGCTATAACTAGACCTTTAATAAAGTTAAGTGATGGAGAAATAATAGATTTAGAAAAAGCAAGAGACTTATATATAGAGGAAGTTTACTAGTATAATAAAGTGAAGAATGTATATCTAATAAGTCTAGTTCCTTGAGGTCAAGTAATCTCTAACCTATGAAGTTCAATCTTAGAATTCATAGGTTAGAGAACATTGTGCCCGAGAATTATTAAACTTTGGCACTTTCCATTGCCTTTTACTAGATTATCTGTTATAATAGCAATCGTTGAACTTTTATTACTAAAAATATTTTTAAAAAATACTTTTAAAAAAAGCGTTGACTTTTAAAAAAAGAATATGTTATTATATAAAAGTCGCTTAGGACGATTGATCTTTGAAAACTGAACAAAACGAAACGTCAATTAATTAACTTTTTATGAGCTATATCAAACATCTTTTTGGAGAGTTTGATCCTGGCTCAGGACGAACGCTGGCGGCGTGCCTAATACATGCAAGTCGAGCGAATCTGAGGGGAGCTTGCTCCCTGAAGATTAGCGGCGGACGGGTGAGTAACACGTGGGTAACCTGCCTGTAAGACTGGGATAACTCCGGGAAACCGGGGCTAATACCGGATAACTTTTTCCTCCGCATGGAGGGAAATTGAAAGATGGCTTCGGCTATCACTTACAGATGGACCCGCGGCGCATTAGCTAGTTGGTGAGGTAACGGCTCACCAAGGCGACGATGCGTAGC
>NZ_JBNNWS010000006.1:172227-279115 GCF_050281185.1 Heyndrickxia sp. NPDC080065 | reverse complement strand
AAGGAATATTTTCCTTCTATATCGAGGACAGAAAACGAAATGATAGTTAATCAATGATACTGTTGTGCTTGTTCGTCTATATTTGTCCATATTCACATTGTATTAGTTTAATCTATAAACTGCAACAAATACACACAAAAAATAAAGGGGGTGCTAACGCACCGTAGTGGGCTTTCACGTTCGGGAAAAGTAATATTTAACTTTCATCTCATTCTCTCACAGAAAGTGTTTGTCAAAAGTAAAGCGTGGTATCAAACCTCATGAGGCAGACTCTTTCTTCTATAGTTCAGTCATATTTTAAATATTGCTATTTATACCTGTATCAAGTACCTTCTTTTATAAACATTTGATTTGTTTATACTCATTTATGAAATAGTATGGATCAGAATTCACCTCATAAGTGAAGACTCCTTGATTAGTATGTAAGTATAATAAACCAGCTTTCCCAGAAAATGATCTGTAAGAAATATCAAATACATGGTTTAGATTAAATTGATTACTTGATGTTAAAATTTTGTTTTTATATAAATTTATACGATGTTCTGTTTTAATATATTTTTGTTGATTTGACATAATTATTCGTTTGATACGAAAGTAGGAAATAGATGAGATAATGTGATCGTGTATTTCTTTCATTTTTTTATTCCTCCCACTATAAAGTATTCCTCATCTTATTGTAACCTTGTCTTTTAATTCTACATCGCTTCGAAGTTAAATTTATAGTCAAAAGTCAATTAAGAATCATAATAAGTGATCAGCTAATAGAAAATATAATCTTCAGCTTAGGTACTTTAGTAAGATATCTAATTTCCAATTTCTCAGACTTTTAAACAAGAAATTCTACTTTTTTAAATGTAGCATAGACTTTAATATACTGGTCTGCAGCACCTTTACCTGATATCCCAAGATTTACGTGACCTCTTCCCGATTTTGTGTGCCTCTTTTCTTATTTTTTGTGACCCTCACTTTGGTTTGTGCCCTTTCTCTTCTTTTGCGTGCCCCTCTATTTGGTGCATGCTCTTTATGTTTATAATTTCCCTACTCAATAAGAAAAAGCCACCAAATCAGCAGCTTTTAAAAATTCAATTCACAATCATGATTCTCCCATATATCATATAGATTCCCATCAATATCTTCTAACGTAAAAAAGTTACCATTCTCGCTTTCGTAACTTATATCACCAACTATTAATTGCTTTGACTTCAGCTTTTCATGAAGGCTTTTGATATCATTTGTAAAAAAAGTAGTTATCCATTTTTTTCTGCCTCCTACTTCGAATACTGCTCTTGATTGATGTTCGCTTTTAATTAAGTAAAGAATGGGCCTGTTTCCGATAAATAAACTTAATGATTCTTCTGTTTTATGTCTAATATTAAAATCCAGATGTTCAACAAACCAATTGGCTGATTTCTCTAAATCCGCCACTGGAATTACATTATATGCGATCCCCAACACTTTCCCATCATTATCTTTCGTAATCATACATATCCCCTCCCAATGTTTCTTATTCCACAATTAATCCAAATTTCCTTCATATCCACTGATCTACCTATAACTAAATAAACGAATCGAAAAAGGGGCTGTAAAACAACAGCTTTTTCATTTTAGAGTAAATAATATTACTTTTCAAAGAAAAACGAAATTGACATACAGAGTAATTTGTTTTACTCTTTAAAGTAATATTAGGTGGCTGAATTTTTAGAAATTGAAAATAAATTATAGTGAGGAGAAACGAAATGTCTAACATTCATTTTTTAAAACCTAATTCAAACTCACTTCATGGATTTTTCAGCAAGGAGTTAGAACCCGCTTTAGAAATTAATTCTGGAGGTACTGTTATTTCATAATCCGTATAGAAATCACTTCACGTAATTTTTGGTTATCAATAATCTACTATTTTATTAAAGGTGGAAATAAATAAATGATTTACAACGATAGTTGGGTTGATAATAATGGTATTAACATACATTTTGTAGAAGCAAATGCTAATATAAAGGAAAAGGCTCCTCTCGTAATTATTCCTGGACTTTCGGAATCAGCAGAAGATTATATTTCTGTAATCGAAAATTTCTCCCCTAGACACTGTATTATTATCACTCTTAGAGGGCGCGGTAAAAGCGCCACTCCAGAAACTGGATATACATTAGAAGATCACATTAGCGATATTGATGCAGTTGTCAAACAACTTGAGCTAAAAGACTTTATTTTATTCGGCTACTCTAGAAGCGTTTCTTATGCACTTGGATATGCGATTAGAAACAATAACTTACTAAAAGGTCTAATAGTAGGTGACTATCCTGCCGTTCATACACAACTTCGTCAGGGGTGGGTTGAATTTTTCTCATCATTGCCGCCTTGGAGGGGAAAAACTTTATCTCAAAGAATGAATCTCACAGCATTATATGGGATACAAAATGAGTCTTCTCAAGTTTTACTTTGGGACGATTTATCATCCATTAAATGCCCTGCTCTTATTATTCGTGGCGGGAAAAATGAAGCAGCGTTATCATTAGAAGCAGGAAATCTATATATTGAGAAGATGCACCAAGCAAACTTAGTCGTATTCGATGACTCGGATCATAATATTTTCGAACCTAATTTAGATACATTTATAAAAACTGTAGACGAATTTATGAAAAATATAGATATGAAAATCTTTCAAAGGTAAAAGGGTGTTATCAATGGAAAATATAAGGCTTAATGTTTCTTTATTAAAAAAAAGGGTTCCGAACCTCACAAGTGCAGCACGCTCAGTTGGATTACGGCCTGCTACCGTTTCAAATTTATGTACTGGAAAAATTCCAGTCGGACGTTCGGAGGTCCGAACAATTGTGGCTCTTGCCTCTTTAGCGAAATGCAGCTTAGATGAGTTGATCCTAAGAGATGACACAATTGAAATGATCGAAACACAAATTAAGGTGATCGATTTGTTTGCCCCTATAGCTAAAGGGGGAACGGTTGGTTTAGTGGCGCGGCCAGGAATGGGGCAATTGGTGATTCTTGCTGAATTATTCCACAACCTTAAAAAGGAAGGTTATTTGACAATATTGCTTAAACCTGATGGAGAATATCCAGAATTAAAGGATATTCTAAATGATGTCGATATGATTTCGTATTCAATTGATGAAACATACAACATAATAAAAGGGATCAATAGTGATAAAGAAATCATTTTTTCAACCGATCGTGAACATGTCTTGACGGGTAAAATATATGATCTTCAAGAACAATTACAAAATAGTGGTATTCATAATGTAACAACTTTTTTGGTTGATTTAAAAGGTGAAGTGGTTGATGAGAATATCCCTTATGGTCCACTTGAAACCTTATGGCATTTTGATGCGGACCTCGTTGCAAGACATAAGTTCCCTGCTGTCAATCCGATTTATTCAACATCTTCTGTCTTAGAAGGAATATATCTTGATGATAATCATTTATCTGTTCAACAACGTGCCCAAAAACTTTTACGAAGATATCGTGAATTACGTTCCTTAGTGAATGTCAAAGGACTAGGCAGCATTCCTGCTGCTGAATTAGAAACATACAATAGAGGTGAACGTTTAGAAGCTTATCTTACCCAACCATTTCATGTTGCAGAGACATTTACAGGTTTGAAGGGTGAATCAGTTAGCATCAAGGATACATTGAAAGATGTTCAATCCATTCTCAGCGGCAGCATGGATAGCAAACCAGTCGAAAGACTGAATTTTATTGGAAAGATTAAATAATTCGTAGATATAGTAGCAACTCAGTAATATAAGAGTTAAAAAGCAATGGTTAGTCTTACTGCTATAACCTATGGTATTTCATGGTGTATCTAAAGATTAAGGGATTACAAATCCTTGATCTTGACGGTCAACCTGGTATCTTAACAACATACAAATTGTGGTTAAAGAATCCGTATAGATTTTATGAAAATGTTGAGTTAATAGATTTTGATTACGAGGATGACGACTTCAAAGTTACAACCCTTAATGCGATTATAGATAGGGTAAGTTCTTTATTTCTTTGGCTTAAAGCCAGTGGAAGGATTAAAGATAATCCTGTTGTTTATCGAAATGTAATGGTTACAAGGCGAATGTTAGCAAAACTTTCTTGTATTCTTATCGAGAAGAGCTTATAAAACCAATTGATGAAGCGATAAAACAACAAAATCAGAAGTTAAAGGTTATCACTAAAAAACAAACTTTTAGTGAAAGCTCAAAGGATAAGTTGATTGAGTCGTTAAAAAGAAGGATAGCTGAATTAAATGAAGAAAATAAAAAACTAAAAAAAGACAATGCGATTTTACTTGGAAAATTGGCGAACAAATAAAAACAATATAGTATTTGCTTCTTCAACGAATGAAGCAGATTACTTTAAGAGAGAAAAGGGAGCAGATTAAAAGTTCTGCTCTCCTTGAACTAATTTTAAATTAACTAACAATCTTCAGCTTTATAATGGTGTAATGGCGGTGGAATTAGCCATCCTTTTTCTTTATTTAGTCGTAGAACTTTAGCCCCAAGTGTTGCCTTTTGAATATGAAATTGTCCGAACATCATAGCGATATCTTCACGAATTGATTGTCCCATAATTCCACTACACGCTACTAATCCTGCTGCAATATTCATTGAAAGAGCAGCTGCTATTTCTGGGTCCTGAAAACGTGCTCCAGTAGGTATGTCCTCTAAGCAAGCTTTAGGTCGCTCAGGAGGTGTTGGAGGTAAACTAATTCCATTTTCTTTTAATAAAGTTTCAATCTGTTTGATTTCTTGTTGTCCACCCTGAATAGCTTCCTCAAGCAATTTTTTTAGGTCTTCATCACCTGTATGATTTAGGTGAGTTTGATAACCTGCAATTAATCCTTTAACCGTTGTAAGAAACGACCATGTTCCAAAAACTTCTCCATAGTGCATCGGTTCATCTGTTGGATTTCCACTTAAAATTCCCATTGTAATCCTCCTAATTAAATTCATAATTCGTGCCACCTTTCTTCAAAGCACATAAATTTATACTTCTCAATCCTTTGCTATTTAATTCATTATTTTGTTTGTAATTTGTTTATTGGTTTAATAAGGAAAGTATTAAAAAAAGCCTATATCCTGGATTACTAAGTAATCCAGGATATAGGCTTTTTGTTACAGCAACTAACTGTCCTTATATATATTTAAATAAGTTCATTGCTTTTTAACATTCATTTTACATCGCATTTTCTTTAAGATTCATTTTTTTATAGATTTTAAAATAAACCCACACTGCATTTATTAGTAGTAAGGCACTCGTAATAAAAAACACAGATCTCATTCCATAGTAGGCCGCCATTTGTCCACCTAATACTGAACCTCCAAAAACCCCTAAATAACCTGCAGACATGGTAAAGCCAAACACTGTACCCGTAAGGTAATCTGGTGTAATTTTTTTAAGCAAAGTATTAACAGAAGGAATGAGACCTGCTGATACTAATCCTAATAAAAATCTTAACATCATCAACTGCCAAGGATTTTTTACAAAAGCTTGCGGGATGAATAAAAGACCTGCAAATATGAGGGCGAATAATATTACTTTTTGTACACCAAATCTATCAGACCATTTTCCAAGCCTTGGCGCTGCAATGATACTCGCAAGTCCAGAAGCTGAAAATGCCATTCCAGATAACAAAGAAATATGGCTAGAGTTTTCTGTTAATTGTGTAATATAGACCGTCATGATTGGTTCTATTGTATAAAGGGCTAAAGTTAAGACAAAAAAAGTGACAAACGATGTAATCGTTAAACTTTTTTCTGGAACCTGATTCCAAATTTCCTTCATAGGAAGCACTTTCTTATCTTTGCGAGTAAAGGATTCCTTTACAAATAAAGCAGTAGTAATAAATGAAATCATCAACAAGGCACCTGTTATGAAAAATACATTTTGTAATCCAAAGCTCTCTTCCAAAAAACCACCGATCATCGGACCGATCAAAGAACCTGCCGTACTTGCAGTTGAAAGTGTGCCTAGAGCAAATCCTGCATGTTCTTTATCTGTCTGAGTCGCAATCAAAGCCGTACAGGCTGAAGAATATCCGGTAATCACACCTTGCAATACTCTTAAACCAATCAGTTCATAGACATTTTGTACAAACCCCATGCATCCGATTACAATTCCCATCCCCAGACTTGCTCGCAGCAGCATAAGTTTTCGTCCGTATTTATCAGCTGCCCTTCCCCAAATCGGTGAAAAAACAGCTGAAAGAATAAAAGTAGCTCCAAATGCTAATCCGGAAAATTGAGTAATTAAAGCAGTATTATGAACACCAAGATGCTTAATATAAAGCGGTAATACTGGTGCGATCTGGCTCATCCCTACACTTGAAACAAACATCCCAAACCAGCATACAATTAAATTTCTTTTCCAAATCGGCATTCCATTCACCTTTTTATTTCGTGTTTAAAAACCAACAAGCGCCACATTAAGAGGCGCTTGGTAGTTAACGACACGTTATTTTCTAAAATTATCAATTCAAAGTGCTAATCCAATCGTCAACGGTTTGCATATTTGCTTGACGAGGAAATACCTTTTCCATAAGAACGCGGTGAACTTCTGGATCAGCATCAAGACATGCGTCCGAAAGCACCGTAAGGGAAAAATCTTTATCCGCAGCTTCCCGCAATGTAGATAAAACAACACCACTTGTAGAAATCCCGCTAAGAACAAGAGTATCGATTTGTTGCGAGCGAAGGATCACTTCAAGATTACTACCGGCGAAAGCGCTAAAGCGATATTTAGTCACAACTGGTTCATTGGGTTTAGGCTGTACAGATTCATGAATTTGTGTTGATTCATCGGATAAAGTCATTCCACCATGTTTAGATATAGCTGAAAATCCTTTGTTTTTTGGGCTAATCTCTGGATACCCTTCGCTAAAGCCCACCCTGACAAAGATAACTGGAATATTGTTTAGACGTGCAGCTTCAATAGCTTTTTGAAAGGGTTGAAAAACTTCTTTATTTTCTCCGTAACGGGAAACAATACCATTTTGTAGGTCCATTACTAACAATGCAGTTTTATTATGTTGATTTTGCATACGTTGTAAATTCCTCCTTTTTGGATTAAAATTAAACGGAGAACTCTCCTCTTTCATATTAAACGGAGAATTCTCCGTTTGTCAAGATTATCGTTATAGGGAGTGACAATATGGTGAATGAAGAAAATCCAACCCCCGCTCGCATCGAACGTCGTGATGCAGCTAAAAATCGTCAGCTCATATTAAATACAGCTCACAGGCTATTTGAACAATATGGTGTCGAACAAGTAAGCATGAATCAAATCGCCACAGAAGCACAGATCGGTGCGGGAACGCTCTATCGCCGTTATCGAAACAAAGGTGAATTATGTCTGGATTTAATTAAAGAAAGCGTCGATCTATTTTTTGAAGATATTGAAGTGTACTTGAAGGAAAACGAGACAGTTCCCCCCGATCAAAGATTGAAAAAAGTTCTAAGCATCTTTATTCGTTTCCGAGAAAAGAAAGCACAATTACTTACAGGAGTCGAGGAAACCAAATCAACAAATCCACTTACATCTCGAGCCCGAAGCCCTCTATATAATGAATTGCATCAAATATTGGTCGAACTTTTTAACGAGATAGCATCAAATGAGCTGTCACACAGTGTCTTCAAAGCCGATATGGTGCTATTAGCTTTAACCAGTGATTCATATTTTTTCCAAAAAGATGTACGTGGATATTCTCCAGATGAGATTTTGGAACAACTTTATTCAACATTTATTTCGGTTAATTGAAGCAATCGAGCTGCAAAAAAGGTTCCTTAATTTTTGGAACCTTTTCTTCTGGAACTAAATTGAGAGGTTAGTTAAAAAGAATCCATAATTTAAACATCTTTACATTTCAATTCATCAAAAGAAACTACAACAATAGTATGGTCTATAAAAGTAATCTTATTTGCACTGATTGATATCTGAAAATCATCACTTGACTTAAAAATGTGTATTCTGATAAACTCATCATATAACCAAAAGGTTATATAAATGGAGGAAAGTATGACTGACATCTATCGTGCTATTGCAGATCCTATCAGACGAAAGATTTTACTTATGACTTCTCAAAGAGAATACAACCAATCGGAAATCGTTCATTCATTTTCTATTTCACAGCCTGCAATAAAAAAGCATCTAAGTATCCTATTGGAAGAAAATTTACTTGAAGAGAGACGGGAGGGAAAATTCTGCTATTACAAATTAAATGAGAGTGTGTTTCATTTGCACTTTAAACAATTACAACAGGAATTAGGAATTATTTTAGAACAGAAGCTAATGAACTTAAAAAATTTTTTGGAAGAGGACGATCATAGATGACAACTTATCATTCAGCAAAAAAAGATATTTTCATTAATGTTCCAGTAGAAAAGGTTTGGAAAGCTCTTACCGTTCCTAGTCAACGAAATAAATGGGAGACCAAACAATGTGAAATCAACCTAGCAATCGGCGGAAAAATTGATTTAGATTACGGCTGGGGTGTTACATATAGCGGGATAATAACTGAAATAAAAGAAAATGAAAAATTAGTTATTGAAGGGTCAGATAAGGGGTTAACCATTTGGACGATTACACCACAAGATGGAGGAAGCTTAGTATCAATAGAATACACTGGATTATGGTCAGATGACATCGGTATTATGGAAATGGAAAATATGATGTTCGGTACCTATCAATTTATGAAAAACTTTAAAAGTGTTCTTGAAAAAAATATCGATATTCGACATACCTTCTGGGCTAGCTGGATAGGCGTACTCCATAGAACCCATCCATCTAAATCGGGGGTTGAGGTCGTAAAGATTATCTCACATACCCCAGCAGATGGCATCATTCAAGTTGGTGATATCATCCAATCCTTAAACGGTCAAACCATTCACAATTATGATGACTTTGAAACTCAAATTACACAAATGGGACCTGATAAAGAAATCACCTTAGACATACAACGCCAAAATCACCACTGCACCATTAACATAACAACCATCCCATACGGCACCAAACTACAGCATTGATGGGACAGAGGGTCTGGTCCCTTGTCCCAACTTGAGAAAATTCATACTCATAACCCCTTTTAATTTGATAAAATTTTCCCAATTTTCTCAATACACATTTCAATATTATTCGATTACAATATTAGGTAGATATGTGAATACGAAAAAGGAGTGGGGGTTGTTGCTTACATCTGAAAAAACATACGAGGTATTAGAGAAGTGGGAAACTTTGATTACACATCGTAATATCAAGCAGGCAAAAGAACTAAAGCAAGAAATTGAAACCGTTTTCGAAGATGACAAAGAGTTATCTCAAAGCAAAAAATATGTATTTTTATCAGCAAGGTATTACTTTCTTCAAAAGAACTACTCTCAAGCAAATACGATCATTGAAAAAATCGGAAGTTTTTCAGACGAAAGTTCAACTTTTTATTATCAATTTTTTAAGGGTATACATTCCTATAATTTAAAAAAATATGAGGATGCTCTTGAATCCTATTACTTAGCGGAAAAGCATCTTGATCAAATACCTCCTGCTGAACAGGCTGAATTTCACTACAAAATAGCGTCAGTCTATTATCAAATTAAAGAAAGCCTCATGTCGATCAACTATACTCAACGTGCATTAAAGATCTTTCAAAAACATGATAACTATCGTTTGCGCCAAAGTGATTGCAGTATGCTGCTTGCTTTGAATTATATTGATATGAAACAGTTTTCACTAGCAGAAGAAGAGTTCCATGAGGCACGAGATAAAGCACAAAAAGCTGGTAATAAACAAGCGTTAGCTCTAGTCAATCATAACTTAGGATTAATGTATGCAGAACAAGATCTCTCTGAAGCCGCCATTCGTTATTTGACCGATGTCATCGAAAGTGGAAACCATGACTATTTCCTTCAAACGATGTTTTTATTAACAAGGGAACATTTTAAATTAGGAAGGATTGAGTTAGCTAAAGAATGGCTTAGAAAAGGCGAAGCACTGGCTGAAGAATTAGGAAATAATGAATACCAGATGAAACTCAAACTTTTACATGCCATTCATCTTGGAACCGAAGAGTTTGAGAAAACATTTAAAGAAGGAATTTCTTACTTTCAAAATGAAAACTTATGGTTAGACGTTGAAGAATATGCCCAAATTTTCGCAAGGTTTTATCTTCAAAATCAGGAATACAGGAAAGCTACTGAATACTACGAAATCACCCTTAAAGCTAAAAATATGATTAATAAAATGGAGGCGTTAATATGAAAAAGAAATTGTTATTTGGAGTATTTGCATTAGTAACTATGTTTGGAGTTCTAGCGGGCTACAGTGAGAATCAATCACACACAAACCAGTATGCAGAGCGCGGAATTGTTCCGGACTCCACTAAAGATTTGGTATAAGATCGGAAAGCACTCAATTGGGTTTAAAACTGTTAATGTAGAGAATAACCTAAAAAAATATTAAATAACACACGCATACACATACTAACGCTCAATTATCGCTTTGAGCGTTAATTTTTTTATCAAAAGCGGACATGGAATCCGTTATTTTTATTAAATGCCCCTAATTTAAGGGCTATGTGGACACTGAGTCCGCTATTTACGAAAAAACACAGGAAATCACTGCTTTTTTATAAAATAACGGAACCTTTGTCCGCAAACTTAAGAAATTATCCCATTTTGTCACTAATAACTGAACTAGTGTCCCTCAAGCACAGATAGAAAGGTGCGTCACAGTTTTCCCCCTCGTGAGCTCTTTATGAAGAAGGAATAATAATAGAAAACTGTGTCCCCTCCCCTTTTTCGCTTTTAATCTCTATATCTCCGTTTAATTCTTTAATAATACTATATGAAATCATAGTACCCATCCCGGTTCCTTTTTCTTTTAAAGAATATTGCGGCATAGCGATTCGATCAATCTCCTCAGGCGACATTCCAATTCCTGAATCGATTATCTCAATCACAATATCATTCTTTACCTTTTTTACATTAATTCGTAGGATCCCTCCGTTTGACATGGCTTCAATCCCATTTTTTGCAATGTTAATTAAACACCGTTTTAAATGAACCGTGTTGGCATGTATATAAAGAGAACCTATAATATTGCTTTCAACTTTAACATTATTTTGGCTGGCCATCGGCAATATAACGTCTATTACCTGATGGACAATGGACCTAATATCTAATCGTTCTTTCATAGGAATTTGTGGTTTTACCAGAGATAAATAATCGTTAATAACGAGTTGAACTTTTTCTAACTCTGTCATCATCACTTGCAAATACTCACTCTTTTGTTTTTCAGTGATTTCGATTTTATTAAACAATTGAATAAATCCATATACCGCGGTCAATGGATTTCGTATTTCGTGGGCAATAGCAGCTGCTAATTCACTAGTAACAAAGAATTTTTCTGCACGCTGAATTTTTTCTTTCATTTTATACCTTTCTATCATTCCCTCAATAAGATAAAGTGACAGCAAAGCAGTAAGGGTATTGATTACGATAAAATTGGTTAAAAAATAAATACACTCAACATCTAATGTACCTCTTATCCGTATTTCGTTCATAAAAGCAAATATGGAAAAGAGAATAGTACAGAGAAAAGTGAGCAGTGTACCGAACAATATTTTTCTTTTTTTCATATTATTCCATTGAAAATATCGAAATCCTAAAATAATGGAAGTATTAATAAAATGTACGATAACTGAAGGGAAAATTCCGTTTCCACCTAAGAAAAAACGGTAAGAAAGATAGAAAAAAGTAATGAAGATAAATGGCCTAAAACCACCATAGAGTACGGCTAAAAGAACTGGAATAAGCCGTAAATCAAAGATATAACCCGACTGAAGACTGAAAGGGAACGTCATACAAAGAACAATTGCAATAGATGAAAGAAAAGAAATGAACACATTATTACGCGCTTTTTTTCTACATTTATCTAACCAAAAGATTTGATAGCAAAAAATACAAATGATGATAATGAACGCATTTAATAATAGTGTCGATATCCCCATGCACAACGCCCCTAAATTCAATTTAATTGTCATTAAAGCAGTAAAGGAAAAGAGATTAAGATAATTATATACAGTTTTTTCAAAAATAAAAATAGTTAGTTTTCTATTTTTCAGGAACATTTGGTCGGGTCCACTGTACCGGTTTGGTGGGACGCGGGGTCAGGTCCATTGTCCCAGGCTGGCCCAATCTAATTAGAAAAATCGGGACAGGAGAACCGCCCTGCTTCCCTACAAAGAGAAATCTGAACTCTAAACGTTATAAAAAGCCCATCCCTAATTAAAGGAATGAGCTAAATGAAATACGTTTTACAAATCCTGTTCGGCAAGAGAAAACTACTACTTCCCTTGTCTCACCTTATAATGTAATTGTACAAACTGTCCATAACGTTTTGTATTTAGTAAAATTAAATCTATTTGTGGATTCTTTTCTTTAAACAACGGAATACCAGAACCCAATATATGAGGTGTGACAGTAATAATATACTCATCAATTAAATTTTCTTTTATAAAAGCATCAAGTATACTAGCCCCACCAACCATCCATATTTTCGAACCTTCTTGTTCTTTTAACTTTTTTGTAAACGCTACTACATCTTCATTTACAAATTCCACATATTCATTTGAACCTTTTTCAGAAGTGGTAAAAACGTAACACTTTTTATCAGGATACGGAAATGTTTCTGAATGTTCCATTACATAATCATACGTTCTCTTTCCCATAATCGTAGTATCAATCGATTGATACATCTCTGTATATCCATTGTCACCTTCTCCCTCTGTTTCTTCCAGCCATTGCAAATTATCATCCTCTTTGGCAATAAATCCATCTAAACTAGTCCCAATAAATAAAACAACTTCCCGTGGCATAATTTCCCTCCTATATTTCTATTGAATATGCCTTATTGATCACACATAAGGTATTAACTATATTAACAATAAAACATGACACGTAATGTCATGTTAAAATAAAAAAAGCCGGGACGTAGGGTCTGGTCCATTGTCCCAGGCTCGACATCCCAATTTAATGCAAAAAACGGGACAAGAGAGCCGTCCCTCGTCCCTATTTATTATCCGCTGGGTTAATCCAGCTGCCTGGCACACCTTTTTGAGTAGTAACATTTATCATTCCAGCAGATTTGTTATAGACATAGTATGTGCCTGGTTTTACTGTTGTCATTTTATTTTTCTTGGCTTTGGCATCTGCTGCTGTAAAGTATCCACTTACAGCTTTATTAACCTTGTACATATCATTATTATTAATAGGTGGATTAGAAGATCCTTGAAAACCAACTAATACTTTATTTACGTCAACTTCACCAACAATCCCATTTATCTTTCCAGTACTGGTATATTGCCAAGCTACATATTTATCCCAATAAAAAAGCGTAGGTTTATCGACTCCGTAATGAGCGATCCACAAATCCCATTTTGTCACTGACTTATCTAAATGGTCTTTCGCCCAATAAGGATAAGTGTACAGCCATACCTTGTTAGCTCGATCTTTGATTCTTCCCATAAAGGCGTTTATAACAACAGATAGATTGCCTTTCGCTTTAGGATATTCTGCATCAAGGGATACAACGTCTAACTTTAATCCTTTTATATAATTCAAGAAAAAAGCAGCTTCTTTTTCTGCAATTTCAACAGTATCAGCATAGGTATAATGGTATGCTCCAACATATAGTCCGGCTGATCTAGCATCTTTTACGTTTTCATAAAAGTATTTATCCGTCCAAGTGATACCTTCAGTTGCTTTAACCATAACACCTTCCACACCGTCAGCCTTTACTTTGTTCCAGTCAATTTTTCCACTTTCATTTTGATAATGAGAAATGTCTATCCATTTCATAATCTATCATTCTCCTTTAATATATAAAATGAAAGTATCGGTTGACTTGTACAGGCAAAAAGAGTGGTAGTTTTGTTTGTTTTTCAAATAGGTTCTTTTCTAATACTTTGTTGCTATTTGTAACAAAGTAAAAATCGGCTGAGATTTTACGCAGTAAATATCTGGTAGGATTTTTACGGTTGTTTTTGCACTTATATAATAAGTACGGGATGGAGAAAAGAGCACAAAACCAGTTTAATTAAGTATTGAGCTATTTACGAAAAGCAACAATCTTTACGAAAACAGCCTTCAAATAAAAAAGAGCGACGATTTACTCATCACTCTTACTTCGATTCAGCAGGAACATGGGGTAAGGTCCATTGTCCCGATTTAATGAAAAAATGGGACAAGAGAACCGTCCCTGTGTCCACCTATTTCAAATGGAATTATAAGTTCACACTATATTTTCATCCATAGTCTTATATCTTCCAACAACTTAAAATAATCCACTTTTGTATAATCTGTTACATCTACTTCATATAATTTCCCTAATACAAACGTTTCATATCCTCTTGTTGTACATCTTTTTATAAATTCTTCATAGGTTAATAAATTATCTGCTTTACTTCTATCAGCTAAATAATCACCCTTTTTGTAAGAAGTTACAATATGACTTAAATGCCTTGTTGGGTCCAAATCTCGCTCTTTTTGACGTTCAAACAATACATCTAAATCTGCTATTAACCGAATAGTAACAACCTTATGACCATATCTTTCTACTAATTGCAGAATATTAGGCTTCTGTTTCTGACTAAAAGGATAATCAGACATAATATTACTACCTACTTGCATTTGTTGTTCCATAATTTCATAGTACTTCGCCCATGCTATTTTTTCTACTTCCTGCTTTTCTTCTAAATTTTTAAATCCATACACATCACAATAATATTCTTTCAGTTCATCCTGAGAAAGGATATTAAATTCACCGAATTTTTTCTTGACGATATTACTCAAGTAGGTTTTCCCTGTTCCCGGTAAACCTGCTAATAATATCAAGACTTTATTCATAGTAATCACCTCAAAAACTAACGAATAAAGAAGAGTACAAGGAATCCCCCGTACTCTCCTTATTATCCACAACTTCTCTATCCCTTAGGGGAACAACTAACTCAATTATTTATTGATGAGATCTTCTTTATTCATAAAGATACCAATTTTATGTTTTACGATTTCTTTTACTGCATCATTACATGGAATGATATTATGACGTAATGATTTATTTTCTTTTGTTTCCCCAAATGTTTCTTTCGCTTTTTTCGTCCATGCTACTAATAATTCAGTGCCTACATTAAATTTACGAATCCCATTATCAATTAATTTATGAATATCCTTTTCATTAACACCTGTGCCCCCATGAATAACTAATGGCACATCTACTAACGCATTGATTTCTTTTAATAGAGGAATATTTACTTCTGTTTTAGATTTATACTGACCATGATTAGTTCCAATTGCAATAGCTAAAGCATCTACCCCTGTTGCTTTTACAAACTCTACAGCATCTTTTGGATCGGTATATACCTTATTATCCTCATCTACATGAATCCCTTCTTCAGTACCACCAATCGTTCCTATTTCACCCTCTACTGATACACCATGTTTGTGTGCATATTCGACTACTGCCCGTGTCTTCATAATATTTTCTTTAAATGGTAAATGAGAACCATCAAACATCACTGATGTATACCCTTTGTCGATAGCCTCTTTAATATCATCAAATTCTCTTGCATGATCCAAATGCAAAACCACATCTACCATATTTTTTGTAGCCATAGATTTACATATTGCAACTAGATTTTCGTGGCCAATATATTTCGCGGTATCAATGCTTGTTTGAATAATAATCGGTGCCCCTTGCTCTTTTGCTGCATGTATCAAACTGGGTAACATCTCTAAATTATGTGTATTAAATGCACCAACTGTAAAATTTAATTCTTCTGCCCTACTTGTTACTTCTTTTAATGTTGTATACATGAACTATTCTTCTCCCTTTATACTAAACTCTTATTTCACACCTCGAATAACATCTTTAGAAACTTGCATCATTTGATCAATTTTCTTTAGATATAGTTGTAATGATTCTTCATCATTTGCTTTTGCTGCTTCTGCACGTTTCTTGTTATACAGTTTTAATAAAGTTTTGTAACCATCACCTACAGATTTTTTCGTTTTAATACTTTTTTCTAATGCATCAATGGCATTGTCTACTTCACCAAGTGTACTAAACGCTATTCCAATCTCTTCATAAATATTTGCTTGTTCCTCGCCATCTACATTATCTATTTCTTCTTTCTTCTCGGAGATGGAACGTAATAATTCTTCTTTTTGTTCCTCTGTTAACACAGTTTCTTCTATCACTTCTTTTGTTGCTTTTTTATCTTTTTTCTTACCAAAACCAAACATTACTAAACCTCCTTTCCACTTTCGAATATCTTAAAATGCCTTTAAGATTGGACCAATTAACCATGCATAAAGTAATGCTGCTGTTACTGTATCTACATCTGTAGCAGTTGCATTAACAAATCCCATAGAATTAAATATAGTTACTAATAATGCTGGTAATAACGCAATGAAGAAACCATGTGCAATACCACCGATAATTGCCCCTCGGCGTCCACCTGTTAAATTACCAAAGATACCAGCGGTACCACCCGCAAAGAAGTTTGTAAGCATACCTGGTAAGATCATTGCCAAACCAAACGTAGGTAGCACAAACATTGCAATAATAGAACCTATAGTAGTCGTGATAAATCCTAAAATTACTGCATTAGGACTATATGGAAACAGTACTGGACAATCCAATGCAGGAACTGCGTTCGGAACTAATCGCATTGCAATTCCTCTAAATGCTGGAACAATTTCACCTAGCAATAAGCGAACCCCTGATAATAATACATATACCCCTACAACGAATTGGATAGATTGTAAAAACGCAAACATTAAATAGTTGGTGTCACCTGATAATGTAGAACCAAACTTTTCACCTGCAAATGCCGCTGTGATGACAAAAAGCGGAACCATAACTACCATCACTGATAGATAAGTGTCTTGTAAAAACTCTAATTGTTTAGGTAATTTTAAGTCTTCTATTGACTTTTTCTTTTCCCCTTTTTCACCAAAAAGTTTAGCAACACCCGCTTCAAATACATACCCGATTGTACAGAAATGTCCTAAAGCTAGTTCATCCATACCAGTAATCTTACGAACAAAAGGCTGTGCAATCGCTGGCATAGCTACTGCAAAAATGCCCCCAATAAAACCGCCTACTAAAATCAATACAACACCACGTAAACCAGCAAAGTAACCAAACACCGTTGTCATAGTAGCCATCCAAAGAATAGCCTGACCAGTTAAAAAGATGTATTTCCATTTCGTGAACCGTGCAATTAAAATATTAAAAATAAAAATAGCTAAGAAGGTTAATGCAATATCACGGCCCAGACCTAACTCATTCATTGCCTGACCGTTAATAGCTTCAATCGAAGGAATAATCCCTTGCATATGGAAACCTTCTTTGAAAATCTTACCAAAATAAGTTAAACTACCAACGATAATACTGGAACCTGCTGACAACACCATAAATCCCAACATCGTTTTTAACGAACCTGAAATTACTTGTCCAAATGATTTCTTTTGCAAAATCAATCCCAACATGGCAATTAATGCGATTGTGACTGATGCCTGTGTTAAAATATTTTGGATAATAAAATTAATCACACTCATTTATATATCTCCACCCCTCTTTGACTGTATTAAGCTAAAATCCCTTTTTCTTTTAATACCGGAGTGACTTTTTCTTCTATCTCTTGCTTAGATACAATATTTCTCAAATAAACAATTGTCGTTTGATTAGGATCAACTGAGAATTTCTCAAATTGTGATTGAAAATTTTGTGCGGTAATGATGATATCCGGCTTTAATGATACTGCAGAAGAAATATCACTATGGTCTAATTTTGCATCTACACCTAGCTTATTTAACACATCTTCTGCTGCCATTTGACAAGCAAAACTACTTCCTAAACCTGCTCCACATACAAATAAGATATTTACTTTTTTCATGTCACACTCTCCCTTAATCAATAATTTTCATTTTTTGAGCTATATATTTATTTGTTGCTATTAACTCCTTTGTTTTACTAAATACATCTTCTAAAGGAACTCGTACTGCCTTTCCGTCTATAAGGCCTATCATCACATCTGTGGTACCTTTTACAATTTCTTCAGCAACAGCTATCCCAATCTTTATTGCATCCACTACATCTGACCCTATTGCATCGCCTGCTCGTTGGGTATATCCCAAAATGGAATATCTCACACGATTATTCAAAACTTTCTCAAGAGCTTCTCCTATTTCAAAACTTGCCCCTTGTTTTCCACGTACCCACTTACCATTTAAGGTATTGGATTCACAATTTAATACAATAAATTGCCCTTGTTTCTCAATACATTCTTTCGCTCTAAATAATAATTTCTCCATGTCAATTGGTTGCTCAGGGAGTAAAACATAATCAGCACCTCCTGTTATTGCTCCGCCTAATGCCAATTGTCCTGAATTACCCCCAAATGTTTCCACCATAAAAATACGATCAGGTAAATTCATTCCAGTTTGACGTAATCTCCTCACTGCATCTGCAATATAGTTACAAGCTGTATGGTAGCCGACAGTGTAGTCAGTGCCATAAATATTGTTATCAATTGTCATAGGTACTAATAAAGTATTCATTCCTTCTTTTGATAAAAGGCTCGCCCCTTTACCTGAACCCTCACCGCCACAAACAACTAACATCTCAAAATCTTTTTCTTTTAATTTACTTATTATTTCTGATCTACCTTCTTTTGAAAAAGTTCTCTGAGATCTTGATGTACGTAATAAAGCATTTCCTGTATTGATATGTTCCTTTACCATTTTTTTAGTTAACCTATATGGATCAGTTTCACATATCCCGTCGAACCCACCATGAAATCCCCATAATTCAATTTCTTCGTTTGTAAGAAATCCTTCAAGCACAGCATTAATCCCACTTGCATCTCCGCCACTAGTAATAATTGCTACTTTTCTCATTTCACCACTTCATTTCCGTATAGGACCTGATTAAACGTTTTCAAATCATTCGACTTATATAAATTAGCCAATTTATCTTCATCGTTA
The DNA here is from genome assembly GCF_050281185.1 of Heyndrickxia sp. NPDC080065. Classification (NCBI taxonomy): domain Bacteria; kingdom Bacillati; phylum Bacillota; class Bacilli; order Caryophanales; family Bacillaceae; genus Heyndrickxia; species Heyndrickxia sp. NPDC080065. The sequence goes on along the minus strand of NZ_JBNNWS010000006.1, from coordinate 260,075 downwards.
ATTAACTCAATCAGATTTTTCATCACATTTAAATGTGAATAAGAATCCACTGCGGCTAAGCAAAAAACAATATTCACTGGGTCATTATCTGGATTGCCGAAATCTACAGGTTCTTTTAGCGTCATGACACTAATTCCTAATTTATTTACGCCATCTTCTGGTCGTGCATGTGCTAATGCTAAATGCTTTCCTACTACTATATAAGGTCCATATTCTTCAACAGACTTAATCATTGCATCTATATATCGATTTTCTATGACCTTCTCTTTTTCTAAAGGCTTTGCAACTTTCGTTATCGCATCTTTCCAATCTTTACATTCTTGCTTCAGTAAGATATTGGAATCCTTCAAAATATCCTGCAACATCGGCTGTATCTCCCTTGTATTAAATGTCAGATGGTGTCCTTTAAAAGTACTTTCTACTTTTTTATAACTTTCTTGTGTAACCGTTCCGCCACTTGTTTCAATCAATCCTAGAATATCTTGTAATAACTTTGTGGCATCTAACTTATTTGATATGGTTCTTCTCTTGTCTTTATTTTTGAGTAAAAATGCTCTAATTTCTTTCTTGTCACTTTCCCTTAAAATTGGATTAAGTATTAATATCGGTTTTTTTGGATAATCAATAGAAATCGTAGTAAAGATTAAATCTATATCCAACTTGTCAATAAAAGCTAATTCATACGAACTTAAAACCGCTACAATCTCGATATTGAATTGCTCTTTTAAATTCGCAGCCAACAACTTTCCAGTTGAAATTCCATGATTACAAACCACAACCGCTTGATACACATATTGTTCTTCTTGCTTTATACGACTTTCAGAAGTTGAAAAGTAAATAGTCAAAAATCCTATTTCATCTTCAGATAGTCGTTTCTTTGTATAGTCCACTATTTGCTTACTAAAACAAGCTACTGCATTATATATCTCTATATAAGACTCTTTAATTTTGTTTTTTAAAGGATTATATACCTGTAAATCGTTTCTTCCTCTAGTTAACAATCCTGTGATATGCTTATAAAGACCTTCATACAAATCGTCTTCTTCCTGAGAAAAAGGAATTCCTGTTACCTTCTCTACATGCTCTATTAATTGAATTGCTAATAATTGTGCTGTAACCCAATCAAATGAATTATTCATATCTTTTGGGTTGAATGATTCGATTGTGAAAGTAATATATTTAATTTCATTTAATGATGGATATAAAGCAAACTCCATACATGTCAAATCTACAAAATTTCTCACAGGTCCTTCTTTTATCTCCGCTCTCACCTTTGCTAATTCACTAACGGTATTTCCTTCTTGAACACGTCTAACCCATATACTTAAAAATAGAATAATCTGATTGCGATACGTATGATTACTATCTAATCTGGACCTTTTCAATATATCATCATAATGTTCTCCTATTACCTCTAATACTCTCGTATCCAAATAATCTAGTAGTAATCGATCTATAACGGTAATCACTGCATCTGAATCTTTATACCTCATTAGGTGATCAATATCTGTCATACTATTAACCACGTCGTACAGCATGGATCGTATAGACCGTTCATCGCCTTGTAATACAACACCTTGCTTCGGTAAACTAACTACAGTAATTGCATAATCCTTTAAGAACCTACGAAGTTTTCTCATATCTTCATCCAATGTGCTTTTAGATACCTGTAACTTTTCTTCCATTTCATATAGCACTGTAGTTTTTGTGGTATCTACAATATCTAAAAGGAGTGCAAGAAAACGTTCATTTGGCTGATAATAATCTTTTTTCCTATTACCACCAATTTGCATCAACAGCGTTTTACGATCTTTATTAGAAAGGGTCAAATTCAGCCCTTTTCCTCTTGTAGTAGTAACAATAGGATAATTATTTTCAGCCAAATATTTATTAATCAATACCAATTCGTTCCGTAAAGTGCGTTCACTAATATAGAATTCTTTACTTAAATCCTCAAAAGTTAGGTGTGTATTTACCGTTAGAAATCTTGTAAATACTCGTTGTGTCCGTTCTTTCATGGATTGTAACCCCTTTCATAGTCTGATTATAATTTTTAATGTTCAAAAAGTTTAGTACATATTTTTGCAACTTCAATCTGCAATAATATAAGGTGAGCGCCAAATTGACCTCACCTTGTAACATCTCAACAAAACATGGGAATATTTCAGATTGTTGTTTAAATATCTATTTTGTCCTTTAGAACTAGAAGTATTTGTTGGAGTACTAGAATTAAAAAAAGCAAGAGAACAGCCTCCTGCTTAAGCAATCTTAATTTTCATTACATCTATAATATCTTCTATTTTAAATCGATTTTTAACCATTCGTATTCTCGTAATAATTGGTTTGACTTCGGGACGTGGGGTCTGGTCCATTGTCCCAGTTGACGGGACAAGTGAACCGACCCCTTGTCCTACTTACATCAATAACAAATCATAGATGCGAAATCTCTTGGATAATAGGTTAGCATTTCCATTCCATCTTCTGTAACAAGAACCGTATCAGAATGCCTGAAGCCACCTAGTCCCCTTATATAAATACCTGGTTCAACGGTAAATACCATTCCCGGTTGCATAATGGTTTCATCACCTAAGTCAAAGAATGGAGCTTCATGCCCTAACAAACCTATGCTATGACCTGTATGATGGTGAACAAGATTTTCAACTCCTGCTTCTTTAAAGTATTTTTGGACTTCTTGTTCCACAGTTGAGCAAGGAACACCTGGACGAATTGATTTGAAAGCTATTTCCTGAGCTTCATACATAATCTTAAAGTACTTTTCTTGCTCACTGTTGGCTTCTTGAACAAACATCGTGCGCTCGAGTTCACTATGATAGCCCCACACATCTGCAGCTGCCCCGGTTACAAGAGTATCCCCTTTTTTCAACAGTAAATTTTGCGTAACTGCATGTGGGAATGCTGACATTTCCCCTACTTGACCTCGAAAAAGTGCATACGCTGTACTTCCGTGTGGCTTATAGTCCGGGCCAAGCGTTTCGATCATTGCCATCGTCGCTTCCGATGAGGCTTTACTCGTAATTTCAATCTCACTAAACCCTGGCTTTGAATATTTTTGAAGAAGACGATGTGCAAGATTTCCCCAACGGCAAGATTCTTTTATGAGCTCGACTTCTGCAGGTGATTTAACAACACGCATTTCCTCTACAATCCATTTAATAGATACAAAATCTTTAGCACTTAAAAATTCGCTAACCGCTGGACCTCTGTATCCCATGGAAGAACCATAGCCAATCGAATCATAACCAACAGTTTTCCCTTCAAAGCCCGCTTGATTTAATTCATCTTTGAAATATTCCATCGGATGCCTTAAACCAGGATACTCTGGATAAGAATGAACAAAATTCACATGGGCAAACTCTTCTGCATGCTCATGTTCAAGGGCGGGTACAAATAAATGGGTTTGTTTATTCGGATCGATAAAGAATCCAACGGGCCTTTCTGTTGGATGAAAATGGAAGCCCGTTAAATAAAATATATCAGTTACGCTAAATAGGACTGCACAATCAATCTGTTTTTCTTGTAAAATTCCATAAAACTTTTCCTGTCTTTCTAAAATTTCCTTTTTGGATATAGCTAATAACATTTTTCAACACTCCTTATTTTTATTTTGTATATAAATGACAAGCCACTGTGTGACCATCATCAAACGAAATCACAGGGGGTTTTTCTTTTTTACAAATGTCCATACAGGATGAGCAACGGGGATGAAATGTACAACCACTAGGAGGGTTTGCTGGACTAGGCACGTCCCCTGATAAAACAATTCTTTCTTTCTTTTCATCCGGATGGTTAATCGGTACTGCCGAAATAAGTGCCTTTGTGTATGGATGCTTTGGATCTATGAAAAGTTGTTCCGTATTAGCAAGCTCTACTATTTTCCCTAAGTACATTACAGCTACTCTATCGGTTATGTGTCTAACTACACCGAGATCATGGGAAATAAAGATGTAGGTAAGACCAAATTCCTTTTGCAATTTTAATAGTAGATTGATAACTTGTGATTGAACCGATACATCTAAAGCAGATACTGGTTCATCTGTTACAATTAGTTCTGGATTTAAAATGACCGCTTTCGCTATTCCAATTCTTTGCCTCTGTCCACCGGAAAATTCGTGTGGATACCGTTCTAAATGATAAGAGGATAGTCCTACAATTTCCAATATTTCGACTGCTTTTTCGAGTCTTTCTTTCTTTGAATATAGGTTATGGACTCTTAGTGGTTCAGTTAATATTTGCTTAATCGTTTTCTTAGGATTAAGTGATGCATAAGGATCCTGAAAAACCATTTGCATTTTTCGCCTTAACTTTCGCATTTTTTCATATGGGAGAAGACTGATATCGATCCCTTCAAAAAGAATTTGACCTTCTGTAGGCTGATCTAGTCGTAGTATTGTCCTTCCTGTAGTTGATTTACCGCATCCGCTTTCTCCTACAATTCCAAATGTTTCACCTTTATAAACGTTAAAGGAAATGTCATCAACGGCTTTTACCTTGATATTTTCCTTAAACCATCCTTGATTGATGTCGTAATATTTTTTTAATCCTTTTACTTCTAACACTGCTTCACTCGACATGTGACATCACCTCTTTTGCCTCAGTCTCATATAACCAACACCGACACGATTGATTCTCAAGTTTCAATAGTGGGGGTCTTTCAGTTCTACATTTATCTAAAACATGTGGACATCTCGTTGAAAATGCACAACCTTGCGGAATTTCATCTGGTCTCGGGACATTACCTTTAATAGAATATAACTCTTGTTTTCTATTATTCATTTTTGGTAAGGAAGACAAAAGTCCCTGTGAATAAGGATGCTTCGGATCATTAAACAACGTACGAACATCTGTATTTTCTACAATTTGTCCTGCGTACATGACAATTACCCTTTCACATATTTCTGCAATTACACCGAGATCATGAGTAATTAAAACCATCGCCATTTGATTTTCATTTTTAATTTTTTTCATTAAATCTAATATTTGAGCTTGAATTGTTACATCTAACGCAGTAGTAGGTTCATCTGCTATCAATAGCTTAGGTTTACAAAGCATAGCTAATGAGATCATTACTCTTTGCCTCATACCACCAGAGAGTTGATGTGGATATTCGTTTATTATTTCCTCGGACCTTGGAATTCCCACAAGTTTCAACATTTCAATAATTTTTTCACGAATTTCCTTCTTACTAAGCTTAGTATGCTGTCTTAGTGGCTCACTAAGCTGTTCACCAATTGTGAAAACTGGATTTAAAGAGGTCATTGGCTCTTGAAAAATCATCGCCATCTCGTTTCCCCTTATTTTCCTCATATCACGATCATTTAAATGAGATATTTTTTTCCCGTCAAGCAAGATTTCACCCTTGGCAATATAACCAATTGGTGAAGGAAGTAACCCCATTACTGCTAACGAAGTCACACTTTTTCCACATCCAGATTCCCCAACAATCCCTAGTGTTTCACCATCATTAACCTGAAAGTCAACACCGTCTACAGGTTGAACAATCCCCATGGGAGTTTTAAATTGTACATGTAAATCTTTCACTTCAAGAATCTTATTACTCACAATTAGTCCCCCTTCAATTCTGGATCAAGTTCATCTCGTAACCAATCGCCAAATAGATTAACCCCTAAAGTGGTGATTACGATTGCTATTCCCGGGAATGTGATGAGCCACCATGAATTAAAGATGTAATCCTTACCTTCATTCAACATATTTCCCCAAGCAGGTTGTGGTGGCTGAACTCCAAATCCTAGAAAACTAACCGATGCTTCAGCAATAATAAAGGAAGCTACCTGTAGTGAGGATAGGACAATAATCGGTGTGAACAAGTTAGGTAAAATGTGTTTCACAATGATTTCCCATCTAGGAACTCCTGTTGCCACACAAGATAAGATAAACTCTTTTTCTCTTAGTGCTAAAACTTCACTTCTAACTACACGCGCAAAAATAACCCAACCACCAATTACTAATGAAATGATGATGTTTTTTAAACCAGCCCCTAGTACGGCGTTTACAACTAATACTAGTAAAATAAAAGGAAAACTAAGCTGGACATCAACAATCCTCATTAAAATTACGTCAATCCACCCACGAAAGTAACCAGAAATGATTCCTATAATACTTCCAATTAAACCTGAGAAAAAAACAGTTGTAATCCCAATAATTAAGGAAATTTTGGTTCCCGAAATGATTCGTGACAGAATATCACGACCAAGCTGATCCGTACCGAGTAAATGACCTGCTGTCATAGGTGGGAGAAGTTTTTGTCCAAAGTTAGCTTTTAAAGGATCAAACGGGACGATCCAATCTCCTACAATTCCTAAAATTAATAAAAAGATCATGATAATAAATCCTGCTAAACCAGTTTTACTTTTACTAAGCTGTTTAAAAAAATGCTTTATTTTAGATTTCCTTTTTATCGAAGGCATTACAACTGTTGGATTCGTTTCATTTTCAATGATCACATTTGACATTCTATCACCTCCTATTTCACACGAATTTGTGGATTCACATAGGCATAAGCTATGTCAGCAATAAAATTTATCACAGAATAGATGACAGCGATTAAAAAAACGCCGGCTAACACAATTGGAAAGTCACGATTTAGTAGTGATTGCATAAGTAATCTTCCAACTCCTGGCCACGAAAACACTACTTCGGTAATAACTGCTCCCCCTAGCAAAACCCCTAAATCCAATGCTACTAAAGTAATGATAGGAATAAGTGAGTTTTTTAATGCATATCTAAAAAGGATTCGTGCCATAGGAACCCCAGATGCTTTTGCCGTTCGAATATAATCTTTCCTTAATACATCTAACATGGTCGACCTGGTAAATCGAGCAAATCGGGCAACACTATAAGCAGCCAATGTGATAGTCGGTAAGATCATATGATAAATGGAGCCTCCACCGCCAGACGGTAGTAGATGTAATACTGCAGCAAAAAAGAATATTAATAACAAACCTAGCCAAAAGCTAGGTATGGCTTGACCCAATACTGTAAACCCTACTCCTAAGCGGTCATAGAAAGTATTTCTTTTATGTGCAGATAGAATGCCAACAGGTATGGCAATTAATAGCGATAAACCAAGTGCTGAAAACGCTAATTGAAAGGTTGCTGGAATCCTGTCTAATACAACGGATAAAGCATCTTCGTGGCTGCGTAATGATTCACCAAAATCCCCTTGGATTGCTTTAATAAGGAAATCTCCGTATTGAACATATAAAGGACGATCAAAACCTAACATTTCTCGGTATTGAGCAATTTGATCTCTTGGTGCATCTGGAGGAAGGAATAAGGTAGCTGGATCCCCTGAGAGTCTAAGTAAGAAAAACACCGCTGTAAGTGCAAGAAATATGACAATAACCATTTGTATCGTACGTTTTATAATAAATTCAACCATATATACGGAATCCTCCATTTCGACTTACAATATTGCGAGGATAGAAAGAAGGGGCTACCCTTCCTTCTAGATTTTTATTTCCAACTCATATCAACAACTTTCATACTCTCGTCAACTTTTGGTTTGAAATCTAAATTTTTATTCACCGCATAAAGATCTGCCTGTTGCCAAAGTGGAACCCATGCTGCTTGTTCAACTAATAGTTGTTGAATTTCACCAAAAGCTTGCTTTCTTTTAGCTTCTTCAAAAATCGGAATAGCTTTTTGAATGGTTTTTTCTACTTCCGGCTCATAAAAACCACTGTAAGGTGCGTCTTTCATAAAGAGGTTTTCAATGGTTGACTGTGCATCAAATGCAGGACCCCATCCTAAAATAAACATATCTCCTTCCTTCCGTTGTTGAATTTTATTCAAATGGTTTCCCCATTCGTTTACCTGTACCTTAACTTCTATTCCTATCCCTTTTAGTTGAGCTGCAATTGCTTGTGCTACTTGTGAATCCATAGGATATCGACCGTTAGGAGTGTCAAGTGTTAGTTTTAAATCCTTTGGATCATAACCCGCTTCTTTTATAAGACTCTTGGCCTTTTCAGGGTCGTATCCATAGTCCGTCGTTTCCACGTAATCGGCATTTATTTTTGATAATGGACCTGTCATTTTTGTACCATTTCCATTTAATACTGCCTTTAATAGTTCATCGACATCTATCGCATAGTTAATGGCCTGACGTACTTTTTGATCTTGTAAAGGACCTTTTACTAATGTATTTAGTGCTAAGTAATTGATACGAGAAGAGCCGATACTTTCTACTTTTGAATTTGCATTATTTTTTACATTCTCTACAGAATCGACAGGTATATTCTTAAATAAATCAATTTCTCCACTTAAGAAAGCTGAAAGTCTACTACTGAATTCAGGAATATAGCGGAACGTAGCCTCCTTAATAGAAGGTTTTCCATCCCAATAATCATTATTGGCTACCAATGTCAAATGGTCATCACGAACCCATTCTTTTAATTTATACGGACCTGTTCCAACTGGTTTTTTTGCTGCTTCTACCAATCCAAGCTCTTCCACATTACTTGGTTCCATAATAAGGAGATCATCGGCAATTCTTGCAATCATTGTTGGAAAAGGCTGAGAGGTTATGATTTGCACTTTATAATCATCTACTACTTTCACTCCTTTAACATTGGCCCATCTTGATAAATAGGTAGAGTTATTTTTCTTATCAAGGATATAATCAATATTAAATTTTACAGCCTCTGCGTTAAACGGTTTACCGTTTTGAAATTTAACACCTTCTCTTAAGCTAATTTCCCAAGTAGTTTCATCGATGTTTTTCCACTCTGTTGCTAGCGCTGGTTCGAAACCACCAGTTTCTGGATTTCTTTTAATCAAAGGATCGTAAATATTACGTATTTGAACATCTGTTATATAGTTGACATCGGTATTGGCTAATAGTGTTGCAGCATCGGATTCTATTCCTATAACAATATTATCTCTTTTACTACTCTTCCCCTTTTTACTAGAATCAGTTCCTGCTGTTTTTGGAGAACAAGCTGTAGCGAAGATTACTAGTAACATTAAAATCGATAAAAACGCTTTTTTTCTCACAAAAAAACCCCCTCGTAAATTATGTTTTATAAAAAAATTCACTAAAAAAATTAGTGAATAAAACACAGGAATCTGAAATAAAAGAAGAGCTTTTCTATGATGAATCTCTAGTGGGTTAACATCTTCTATTTAATTGCATAAATCTCATTCTCATAATTTTTTAAAATGCTTTCTATTCTCCTCATTGATTGAATTAGTTCATCCAACTCTTCAACTGGTATTTTTTCAATCATGTTGTAGACATTTCGATTAGCTGTGTTAATTAACGAATTCAGTTCTTTTGTACCATGTTCCGTAATATGTAAGTAAGACACTCTTTTATCTTCATTTGAGGCCGTTTTTATTATTAAGACCTCATTTTCAAATCTTTTTAGTATTCTACTTAAATAGCCTTTATCAAGTTTGAAATAGTCACGTAAATACGCTGCAGTACATTTCTCTTTGATACTAATTTCATACAAAATTTGTGCCTCTGTCGAAGAATACTTTGTTTGATCTGTATATTGGTTATTTACTCCAATAATTCGTGTATAAAATCGATTAAAACGTCGAATATCTTCTGTATAATTAACAAATTCCAAAAAATCACCCTTTTCTGAATTAAATATAAATATAATTTCACTAGTTGCCTTTGTCAACCTTTTTATTTTATATTTTTAATATTATAAATAGAGGGAATTCATTGGTGATAGTAAATATTATATAATAGGCGTATTTTTCATACTAATGACCGCAGAATAAAAGGGGGATGTAAACTATGGATGCTAGTAAAAGAATAGTAGCATTAAAATCGTTTATGGAAAAAAACAATGTAATGGCCAGTGTAATCATGAACTTTGAAAATAAGTATTATATGAGTGGATTTAAAGCAATTACGTATTCGCGCCCGGTTGTTTTAGCTGTGGACATGGATAAAACAAGCTTAATCATTCCTGCTTTAGAAGAAAATCATGCAATGAGTGAAGGACAAGTTGATAACCTTTATGTCTATTATGAGCATCCGGAAAAAAGTCATATGGGAACTTCTTATTTAGATCATATAAAAATATTACTATCAAAATATCCGACACCTTCCGGTTTAGAAAGAAGTGTCATGCCACATGAGTAATGGTAAGGAAGTAGTTCAAGCTGCATATCTATGAAATTACGCCTCGCAAATTGGTAAATTGTGCTTTATAGCTAGAGTGAACTGTCCTGAAATATGGAAAAGTAAAGCTGATTCCTCTAATGGTTAGGGGAAATCAGCTTTTTTTCCACGCTCTATTAAAATAAATTGATGGTTGTAATGATAATGAGCATATCGAATACACCAATTAGAAAGGCGCCTACGATTGAAACAACAAAGAACGCTTTATCGTAAAGGACGAATGACTCGAAGCTACCTCAATAATCATAATGTCCAATTAACCCGTTGAAACCTATACAGGAATACTTGAAATGCAAAGGAATTTTACAATCGAATCTGTTTTATTAATCCAATTGTGGGGGGTTGTTGAATCTAGGAAAATACAGTCAAAGGGATTCAAATCATGCTCCTCTTTGTCAATAAGGATTGTAAGCTTCCCTTCTAGAACGTAAAGAAATTCTTGCCCCGAATGTGAATAAGAATCTTCTTTATTAGCACCTGGATTAAGCAAGACTAATATAGGATTAAATAGTGGATTTTCAATGTTGCCCGCTAAATCCCTATAAAAAAATTGGTTATTAAGGGTGCTAGTTTTAATTACGTTTCTCATAACAGTTGTTTCTACTTTCTTATCGGATTTTGAAAAGAAGTAGCTTGGATTGACTCCAAGTGCTTCAGAAATTTTTTTCAATGATTCAAGCGTAATAGATGATTTTGAACGTTCCACTTGAGATAAAAAGCTGATAGAAAGATTAGTATGATCTGCTATTTGTTTTAATGTTAACTTACGCTCTTTTCGTAATTTCTTTATTTTTATTCCAATTTCATCGTTCACTTTTCCCCACTCCCTTTAATGACATTAATCATGCTTACTCTTCTGTGAAGTTTATTTACTAAGAGGCACTATTTACATTCACTTCGAAAATAGAAAAAATAAATATATAAAATTTCATTAGTTATATATTAAATTAATTCTCATTTGTGAAGATATTTTTCAATTTAAAATGTATTTTAATGGTAAATTCATCAATTTAATAATATCATAAAACTCCTTATAATTAGGTTTGGTAGTCCTGTTCAAATCCCCAATTAAAAGGAGTATGCATGGATAAAACTAACACAAAAACCACAATTAATGAACTATTAAAAGTAATCGCTGAACAGAAATTTAGTAAATTCACTTACGAGTGGTTGTAACTAAAGATTTGACGGTACCAGATAGAGTTGTTCTGTTACCAGCTAAACACGCCTATCGTACACAAATGGACGAATTTATTTAGATTTATCCAAGTGCTCTTTATATTTTTAATCGTGGATATGTTGACTACAAACAATTGATCAATATTGTTTTGGATAAATAAATAATCCCATTAAATTTCGAAATGAAGTGACACTTAAATAGTAATTAATTACAAATCAAGAAGGGAAGGATTTTTTTTAAAAAAAATATTCTAAAAATTCAATTTACAACGAAGATTCTGTGTGCTAACATCATAAATAATTGAAGTATGACTTCAATTTAAAATTTTTAATCAAGTAATCTATTACTAAAAAAAATTAATAATTTGAGGAGAATGAAGATGAATTTTCATGGCATTTTGGTTCCTTTGGTTACCCCTTTTAAAAGCGATAAAAGCTTGGATGTAGAAACCTTAAAACAATTAACTAAAGCCTTTATCAATAAAGGCGTAAATGGCTTGGTGGTTTGTGGCACCACTGGCGAATATTACGCCTTAAACGAAGCAGAACGTGAAAGCGTTTTAAAAACCGTAGCAGAAGTCGCCAAAGGTCACATAACTTTGATTGCCGGTATCAATGATTTATCAACCGAAGGGGCGGTTAACCGCGCTAAACAAGCCAAAGCTTTGGGCTATGAAGGCTTGATGTTAGCACCCACTTCTTATAGCCTGCCCGACCAAATTGGTGTGATTGCCCATTACGAAACTGTGGCAGCGGCAACCGATTTACCCATTATCATGTACAACTTTCCTGCTCGTATTGGCATTGAAATTGAATACGACACCGTGGTGTATTTGGCGAAAAATCCCAATATTGTCGGTATTAAAGAAAGCAGTGGTGACTTTAGCCGCGCTTTACGCTTGCTACAAACCCCATTTGAGAATTTTGAAGTAATTTGTGGTTGTGATGATCAACCCGTGGACTTTTTCTTCTGGGGTGCAAAAAGCTGGATTGCTGGTGCAGGTAATGTGTTCCCAGAAGAACAAGTCGCCATGTTCAATGCTGCGCAAGCTGGTGACTGGGACAAAGCTCGACAAATCATGCGCGCTATCTACCCTACTATTTACTCAATGGAGTCCGGCAACTATAACCAAAAAGCCAAACTAGGCTGCCTGAAAGGTGAAATCGAAGTCGGTATGGTACGCCTACCTTTATCTGATTTATCAGAAGAAGAAAAAGCAGAATTCTTGGCTTTCTTTAAAAAATAATCTGGAGGAGAGACAAATGACCGTAAAAAAAGAACAAGTTTTTTCCCTTGCCAAAGAAGGCAAACTATGGGCAGGCAATTTAATTGATGGTTTTACGAGAGCAGCTGGCAAATTAGAAAACTTCACCCCAATCGACAACAGTTTAATTGGCTATATTGCCGATGGCGATGCACGGGATGTTGATGCTGCTGTTAAGGTAGCCAGAGACTCATTTGAAGCAGGTATTTGGAGTCAATTATCCCCCAGTGAGCGCAAAAAAGTGATGATTCGCTGGGGACAATTGCTAAAAGAACACAGCGAAGAATTGGCCGCCTTGGATTGCGTTGATGCTGGTAAACCCATTACCGAATGTTTGAATACTGACATACCAGCAACCATCGATACATTTTATTGGTATGCCGAAGCCATTGATAAACTCTTTGGCAAAGTCGCTCCTACGGGTAACGATGCATTGGGCTTGATTATCACTGAACCCATTGGCGTGGTTGGTGCGGTGTTACCTTGGAACTTCCCAGCACAAATGTTTGCTTGGAAAGTGGCACCCGCTTTAGCCGCTGGTAATTCCGTGATTGTGAAACCTGCTGAATTAACTTCACTTAGCGCTTTCCGTATGATTGAACTTGCTTATGAAGCAGGTGTACCAAAAGGTGCTTTAAGCTTGGTGTGTGGTTTGGGAGAAAAAGTAGGAGAACCATTGGGTCGGCACATGGATGTGGACATTGTCTCATTCACGGGTTCAACTGAAGTGGGTAGGTATTTCTTGAAGTACTCAGCAGAAAGTAACCTCAAAGAAATTGTCTTAGAGTGCGGTGGCAAAAGCCCACAAGTGGTTTTTGAAGATGCTGATTTAGATGCGGCTGTTCCGCATATTCTATCTGCCGCCTTCTGGAACATGAGTGAAAACTGTAGTTGCGGTTCACGTTTAATCGTGCACGAATCCATCAAAGACAACTTATTGGAAAAATTAAAATCCGGATTAACCAGCTGGAAAGTGGGTAACCCCATGGATGAGTCAGTTGCAATCGGCCCCATGGTTGAAGAAGCACACTTTATTAAAGTGAAATCGTTCTTAGACATTACGCCTCAAGAAGGTGGTCGGTTAGTTACTGGCGGTAAAATTCTCAGTGATGTGGGCAGTGGCTGGTACATCGAACCCACTATTTTTGACAATGTGACTGCCAACATGACCTTGTTCCAAAACGAAGTCTTTGGTCCTATTTTAGCGGTTAGCACTTTCAAAACCGAAGAAGAAGCAATCGCCCTTGCCAATAACACCTCTTACGGATTGGCTGCTTCTTTTTATAGCCAAAATGTACAGCGTACGATGCGCGTGGCACGTGCCATTAAAGCTGGTACAGTTTCTGTGAATGGCTTTAGTGAGGGCGATATCACCACCCCATTTGGTGGCTTTAAACAATCTGGCTTCGGTGGCAAAGACAATGGCTTAGAAGCTTTTGAACAATATGTGCAAACAAAAGTGATCTGGTACGTTAATTCATAATAATCTAAATTTACTTTTTTGGAGGAGTAAATATGGTGAAAACAGATAATAAGCTGCTAAAAAAAGTTGTTGCTGCATCTATGATTGGATCTGTAGCTGAATGGTATGAGTTTTTCTTATATGGTACCGCTTCTGCTCTAGTTTTCGGAGAATTATTTTTCCAACAAACTGGAAGCGTTATCGACGGCATCCTAGCCGCATTTGCTCTCTATGCGGTAGGCTTTTTAGCTAGACCTATTGGTGGGATTGTATTTGGTCATTATGGTGATAAAATTGGGCGTAAAAAATTATTACAGCTTAGTTTAATTATCGTTGGAATTACGACCTTCTTAATGGGATGTATTCCAACATTCAATAGTATTGGTTATTGGGCTCCTATCTTACTCGTTACTTTACGTTTAATTCAAGGTTTTGCTTTCGGAGGAGAATGGGGAGGTGCTGTTATTTTAGTATCAGAGCATAGTCCTAATGATAGACGTGGTTATTGGGCAAGTTGGCCGCAGGCAGGCGTACCATTGGGTAATTTAATTGCAACAATTATCCTCTTAATTTTATCTAAAAGCTTAAGCCCCGAGCAATTTATGGATTGGGGTTGGCGCGTAGCATTTTGGTTCTCTGCAGTTGTAGTACTAATTGGTCTTTGGATCCGTAAAAGTGTAGATGATGCACCTATTTTCAAAGAGGCACAAGAAAAACAAGCCCAATTAGAAAAACAACATTTAGGTATTATAGAAGTGTTTAAATACCATAAAAAAGCTATTATTGCTGGTATTGGAGCTCGTTTTGCAGAAAACATCTTATACTATATGGTTGTAACTTTCTCCATTAGTTATTTAAAACTTGTGGTCAATAAAGATACTACACAAATTTTATTATTAATGTTTGGTGCCCACGCTATTCACTTTTTCTTTATTCCAATAATGGGACACTTAAGTGATGTTTGGGGACGTAAGCCAATCTATATTACAGGAGCCATTTTAACTGCGTTTTGGGGATTTATTGGGTTTCCAATGATGGATACAGGAAATGATTGGATAATCATGTCTGCAATTACTATTGGTTTATTCATTCAATCGATGACGTATTCACCATACTCAGCATTAATGACAGAATTATTTCCTACTCATATCAGATATACGGCTTTGTCTTTATGCTATCAAGTAGCACCAATTTTAGCGGGCTCATTGGCTCCATTAATTTCATTAAGTCTCCTAAAAACTTTTAATAGCTCTATCCCAATTTCAATTTATTTAGTACTATCAAGTATAATTTCTATTTCAAGTATAATGGTAGTAAAAGAAACAAAAGGAAAATCACTCACTTTTAAGAAAGCAGGGTAAATATTTTCGTCAACCTTACATATTCGTTTGAGTAAGGCTGATGCCAGTCAGCATATCCAAAAGCTTCATAACTGTTGATTTAAATAAAGTTTTATAAGAATGGCCTCTTGGGATAGTATGTCTCTAAAAGGCCATTTTTTTCTCATATTTCAGGAGGGGTATTATTTGGTGGGACATAGGGTCTGGTACATTGTCCCAATTGAAAGTAAAAAAATGGGACGAGAGAACCGACCTAGCACCCCTACTTATTTAAATTTCCTATCTCCTCCCTATTAAGTCCAGTCGCTTTTTCTATTACATCCAGACCGATTCCCATTTCTAGCATTTTTCGGGCTGTTTCTCTTTTTTCTTATTTTCTTCCTTCAGCTATCCCTTCTTCTCTTCCCTCTTCCCTACCAATTTTCTTATAATAACGAGCAAATGATGTATCGTCCATAGTTAACGCCATCGTTAAGTCCTCCTTTTCGATGAGTGGGGATGGGACATAGGGTCTGGTACATTGTCCCAATTGAAAGTGAAAAAATGGGACGAGAGAACCGCCCCAGCGCCTCTACCTATTTAAATTTTCTATCTCATCCCTATTTAGTCCAGTCACTTTTTCTATTACATCCAGACCGATTCCCATTTCTAGCATTTTTCGAGCTGTTTCTTTTTTTTCTTCTTTTCTTCCTTCGGCTATCCCTTTTTCTCTACCCTCTTCTCTTCCTTCTTCTCTTCCTTCTTCTCTGCCCTCTTCCCTTCCAATTTTCTTATAATAACGAGCAAATGATGTATCATCCATAGTTAACGCCATCGTTAAGTCCTCCTTTTCGATGAATGGGGATATTTCTATTACAAGCTGTTCAGTTTGTTCTTCTGGCAATTCAATGATGTGGTCTATAAAGATAAGAAGCTTATGGGCTTTTTCTCTCGGTATTCCTACCTCTTTTAAGAGCATTTTCATTAATGTTATTTTATAACGATATTTATTGTTTTGCTTGCGCTTCGCTTTTAACACATATAACCCTGCGAGTATGGCAAGCGCAAAAGGATTATTCGATTGGAGCAATTCATTTTCTTCTTGTTGTAAAATCTTGTATGTATTAAAAGTATATGCTAATTCTGTGCCAAAAAACGAATAATTATAAGTGTTGGGGCAAAATGTTGGGGAATCATCTGTATATAGTGCGAGTGTATAAAGCTTTTTATTATATTTATCGAATACCCGATAGAAATATTGGAACATTCTTTCTGAAAAATCACCATCTCGTTTTCCTTGTACCTCTACATGTACAAGTATCCACTTTTCATCTCCGTTTTTCAATTGTACAGCTACTAATTTGTCTATCTCTCGATCCTTTGAATCTGCTTTTGGATAAATATGGTTAAGTTCCTGTTCTAGTGATAAAGGCGGTTTTGAAAAATCAATATGTTCATAGAGTTCAGGGGCAAAAAATAAGAGGAAATCTTCGAAGAGTTCTGTGATGACTTCTTTCCAAAGTCGATCGTAGTCCGGCAAAATGTATTCATCCCTTTCATTTTACTTTACTCTATTATATTATATTCCTGAAAAATATAACAGAGTATTCAGATAATAATTTCCACTTATATCTACATCCCCATGAATGTAAAATACAATCTTTTAATATGAATAAATGATAATTGAACAATCAACCTAGCTAAAATAGCCATTTGTATATTCCAAGTGGCTATTAGTTATGAATTTAATATTGAAGGTAAATTTAGAATAATAATTGGACTATTAAGATGGCATGATAATTTTGTTTCGATGAAGTGCCTTTATTAACTAGAGCTATTTTCCTTCTAAATACTCACCGATTTCGCACCTAAAAACCACCTTGTCACAAAAAATCCACCTACAATAACTACCGTTGTTAAAATCCCCGCTTCCGGACCAAATCCTCCACCTGTTAATATCGTGTTATGAATTTTCGGCTGAAAAATGCTATTGGTATTGATCCCGCTTACCTGAAATCCCCACACATTCCCTTGAAAGAAGTTCCATGTTAAATGGTACCCAACAGGCATCCATAAACGGTTAGTTTTTATAAACATATAGGCAAATAGTAATCCAATCAATACGATATTCGCTAAGCCTAAGATTTTTACGTCGTCATTCAAAAGATGGGCACAGCTAAAAACTACTGCTGAAACGATATAAATGGTGATCTTGGAATGAGTTGGTTTTAAAATCGATATAATATATCCCCGGAAAAATAATTCCTCGTTCAATGCCACAAAAATGAACGTGATAAAACCAATGAATATAGACCATGAAAAGTTTATATGTGCATTTTTCTCAAAATAAATCTGCCCCGTAGCCCACAAAATAAGGAAAATAGCTGTAATTGAAGCAATTCCGAGAATCAATCCAAAAGCTAGCTCCCTTTTATTTTTCCAAAAATCAGCCCACCCCATATTCCTCATGGATTGTTTCTTAAATTTCGTCATGATTAGAACCGTTAAAAGCACCCCGAAAAAAGATGCTGCCCCAGATAATAATCCGGCAACAGGCTCATCGAATTCCAGACTAGAAATGGATTCTAATGGAACACTAGAAGTCGCAAAAACATAAATAATGGCTGGAATTGACAGGATACCGGTTAAAACGACCATTAAAATGAAAGAGATCACTAATTTTAAAATAAAACTTCCAGTTACACGTATCTTACTTTTTGTCTCCATATTTTGTATACCCCTAAAATTTTTTATTAACCACCTAGATGGTCTTTCCAATAATTTTACAGGAAGATAAATTGGGAACAAAGCATAATTATAAAAAATATTTTTTTATTTATGTGTTCTAGAAACTGGCTAACTAAAGTTGAATATTACTATTCTCACACATCCCCCAATATTAAGGATGAAGAAACTAATCATTACGGTTGGTCACAATCACAAATTGACCTAGATAACGAGAAGGAATATTACAGGACTCCTTCTTGTTATGAGGAAAAACAAATAAAAAAAACGATTTGGAAAGCCTTTGTATTCAATAAATGAGGATGATGGGTTTGGAAGACCTGCTTGGTCTAGGGATGACGATGAAGATTAAAGACAAAAGACTCAAACGTGTAGTTTGAGTCTTTGATATTATTAACAAAGCTATTATTTTATGTTTCCCGATCCTAAAAAGTATCTATAAAAATGTATTTCATTAAGGATTTGTGGGACACAGGACCTGACCCCGTGTCCCATACTCCAACACCAACATATCCAAATAAATCTGAAATGGTGCTCGTGAGCACATGTCTACACCGTTGAAGTAGCAGTGTTCGATGGGTGTGTAGAGGACTAGGTCGGATAGTTCGGTTAGGCGGTTGGATTTGGTTCCGACGAGTGATAGTATCGGAGTTCCTTGATTTTTGACGATATGTGCATATTCTAAAATGTTGAGGGTTTCTCCGCTATAGGAAACAAAAATGGCCAGGTCATCCTTTGTTAAGTTCTGTGCGGCACATCGCAAGTCGTCCCAATCCATTCGAGCCATGCTGCTTTTTCCTAACATTAAAAGCTTTTTCGATGCATCCCAGCAAACGGAAAAGGAATGGCCGACTCCAAACCACTCGACTTGTCTTGCTTGTTCGAGCATGGAGGCGCCTTGTTTCAATTTATTCTCATCGATTCGCTGTAACACCTCTTGAACATCCTTTTCATAACGTTTCACATAAGAGGATAGTGAGGCTGAAAGTCCTTGATTTTTCGATTGATCCTCATCACGTATGTATAGGTGAAGCTGAAGTTTGAAATCTTGGAAGCCTTGAAATCCGAGCCTTTTACATGTACGACTAATGGTTGCAGTCGAAACATACATTTCTTTTGCTGCATCTTCCAATTTCAATGAAACTAACCGTTCTGGATAACGAATGAAATAGTCGAGAACTTGCTTTTCAAGCTGGCTTAACGTTTCTCGTTGCTGTACTAACCTCTTCATCAGGGACTGCATGTTCATCACCTTTTCATGATCAAGGACGCTTCTATGATTCTACCACTATCCTATTAGGAGTTAGATAACGAAAGAATAGAGCGTTTCAAACGGTCTAGACCTTCTAGGAGCTTTGATTGCGGACATCCAATATTCATCCGCAGAAAAACTCCTCGATCCTCTCCATATACATCACCTGGCATAATCCCAACTTTACCTATATTCACAAGTGCTTGTTGAAGCTCTTTTTGCGTTTTAAGCAGCCCTGTACAATCAATCCATGCTAAATAAGTAGATTCTGGGATGGTAAAATGTAGAGTTGGCAACTCCTGATCGATATATTCCTTGATTATTTTCATATTATTATACAGATAGGAACATAACTCATCAACCCAATATCCTGCGTGTCGATACGCCTCCATGACAGCGATCTCACCAAAAATATTGGCACTAGATAGCCCATCTCGATACTTTAATAACTGCAAAAATCGTTCTCTTATTTCTTCATTTGGAATAATCGAATAAGAACCACCTAAGCCAGGTGTGTTAAAGGTTTTACTAGCTGATGAACAAATAAATATATTTTGCACATCATCTGTCACACTAGTAAGCGGAATATACGTCCGATTATTGTAGGTTATATCCATATGGATATCGTCTGAAATAACTTTGACCCCATACTGATTACATAAATCTACGATTCTTTTTAACTCTTGTTTTGTCCAAAGCCTTCCCGTAGGATTATGTGGATTACACAGTAATAATACTTTCGCCTTCGGATTGGATAGCTTTTGTTCCAAATCGGAAAAATCTATTTCATACCTTCCGTCTTTATAAAGAAGTGGATTGGTCACAAGTTTTCGTTTCATTTCACTAACTAATGGAAAAAAAGCATCATATGCTGGGGTTTGCATAACAATATGATCTGATTCTGATGTTAAAATTTCAATTAGTCTCGCGATTGAATAAATCACACTTGGGCTATATACAATCCAATCCATTTCTATTTTGGAGGAAAAACGCGTCTCGTACCAATATGTAATAGAAGATTTATAGTCTGTATGGTTCCACCTCGTATATCCAAAGACCCCATGATCAGTACGTTCCTTGAGCGCTTTTAAAATTTCAGGCGGACTTTGAAAATCCATATCTGAAATGGAAAACGGTAATAAATCGTTTACCCCAAATCGATCCTTAATATAATCCCATTGTGTACAATAGGTTCCCATTCGATTGATCCTTTGATCAAATTGACTATGCATGATATCCCTCATTTTTTACACTTTTTAAATAAAGCTTTTTTCTTTCATTATGAAAAACCGCCTTAAGGAGGAAAAAGAGAGGATGAGCAGGTCTCATCCACTTATTTTATATCCTTCAGATTCCATGAGTTTGGCTATTTCTACCCGTACATGGCTGACTTGAGTTCCAATGACCACTTGAAGATTATGATTATCTAATTTAATGACACCTAATGCTCCATTCTTCTTTAATGCTTGTTCATCTATTTTTTCCATATTATCAACTACTAATCTAAGTCTAGTAATACAATTATCCAAGGATTGAATATTCTCTGAACCACCTAATGCCCCTAATAATTGAACTGCTTGACCATTTGATTGCGCTTTTCCACTATTATCATTTGATTGAGTGCTATCTTCTTCTGTCTCATTATCTTCTCTACCTGGTGTTTTTAAATTAAATTTTGTAATCGCAAATCGGAATACAGTATAGTAGATTGCAAACCAAATTACTCCAACGATCAGTACTAAATACCATTTCGTATATGTACCTTGCAGGACACCGAAAATTAGAAAATCTAAGATGCCTCCATCCGTATTTCCTATTTTCGCACCTAGTAATGCCATGACCATAAATCCAAGTCCGGTAAGTACAACATGGATCCCATATAATGCAGGTGCAAGGAATAAGAACAAGAACTCAATAGGTTCTGTAATCCCTGTTACAAATGTAGCGATGACACCTGAAATAAGAAGTCCTTTAATTTTTTTACGATTTTCCGGTTTCGCCGTATGGTAGATAGCTAATGCTACAGCTGGCAAACCAAACATAAATGTTGGCATCTTCCCTTGCGAAAGGAAAGCTGTTGCAGAACCTGTAATAGGTGAACCACTTTTTAGCTCTGCATAAAAAATATTGAGTGCACCAGAAACCGTTTCACCATTAACAACAGCAGTTCCACCCGCTTCTGTAAAACGAATCATCGCCACTAAGATATGATGAAGTCCAAATGGCAGAAGCAATCTTTCCCCTGCTCCAAATAAAAATGGACCGAATACACCTGCTCCTTTGATCGTGGAGCCAATTCCATTAATAATCATCGTAAAGAATGGCCATATCATTGGAATGATTATACCGACAATCGATAAAGTAATCGCCGTAATAATCGGGACGAATCTTGCTCCCCCAAAGAAAGCAAATGCCTGTGGCAGCTTTACATTATGAAAACGTTGATGAAGGAGATAAACGATAAGTCCAGCAATAATTCCTCCTAACACTCCCATCTCGAGACTTTGAATCCCAAGAACCATTCCCTGGCCTTCTTGTCTCATCACATCCGCGGCAGCAATTTTACCCGTTTCAACCAAATAGAAATTAATCGATAAATGCATAATAATATAACCGATAAGACCAGAAAATGCCGCTACCCCTTTTTCATATCGAGCAAGCCCAAGCGGTATCGCCATCGCAAAAAGCAATGGTAAATAGGTAAATGCAAATCCACCGATCGTAGAAATAAATCGGAGAATAACTTGTATAACCTTATGATCTAAAAAAGGAAGATTTTCAATCGTTGTTGGACTAGTAAAAGAACTACCAATTCCAAGCAATAAACCCATAAAGGCAAGAAGAGCAACAGGCAGCATAAACGTCTTCCCTAGCCCCTGAAAAAACTCCCATCCTTTAGAAGTTGATCGGACCTTTGTTTTCATCTCTAAACCTCCACAATAATTTGAATTTATTTACACTTTACGCCTTCATCGTCTATTTTAGCAACCGCTTTCACCATTATTGTAAATAGGTACATTTTTTGTATGGTGGGTACAAAATGGACTCGTTGCCGATCTTCATCTATAAATTCAACACTAATTATATTACTTTATTCCTTGTAGTTTAGGTAAGGAGGTAAATAAAAAAGGAGAGCATTTCACCATAAAACAGTGAATTGCTCTCCTCTCTATTCAATATGCAAATTCAACTATAGCCTTCAGTTAATAAGTGAAAACACTACTTATTCTTCTTTTTCCGTTTTCTAAAGAGGTAACCACCAACTGCAATACCAACGAATGGTATTCCAATACCAGAAGCGTACATCATTTTTGTCTTAGTTTCTTGTTTTCTTAGTTGTTTGCCTTCTTCAAATAGCTTATCATACAAGGCGATAGAATCATCATCAACTTTAAATTCTTTAGGGATAAAGTACTTGGAATTCATATGACCATTTTCAAATGCAGTATTTTTAATCTGTTTAGCGATGTTATTTGATTCATATCCTTTTTTATACCATTCAACTAATACTTCATTATCATACGAATCAGGTTCTTGATAATCCATATTTTTATAAGCAGATTGATGTCCTTCTGCATAAACTTCTTCTTTTCGTTTCGTTTTCCCTTCATCGTAACCCTTTTTATAAGAATCTTCGAATCTTTTATCGAGGGAATCAACTGATAGAACTGCTATCACATAGCCATCCTCAAATCCAAGTTTTTGATGTGCCTCATGTTCTTCTTCTATCCTTTTTTCAAAGCCTATTTTATAATGCTTTTCAAATAGCTTTTTTAGTTCTTTGTCGTTGGAAATTCGATTAGGAACCACTTTTTTCGCTAAAGAATATCCTAAATCGTATCCAGCATGTTTAGTATCATCGAGTACCTTTTCGCGGTCAAATGCTTTTATAAAAGCAGCTCTATAGGCTTTATTCCATTCGTCGGATTTTGAATCATTAGGAGAAACTTCTTTTTTCTCTCCGTTTTGATAAGCTCTTTTCCCATCACTTTTCCCCGATTTTGCTCCCGCTAGGATATCTTCTTCTTTAACTTTTTTAAGCCCCTCATTGTAACCTGCCTCGTATCCAGCTTTATAACCCTTTTGGTATCCTTCATTCTCATTATCTGTATTAGGATTTCTACTCGATCGATTGTAACCATCCTCATATCCATTGTTTTGGCCAGATTTTCTTCCTCTATCAACATCTGCTTGACTATATCTTGGTGCTTGAGTAGAAGTTCTTGAACTAGAACCTCCACCTGAACCACCCCCGTTATGAAAATGGTATTCTCCTGTTTTTAATCCCCATTTCGCACAATTTGTCCAACAAGTATGTCCACCGTTACTATCCGTTCTTCCCGGATGTGCTAAAGCATCCCTTACTGAAAATGATAGGATAATTAGTAATGAACTAAAAGTTACGAAAAATTTTTTCATATTGACTCCTTGGTTGTTTATTAGTAGTTTAGACATTTGTATGATGCGACAAGATGCATACTAAGTATTTGAATTATAAGAAAATCATACCATATATGCTAATCTATAACCAGGAGAGTTTTTCATATATTCAGACAAAGGGTCGTTTTTCAATTTTTATTTAATAAGTTTATTATTATGCATAAACTCCATGAATAAATAAAACGACTGAAACCATAAATTCTTTAATAAAAGAAAGCGCAGTTATTATTCCAGATTTACTCCCTTTTCTTGAATAAATAACTATCTAGTATATTCGTACAAAAAAATAATTAATATATTAAATTTCCACCCTTGTCCATTTCAAAAAATATGATTCTTACATATTATTTAAGGACACTAAGTAAAGGTGGTGATACTCAATGGGATTTGAACATGAACATGAACACCATCATCATCGTAATCCATTCGCTTTAATTGTTGTTCTCTTCATACTTTTAATTATTGTTGGAGCATCATTTATGAGAGGATACTACTAAACTTTTTAATGGGAAGAATCAACTAAAAAGATATTAACCTCATTTTCATTTGAAGCGTACATAGACGCTTCTTTTTTCTCTTTAATGCATAGATTAAGTGATGGTTGGAGATTTGTACAATTAGTTGCTCCTGAAATAGCTACAATTGGTATAGGAACAGCTTCCTATTTTGAATTAATTTTTGAGAGACCCATTAACTCGTAATGGGTTGTCTTTATATGTCAACAATCAATAATAATTTATTTTTTATGGCTCAGTTTGTATCAAATAAGCAATACAAAATAACTAAATTTCTCCCATGATAACTAATAAAAACGCAATTCCTCAAGAATTGCGCCAATCATAGAAAAAAAGTATTTGATTAATTTTATTCCGCAATATTCCCCATAGCAATTGAAAGTCGATTCCAACTATTGATTTGATTAATTAATAGAACCAAATCAACGTATTCTTTTTCATCATAGTACTTCCTTACTTCTTGATACAGTTCATCAGGAACCCTTTTTGTTGAAATGAATGTAATGGATTCTGTTAGTTTTAATGCTGCTTTTTCTTCTTGAGTGTAAAAATTACATTCTTCCCACGCATTTAATCCATAAATACGCTGTTCTGTCTCCCCCATTTTTCGTGCATCTTTTGTATGGAGATTAATACAATACGCACAACCATTTATTTGCGAAGCTCTAATTTTGATAAGTTCTCTAAGTTTACGATCAATAGTAGTTTTCGTATATTTCTCCATTTCTAACATAATTTTTAAACCTTCTGGTGCTACGTCATAATATGAAATTCTTTGAGCCATCTTTTACCACTCCTTTTATTATTAAACACTTATATTTTTACTTACATTTATATGATAAATTCTTAAAGATCTCTCCAATTCCTTAAAAAGAGAAATGTCCCTCTTAACAACATGATTCTTGAATTATCATCACTTCATAATATATTATCTATTAGAAGTGACATAATAAATAGACACAGAATTAATCATTTTAACATGTCAGTTAGGAGACGATGATATGAAGGAATTATTAATTCCTCTAAATGACAACAGTCCAAAGTATAAACAAATTTACCATTCCATACGCTCACTTATCGAAAATGGAAAACTGCAGGCCGATACGAAACTTCCCTCCGTTCGCCAACTTGCTGATAGTTTGCAAGTCAGTAGAAACACGACTCTCGTGGCTTATGAACAATTATTGGCAGAAGGCTATATTCGAAGCGAGCCAAAAAAAGGTTATTTTGTTGAGACCTTTGAACCAATTGATATACCAAGGAATTTACCTATCTCACCACTTACTAAAATCAATACAGATTCAGAAGTACAAAGCATAATGGTTGATTTTTTGATAGGTGGAGTAGACCAGCAAGCATTTCCCTTAAAAGCATGGCGGCAATGTTCGAATGAAGTGTTAAAGGACAACATTACGTTTACATATGGTAACCGGCAAGGAGATAAACAGCTTCGTGAGGAAATCGCAAATTATTTATTACAATCAAGAGGGATTCAAACTTCTGCAGATGCCATCGTGATAGGCAGTAGTATACAGCAGTTATTAATGCATTTGTCGATTTTATTAAAAAGAGAATATTCATCCATTGCATTCGAAAACCCAGGGTATCACGGAGCCCGAACTGTTTTTCAACTTCAGGGATTTCATATTGATCCCATTCATGTAACAAAAAGAGGATTAGATATAAAACAATTGGAGCAAACAGATTCAAAACTTGTGTACATCACGCCATCACATCAATTTCCTACTGGTGTGACGATCCCGGTTCCTGAACGCTATCAATTATTAAAATGGGCACATGAGCAAAATGGCTACATTATTGAAGATGATTATGACAGTGAATTTCGGTATAATGAACAGCCAATCCCAGCCTTATCATCGCTTCAACAAGATGCTCGTGTCATATATATCAGCACATTTTCAAAAGCCCTTTTACCATCAATCCGGCTAAGTTACATGATTCTACCTCCTCAGCTTCTCGATGATTACAAACAACAATTCGCTGAGGTTGAACAGTCAGCTTCTAGTATCCATCAACGGACGATGGCCCTATTTATGAAACGTGGGCATTGGGATTCACATATTCGAAAAATGCGTGCAACTTATAAAAGAAAAATTCAGACACTCATTACGTCCTTAAAAGAGACTTTCGGCGAAACCATTCGAATCATCGGCTCACAATCAGGACTTTATATTTTGATACAATTTCATCACCCTGCCAGTGAGGAGACCCTTATTCAGCGAGCATATAAATATGGAGTAAAGGTTTATCCAACTTCAAATTACTTCATAGATGGTAAACCTCACGAACCTATGATCCAACTTGGTTTTAGCAATCTAACAATAGACCAAATTCGCTTAGGTGTTCAGCTGTTAAAAAAAGCTTGGACTTAAAAAGCAACAAAGGAGGGATATTCTTTGTTGCTTTATTTTTTTCAAACCTAAAATATAATAAGAAATACTTATCTTTTATCATAATATTTTTAACATTAACTAATGATGTTTTATAAGATAGCATACAACTATAAAGTGCTTTGCGGCTAATCAAGGAGGGAATTTTATTGGAAAGGGAAATACAGTTTAGAATCGCTACTGAACAAGATTTAGATAGAATTGTAGAAATGCTTGCTGATGATGCTTTAGGTAGTAAAAGAGAACGTTATGAACAGCCACTTCCCAATAGTTACAAAAAAGCGTTTCAAGCTATAACATCTGACCCTAACAATGAGTTAGTTGTGGCTTGTTATGAAAATGAAATTATCGGGGTTCAACAAATTACATTTACTCCATATATAACACATCAAGGCGGATGGAGAGCTACAATTGAGGGGGTAAGAACAGCTTCTACAGAACGTGGAAAAGGGATAGGAACTGAACTTATACGATGGGCCATTCAACGTGCAAAAGAACGTGGATGTCACTTGGTTCAACTAACAACAGATAAACAACGTAGAGATGCTTTACGTTTTTATGAACGCTTAGGTTTTAAGGCGACACACGAGGGCTTAAAAATGAGACTTTAATAGTTCTTATCTAAAAAACGCATATGTTAGGAAGAAGGACTGGGAAATCATTGTAGTTTGGTTTCCCTTAATTTTACCTAATTATCAACATTAAACTTTAACACAGCCTTATGTTTAGCACTTAATTTTTCAATGATAACTACTATTTTTTCAGCATCAATTTCAAAATACCTTTCGAATATCTCTCCAAGCTTAATTAATCGTTTTGTTCGTGATGCTCTGCGGTTGAGCAGTCAGTTGCTAGTATCCATTAACTGACGATGACCCTATTTATGAAACGTGGACTTTTGGACTCACGTATTCTAAAAATGCATACACTCATTACTTCCTTAAAAGGGGTAATCAACATACCCACCACCAATAAAATTGCACTCATTCAACAAAAAAATCTTCTAATCTTGTAAAATCATGTTATAATTTGTAAAATTAATATAAAAACAAAGCGAGGATATTATATGAAGAAAAAGGTTTTTATTATTATTGCTAGCATCATTGGGGTGCTGGTACTTGGTGTAGGAGGATATGTTTTTTACCTATATAGTTCTGTTAAAGAAACTGCGAATAAAATGCATGAAGAAGTAAAATTAAATAATCCGCATAAAAAACCAGAGATTAATAATAGTCAACCGATTTCTATTTTATTGTTAGGTGTCGATGAACGTGATGGTGACCGTGGCCGCTCAGACACAATTATGGCGATGACCCTTAACCCGAAAAAAGGCTCTATGCAATTGGTGAGTATCCCACGTGATACAAGAACAGAGATTGTTGGGCATGGAACGACAGATAAAATTAATCATGCTTATGCATTTGGCGGACCAAAAATGGCCATTGAAACAGTAGAAAACTTTACTGGAGTTAATATGGACTATTATATTCGTGTGAATATGGAGGCTATGAGTGCACTTGTAGATGCTGTGGGTGGGGTTACTGTACATAATGACCTTGATTGGATTGATGAGGGATCATATAAAAAAGGTTATCACTACACAAAAGGGAACATTGAATTAGACGGTCCAAAAGCACTTGGATATGTTCGAATGAGACACTTTGATCCTGATGGTGACTTCGGACGTAACAAGCGCCAACGCCAGGTTCTCAACGCTATTATCGACAAGGCTGCAAGTATTTCATCTGTTACTCGATTTGATGATATTTTAGCTGCACTAGGTGATAACGTTAAAACAAATATGACCTTTGATGAAATGATGGATATCCAGAAAAACTACCGTGACTGTCGAAAAAATATTACTGAGTATGAAGTAAAAGGTGAAGGTGGAAAAATCGATGGTATCTATTATTTGAGTGTTCCTGATGAGGAAAAATCTAAAGTAACGAAGATGTTGAAGAATAACTTGGAAAAGAGCTAAATACTGTAGAAGATGAAGGGGCTGTCCAATATGCCGATAATTTGACTGTTGGATGCCCTTTTTTATGTAAAAAATACTGATATTTTAACTATTTAATTTATATATTCATTGGATTTTCACTTTTGGGACAGCCTCTACATCATATTTGGGAATCAAGATTCTTCCTCGTCTTACTATGTGATTAAGGCAGAATAAATAGAATAATATTCTCTTTACAGATTGATAATAAAAAAATCCTCTTCCATAATGAAAAAGGATTTTTTTAAATTTATTTACTTAAAATGAGCCACAAAGTTCTCATCTAATGTACCTCATTCCAGAATATATAAATTTTAAACAATTTCTCTATTTTAGCGGCTTTGACTACAACGGTTTTTTCTAGGCTCCCGATTCCAGCATTATTGAATAAGATTAAATTTAAAAATTTCTTTAGAACTAGTTTATTTGAAACTGGAAAGTATACTAACCGTCCTGGTTCTTCCCCTAACCAGGAATGATAGGCACCTTAATCTATTACCTAGTTTTTTTAGTCCAAACAATATTATCCATATTTTCTTTTCTTATTTGCCCAGCACTAGAGATAGAACCATCATGTATAGCCATTTCTACTAATAAATCATATGCCTTATCATGACTAATTTCTAAATGCTCAGCAACTCTCTTTGTCTTCGTAATCATTGATATATTTACAAATTTAAGCGCCTTCTCTTTTAAATTGTTTTTTGAATCATCAGTGAAATAACCACTATTTATAACAATATTTCCCTTTTCATCTACCAATTCAGAGAGAGTCTTAAGTTTTTCTGAGTATTCTAATTTAAACTCTTTTAACTCATTAAGTAAATCAGAATTTGATTCTCCTATTTCCCTCTTATTCTTATCTAATTTTGCTTGTAAGTATACAGCAGCAATTGGAATTAAAACTCCAACTAATGCCCCTGCCCACTGACCAATTGCAGCAACTGCATTCCAACTTGTTTCAAGATTTGGTGCATATGTGATTCTAAAACCCAGAAAGTATAAAGTTGAAAATATTATAACTTGGGTAATAATAACCCAAAACAAAGATTTTATTATTATTTTTAATTTATCCATAAAACCCCTTTAAGAAATTTCCTTTTAATAAATAACACAAATATTTTCATTCAGCATTTGAGTAATTCAAAATTAATCTTACTGCTTGATTTGTTATTAAAGCTGATTTAATTAAATTGTTTAGAGGCGTGAAAATTAACTATTTCACCTTATAATACTCCACATACCAATCCGCAAACTTCTGTAATCCTTCCTCAATCGGAGTTTCAGGTTTAAATCCCACAGCATTCTGCAGTAGGTCTGTAGAAGCATAAGTAGCCGGTACATCCCCAGGCTTAATAGGTTCAAAAACTTTCTCAAATAAAACTTCCTTACCTAAAGCCTTACTTAAAGCCTTTTCCAAAGTCTCGATAAACACCATCAATTTCTCCGGACTGTTGTTACCAATGTTATAAACTTTATGAGGAACAGACTCAATTGGAGGTTTACCTATAAGTCTCTCAATTCCAACAACAATATCATCTATATAAGTAAAGTCTCGATAAAGGTCATTTTCAAAATCACCGTTATTAAATATCTTAATTGGCTCCCCAGCAAAATACTTATCAGTGAATCCAAAGTAAGCCATATCTGGTCGACCCATAGGGCCATAAACTGTAAAAAAACGAAGTCCCGTAGCTGGAATTTTATATAAATGGCTATAAGTATGGGCCATTAATTCATTTGATTTCTTAGTAGAGGCATATAGTGATACTGGAGTATCTACAAAATCAGTTTCTTCAAAAGGAACCTTTCTATTCGCTCCGTAAACAGAACTAGACGAAGCATATACTAGGTGTTCAATTGGATGATGTCTGCAAGCTTCAAGAATATTATAAAAACCTATAATATTACTTTGAATATATACATCTGGATTCTCTATTGAATACCTAACACCTGCTTGGGCAGCTAGATTTATTACTACATTAGGCTTATACTCTTTAAAAATTTCAGTGATCAACGGCATGTCCGAAATATCACCTTTGATAAAGGTAAACCTATCATAAGGTTTTAGTTGATCCAAACGGGTATGTTTAAGATTTACATCATAGTAATCATTTATATTATCAACACCTATTACTCTGCATCCATGTTCTAATAGTTTTTTAGATAGAAAATATCCAATGAAGCCTGCTGCTCCGGTGATAAGATATGTTTTACTAGGATCTAGAGGTTTGTAATTCAAGATTCTTCGACTCCTTTAATCCTTCTCTACTTGCGGATTTTCTTCCTATAGAGTGATACTCAACTCCTACTTCCTGCATGTCTGAAACACTATATATATTCCTTCCATCGTAAATCAAAGGAGTTCTCATCAATCTCTTATATGTTTCAGGGGTTACTGCTTTTACTTCTCCCCACTCAGTAAAAATAAAGCACACATTTGCTCCTTCTAAAGCATGCTCTATATTGGAAACATACGTGATACTTCCTTTTCCATTCTTACCTTCCGGATACACTTTAGCAAAGTTTTCTGCACCGACTGGATCAAATGCAAAAATGTCTGCACCTTGCTCTAACAGTAATGGTACATTTTCTAAAGATGGTGCCTCTCTTAAATCATCTGTTCCAGGCTTAAACGTTAACCCTAATACTGCTACCTTAAGACCATTGAATGTAATGAATCTCTTTCTAGCTTTCTTATATAACATTGTCTTTTGTTCTTTGTTCACATCAATGGCAGCTTTAATTGTCTTGAGTTCATATCCATTTTGACTTGCAATATACTCTAGTGCTTTTGTATCCTTAGGGAAACAAGAACCGCCATAACCAATACCCGCATTTAAAAACTTACTACCGATTCTTTCATCAAAACTCATCCCCCTTGCAACATCCTGAATATCTGCACCTACTAATTCACATAGATTCGCGATATCATTCATATAGGATATTTTAAGGGCAAGGAAGTCATTAGATGCATACTTAATCATTTCTGCGGACCTTCTATTTACTGAAACAATCGGTAAATGAAATGGTTCATAAATATTCATAAGTAACTCTTCAGCCCATTTACTTTCTGTCCCGATAATAACTCTTTCTGCGTGCAATGTATCATGTACGGCAGATCCTTGTGCCAAAAATTCTGGATTTGAAGCAACTTCTACCTTCACATCATTGACTAAAAAGTCTTGAATAAACTGTTCTACTTTATCATTCGTTCCAACAGGTACTGTAGATTTAACAACGACCAAACATTCCTTTCCTACTGATTCAGCAATTTGTCTTGCAACTGTTGCAATGTATGATAAATTTGCAGATCCATCCGGTTGTTCCGGAGTACCTACACCTATAAAAATTGCATCTGCATCCTTGTAAGCTGATTGGTAATCTGTTGTATAATTAATTCTTCCAGCAGCATAATTTTTCTGCATCAACTCTTCCAAATCTGCTTCATAGATAGGAGAGATTCCTCGTTTCATTGTATTCACTTTATTTTCATCTATATCGACACAAGTAACCTGATGCCCTACTTCAGAGAAACATACACCTGCTACTAAGCCAACATATCCTGTTCCTGCTACTGCTATTTTGTACATATTAAAACCTTCCTCTATCAATTGATTGACATTCCACTATATTTAAAGTTTGTTATTACAAACTTTCTCTATTTTCTTATAGTCCTTTCTTAATTACTACTAAATGAAGTAATATTTTATAAATTATGTAAAATACCTATATTTTACATTATGATTGATAATTTTTACCTTTTGATTTAATTACCCTGTTTAATATCTGTAACACGTTTTTCAAATCCTGAAAATAGCATATCAAATTCACAAAAAGAGTTACTAAGAAGATTATTGTTGTTACTCCTATAGCATATATTCCCCAATAAAAATAATTATCTATAGCTATTGTTGGAATTAATCTAATAATTATCACACTAACTAATACCGAAGATACACTTACAAGAATTCTTTTAATAGGATCCAATATTCTTCTTTCTAAAATGTTTTTTGAAATATAAAAGATATATTGAAAGGTTCTAAAAAGCATAGCAAATAGAGTACCTATCGCAACACCTAGTATTCCCAAAGAATTTACTAGAACAATTGAAAACACAATATTAATTATTGCCTCAACAAAAGCCCCATTTCTAGTTTGCTTAAAATGTCCAGCTGCTATTACTATAGAATGATAAGGTAATCTAATACAATATGCCGCTCCAGCAGCTACCAATACATAAGCAAATAATGGTCTAATATAATTTACATCTGTAATTCCTTTAGTGTAAATAGAGATAAATGGTAGTATTAATAATGAGGCACTTGTAAATAATACCGTTGTTATAAAAAAAGATAAAAACTCAAAAGAGATAAAATTTCTATACAGAGAATTTCTTTCTCCATTTGCAATCATATTTCCAAAAGCAGCCTCTATGCCTGATGAAAAGGTTGTTGTAATATTCCGTATTCCCGCTACAACCATCATATATATAGAGTAAACTGAAACTTCTCTCATATTTGTAAATAGGGTTAATACAGCAATATCAGTATTATTATTTACAAAATACGAGATATGGTGGCCGAGACCATCCCATTTCTGATTTAATGCATTTCTATCAGCATTTACATTTTTTATTATTTTATATCTATATTTTACATATATATTAAGGACTAAAGGTCTAGCTATTAAAACTGCTGCACTACATAATTTAACAAAGTGTATACTTGCACCTTTATTAATTAATACAACAACTATAACAGTATTAATAACAACTGTAAAAACCTGTAATAAGGAAGTGAAATATAGTCTTTGATCTGCTTGCAACAATAATTGATATGATATTCCAAAAAAATACTGAGCAAAAGTCCCCATACCAATTATTAAAACTAGGGTAATAGTATAAATCTTATCAAACTCACCACTCACAATATTTGGAAATACAAAAGCGACTACTATAAGGTAGCCGATAAGTATATAAGCTATTATTTTAAAAAACTTTTCTGCTGTTTTCACTATTCTACTTATTGTAACATTGTCTTTGTTTGCCAAAGGTTTATATAAAGCAGCTCTAACGACACCACCAATACCGGCTTCTAGTAAAGCAATATAACCTAAAAACTGAGTAATTGAGTTAATAACACCATTTACATTTGACCCATATGATTTAATAATTAAGATAGGTACTATAAATCCACAAATAATTGTTGTCAGTTGCAACAGGAGTGATGACATTATATTAGCTATAGCTTTTTTACTTCTCATAGATACACTCCGCTCTCAACTTTTATCTAAATAGATTGGGAAAATTCCACTTATAAAATTAGCTATAAAAATTAACTGATGACCTAACTATTTACCGAAAATTTTTGAAAAACTTAAAATCTTAATATTTTTTTAATACCATTAAAAGTGTTATGTAA
The DNA here is from genome assembly GCF_050281185.1 of Heyndrickxia sp. NPDC080065. Lineage (NCBI taxonomy): Bacteria > Bacillati > Bacillota > Bacilli > Caryophanales > Bacillaceae > Heyndrickxia > Heyndrickxia sp. NPDC080065. The sequence goes on along the minus strand of NZ_JBNNWS010000006.1, from coordinate 225,882 downwards.
TTTTAATACTTTTTGTCTTATGCTTAAATATTTTAACAGCCATATACTATTTTTCGTATTTAAAAAACGGCAAAATATCCTTAAAGAAATGGTGTTCATATTAGTGGGTACTAGGTCTAATATTTGATTTTCCATTAAGTATTGTTTATTTAAATTATAGAATTCTTTATATTTACTATTTAACTCCTTCGAGGGTAGTCCCGAATTAAAAATATCTTGAGAAGCTTCCCTTAGAAATTTAACATACAAGCAACTAAGTTGATTATTAATTAAGTCTGTATAATTTAATTTTTCAACTTCGTTAATTATTTGAGTCATAATTATCATAAAGCCCTTTTGCAATTCTTTATTTTTCCGTCTCACTCTAGAATTTTCTAATATTTGATGGTTGTATAATGGTTCATTTACCACAGAAATTTGCGGTAAATGAAGTAATAAACGATGATTAAACGAAAGATCTGTACCATTATATTTTCGTTCTAATGAAAATCTAACATTGGAGTTCCTTATAAAACTTGTTTTGTAAATTTTATTCCAAGAATCACTCATGTAATAACGTCCTAGTAATTCAAAATATTTAGTTTCAATGTCATGTTTAGTAATTTTGATTTTTGAATAAGATTCACTATAACCGAATACTCTACTGAATTTATCTGAAAAGAACCTTGATGCACAGGCACAAATATCTGAATCATCATTATGAATTTTAGAATACATTTTTTCTACAAAATCTTTTTCGATATAGTCATCAGAATCTACCATGCATATATATTCCCCATTAGCCTTATCAATCCCCGCTTGCCTTGCGCTGCTTAATCCCTCATTTTTCTTATCAATTATAGTAACCCTATTATCATATATATATTGCTTACAAATTTCTAAAGAGGAGTCAGTTGAACCATCATTCACCAAAATAATTTCTATTTGAGTGTAAGTTTGATTTATTATGCTTTCTATACATGTTTTTAAATACTTTTCAATATTATAAACTGGAACAATTATTGTTACTAAACTCTGTCCCAAAATAACCACCCTTAATTTTAAATTTTTGTTAAATTAGTAGAAGGACTATCCTTGTAACATATGCTATATATATAAATCAAATAAAATAGATTTATAAATTCATTAACTCCAAAAATAGTTCCTTTAAAATTACTAAAAATAATAACAAATACCAAAAACAGACTTACTAAAGTACCATCTATTTGCCTTCTGTTTAAAGAAACCCTAATTTTATTTAATTTAATGAGTAAATAACTATATAAAGTTAATGCGTAAAATACTCCACCCAACCAAATGTCGTTGATATATCCAACATCAGATTGATACGTTGAACTTCCTCTAATTACTCTCTCAGACGTTCCAAAAAATAACTTAAGTCCATCTGGTAAATTATAATTTGACTTATCCGTAATATAACTCGTATACGCACCACTGATATCCCCATGGTAAAGATTGATCAACTGATCTAATCCATCCTCTAACCAATTAAATGTATCAGAGGAATTCTTTTGAATTATATTTGATATAGGATTAAGTAAAATCATAAAGGCAAAAAAGGCAATTATTATCTTATACTTTTTATTAAGCTTTAATTTTAAAGAAGCTAGTAAAATTAAAACTATTCCTATGGCAATGATAACAATACTTATTCTTGCGTTAATGATTCCCGAAAAAATAATAAACGGAGTAAAAATGAAATATTTAGCATTTTTGTTAATACCCATATAAATAGAAAGACAAGCAATAACCCCTTGGACTATTGGCATTGAATAAGGAAAAGTATAACTTAAACCAAACATTCTATGCTGGGAAAGTCCAATAATTACATTATCATATCCATATGAGAGCATCCTATTTATTACCCAAGATTGGATTTCAGGAATCAAAAAAGCTAGTACCGAAATAACCCCTTGGACGAAACCTACATGTATTAATAAAGCACTAAATGTTTTTTTACCATTCAATTTCTTTATAAGATATACAATAACAAAGCAGATAGGCAATATCTCAAGGGGAATAATTATGAATACATAGCTTACCAAAAGATCTGATCGACCATTTATTAGAAGCCCTAAATATAAATATGAAGTTATAAACCAGGTAAAAAAAATTTCTTTTAAGTAACCGCCTCGCGAAAAAAATACTGAACACCCTTTGCGGTTAATAATTATTATTATCCATGAAAGACCACCTAAAATGTGTAAAGTATTAGTGAAAAATAAAGGGGGATAATATATATATAGAAAAGTAAACACTATTAACAAAAGGTAAAGCAGTTTTCCTTTCAATTAATTCTTCCTCTCTTAAGAGATTCATTTTGATTCTAATAACTGTTTTATTTCATCAATATAGTTATTGTAATCAAAATATTTCTCAGATGTCTTTCGTGCATTTTTTTGCATCTCTTGTTTATCCACAAGATTTAAGTTGATTGCCTTCTGTAAAGCATCACGAAAAGATTCCGAACTACAATCATCAACCAAAATAGAATTTTCCATGTCTATTAAGTAGTTACTTAAGTCAGAACTAAGATTAGTAATTATTGGGGTTCCACTAGCAAGACTTTCTACTACTTTTGTTGGAAATCCAGCTTTTGCATACCTTTGTTCGGAAGGCCGTAATAATACAGTAAAATCCGCTTCTTCTAAATTTTTTAATACTTCTTCTCTTGGTACCCTTCCAAAACATTTTAGACTCGAAGAGAGTTTAACTATAATTTCAGTTGGAATACCTAATTCATTCTTTAATTGTTCATTACTTATTCCGAATAACCGCATTTCTAATTTCATTAGTTCGCTAGTATTTAATAAAGCTAGTCCATTTATTATTTCTTTTAAATAGTCTTTTTTCCCAACAGCTCCTGCGTAAATAAGAACTAATTTATTGTTAATATTCCTTTTTTTATGTGGCATATTATGGATATCCAAAATAACTGGTATTCTAATTACACTTACTTTTCGTAATGTAAAATGATTTTGTAGAAACTTGCTAATAGCCACAACTTTAAAACCACTATCTATCCATTTTGTATTATATGAGTTATTAACTATATATGGTAGTGAAATCTTACCTAATGTAAATTCTTCAGGAGAATACCACTCTACACTATCATGGATAAGCTCAATACCTTTTTTTATCGAATATCTTTTTAGATAAAAAAGTGCGGGTATTGGTATGCTTACGACCATAATTTTTGAGAAGCCAGTATTGTTTTTCAAAAATCTTTTTAGTCTTGCTTTAAAAAGTAATAAATTTAAAATGCGATTAAATATATTATTTTTTTTAGATCTAAATGAAGTATAATTAATCCCATCGTACTCTTTAATTGCAAAATCAGTTGATTCTCCTAGTCCAATTACGTAAGGGGAATAACCACAGCGTTCAAAAAGTTTTGCAAATGAGTGTTGACGTATAGCTCCAGCATTGCCATTAGGATATTTCCCCGTAGAAACAATCAGTATTTTTTCCATATCAATTAATCTCTCTCATTATTATTTCATTTTGCATTGTAACTATTGTATTTGGTGGGACATCTTTAGTAATTATTGCCCCTGCACCAATTACACTTCCGTCTCCTATACTAACGCCCCTTAATATTATTACACCTGTCCCTATCCAAACATTTTTACCAATAACAATAGGTGCTATTTTAAAATTCCCTTTTTTGTTTTTCCCAAAACTATGATCATGATCATAAATGGATACATTTGGCCCCAAAGTTGTTCCATCCCCAAGAGTTATACTTTCTCTAGACACAATATTACAATTCCTATTAATATATATTCTATTTCCAATGTTAATTTTTCCACCGCTAGATCTTAGAAGGTTCCCACTTTCAATACAACATTTATTACCTATTTCAATCCTTCCGTTATTAGAAACAGCTATTTTTACATTAGGTGATATTATCCCAATCAAAGAGAATTTTAATCTACCAAAGTTAAATACCCAACTTATTGGCAGACGAAATAAATTGTATACTACTAGTAAAAACCAACCAAGTTTTCGTCGCAATAACAACACCACCATTTAATTTTCTAAAATGCTTTCGTATGCATCCACATACTGGTCAGTAACAATATTATCGACATAGTTTTCTTTCACTTTTTTAATATTCCATTCTGACTGCCTTTGTCTTCTATTCCTATCATTTGCTAATTCCTCTATTGCTTTTATCATTGCTCCAACGTCCTTCACACTAACTACTATACCACCATATTCCTCTATCATATCGTGGTTTGCTGCCCAATCGCTAACTATACATGGTAATCCATATGACATTGCTTCTGCCAAAGCATTTGAAAATCCTTCACCTGGAAAATATGAAACAAACATAAAGAGGTCAGCTTTAACTAGTTCCTGCTGTACTTCTTCTCTATTTTTTTCTCCACACAATATTACATTTGCAGGTTTATCAATTTCCAATACTTTTTTATCAGGATTCCCTACAAGTCGAAATTGTATATCCGGAAAGGAATTTGCAACATTGATAATTTCACAACAACCTTTACTTTCTATTACTCCCCCTACATAAAGAACTCGCTTTATTTTGTTGGATATTATTCTCTTTTCATTATCCAATACTGAATCTTTTTCTATAAAATTTGGTATTAACTTTACATTTGTATTACTATATTTTTTAACATAATCTACAGAAGTACTGTTTAGTGTTATTACCAGATCACTTATTTTTGTAAGATATTGAAACATTAATAATCCTGCCGTACTTTTAACCATGTTAGGTAGCGTACAACGGTAATGTATTATAAATTTTCTTTTTCTTACTTTTGTTATCATTGCACAGATATATTCCCTCAACATCCCTGTTGTGCTTGCGGGAATACAAGAATGAACAACCTTCACCTCTGGATCTTTTAAAGCTTTATATAAATCTTTCCAAATTCTAAAACACCTTTTAATTTCCATTAATAAATTAGGCTTAGTGTTTGATCCAAATACCTCTCGATTTCCTAATAATTTTTCATCTACAACTTCAACATTCCAACCGTTCTTTAACGTTGCTTTCTGCATCCTTAATGTCCAGCCTGCAATACCTCCTACTGGCGGGGGTGTTGGAGCTAAGAGTACAACCTTCATTTTATTTCCCCCATACCACCATATTCACATAATCAGTATAAGACAATATAATTCTTAGTACCTTATCTGAAACATTAAGCATACTATAATCCCCAACGAGTCTTAAAGTGTCCTTCTCTTGAGTTTCAAGTACCTCCAGTCCTTGTAAAACTCTCTCTTTTCCTAACCCAACCATCATAACAGAAGCTTCTTCCATCGCCTCCGGTCTTTCATGGGCTTGTCTAATATTAAGTGCTCTGAATCCAAGAATAGAAGATTCTTCACTAATCGTTCCGCTATCACTTAAAACTGCTTTTGCCTTAATTTGAAGTTTCACGTAATCATTAAATCCTAATGGTTTCAAAGTTTTCACTAATGGATTAAATTCAATCCCTTTCGCTTCAATCATTTTTCTAGTCCTAGGATGCGTACTTACAATCACAGGCATGTTATATTTTTCGGCAACCGCATTTAAACTATCAACCAAGTTCAAGAAATTGACTTCTGAATTGATATTTTCTTCTCTATGAGCGGACACTACAAAGTAATTTTCTTCTTTTATACCTAGTCTCTCTAATACATTTGAACTTTGGATGTCGTCTTTTCTAGAGTTAAGAACTTCAAACATTGGGCTTCCTGTTTTAATAATTCTATCCGATGGAAATCCTTCTCTAAGGAGATATTCCCTTGCAATATCACTGTATGTTAAATTAACATCAGCAGTATGATCGACAATTTTTCTGTTTGTTTCCTCCGGCACCCTTTGATCAAAACAACGGTTACCAGCTTCCATATGAAAAATCGGAATACGTCTTCTCTTTGCAGCAATTGCACATAAACAACTATTCGTATCCCCAAGTACTAGAAATGCTTCAGGTTTCACTTCTTCCATTATTGGATCTATTTTAACTAAGATGTTACCGATAGTTTCCACTGCTGTTCCGGTAGCAGCATTAAGAAAATAATCTGGCTTTCTTAAGTTAAAGTCTTTAAAGAAAACTTCATTTAATTCATAATCATAATTTTGCCCTGTATGAACAAGAGTATGTTCAATAGCATTTGATTCTTCTAATTTATTAATAACTGCTGACAATCTTATAATCTCCGGTCTTGTGCCTACTACTGTCATGACTTTTAATTTCTTCATCAATTATACCTCCAAGAAGTAAGTGTCTGGTTTATCCGGATCAAAGCATTCATTTGCCCACATCACAGTTACAAGATCACTTTCCCCTATATTAACAATAGAGTGTGTATAGCCAGCAGGAATATCTATAACCTGTAATTTGTCCCCACTTACCCTATACTCGATAATATCCTCTGAATCTATTTTTCTAAATCGAATTAAACCTTCACCACTAACTACTAAAAACTTTTCATTTTTCGTATGATGCCAATGATTTCCTTTGGTAATTCCCGGTTTCGAAATATTAATAGAAACTTGCCCTCTTTCAGGAGTCCTAATAAATTCTGTAAAAGAACCTCGTTCGTCACTATTCATTTTCAGGTCATAAGAAAACTCATCTTCAGGTAAGAAACTTAAATATGTACTATAAAGCTTTTTAGTAAGAGGATCTTCCATATTAGCAATATTTAAGTTATGTCTGCTTTCTTTGAAGCTTTTAATAAGATTTGCCAATTTCCCAAGTTTAATATGATGCGTTATAGGTACAACACAATAGTCACCTTGTATAGTTGGATTACCTTCTAATGCTTTTAAAAACTCCTCCAATACATCATCTATATAACTAAAATTAATCTCTACATCAGGATTGTTAATCTGGATATCTAATCCTCTAGCTATATTATGACAGTAAGTTGCCACAACGGTATTATAATTCGGCTTGCTCCACTTTCCAAATAAGTTAGGTAGGCGATAAACATAAACTTTTACATCAGTTTCTTCATAATAATTAAATAATAATTCCTCTCCAGCCTTTTTACTTTTTCCATAAGGATTATCTTTTACAGCCTGAATGGATGAAGTAATGAGTATAGGAGCTTTATTACCATGTTTTTTTAATAATTCTAGTAATTTAGAGGTGAAGCCAAAATTTCCTTCCATAAATTCATTTTCATTTTTTGGTCTGTTTACACCAGCTAAATGAAATACAAAATCACATTCTTTTGTATATTTTCCTAGTAATGAAGGATCGCTCTCTCTAGTAAACTCAAATATATTGTTGTACCCATTATTTCTTAGCTCTGCGACAAGATTTTTCCCTACAAATCCATTAGCTCCTGTAACAAGAATATTCATTAATCAATTCCACCCTTTAGTTCATTACGTGAATCTTTTTATTCCATTCTTTCAGTTCGTTCTGTATATAGTCTAACTCTAGTAATTTTTCTTTAATTTGTTCAATGCTAAGAATTTGTGTATTGTCTGAATTATATTCAGCAACCGTAGTAAGCTTTTTGTTGCCTTCGGCGAAATACTTGTCATAGTTAAGATCCCGTTGATCAGCAGGAACTCTATAGAAACCACCTAAATCTTCTGCAACTACATATTCTTCTTTCGTAAGAAGTGTTTCATATCGTTTTTCGCCATGGCGGGTACCAATCACTTTAATATCATTATCTGCATTAAATAAATCCTTTACTGCTTGTGCAAGATCTCCTATAGTACTTGCTGGAGATTTTTGAACCATAATATCTCCCGCCTCTGCATTTTGAAATGCAAATACGACTAACTCTACCGCTTCTCCTAAACTCATAAGAAACCTTGTCATATTAGGATCCGTTACAGTTAGTGCTTGGCCACTTTTAATCTGTTCAATAAATAGTGGAATAACTGATCCACGTGATGCCATCACATTACCATATCTCGTACCACAAATAAGAGTTCTATCGGAAGAAACTGTTTTTGATTTGGCAACGAAAACTTTCTCCATCATTGCCTTAGAAATTCCCATTGCATTAATTGGATAAGCAGCTTTATCTGTAGATAGACAAATCACTTTTTCCACACCATAATCGATGGCAGCAGTAAGGACATTATCTGTCCCTAAGACATTTGTTTTTACCGCTTCAAGTGGAAAAAATTCACATGATGGAACTTGTTTCAATGCTGCAGCATGAAAAATATAATCAACTCCATGCATCGCATTTTTCACGCTAGATAAATCTCTAATATCTCCAATATAAAATTTCAGTTTGTCGTTTTTAAAATGTTTTCTCATATCATCTTGTTTTTTCTCATCACGTGAGAAAATCCGAATTTCTTTTATATCTGTATTTAGAAATCTTTTCATTACTGCATTACCAAACGATCCAGTGCCGCCAGTGATCAGTAGTGTCTTATTTTCAAACAATTCGTTCACCCTCCTATTTTTCGGAAATCTCTAAAGTGTATATCCATTCTGTTTAATAGTTTTTCTTTATTAAAGTTTTTATCATAATAGTTTTTTGCATTAATCCCAAGTTGTATTAATTCTTTTTTAGACTTTAAGGATAATTCAATAATTATTTCAGAAAGTTTTTGTTCATCACCAGAAGGACTACATAATCCTGCAGCAGACTCTGTTATTATTTGATTTGTTTCTCCTTCGGCTGAAGCAATAATTGGCATTCCACATGCCATATAAGATTGGAGTTTTGCAGGAATTGTCATTGCAAATAATGGATCATCAGTTAAGCACAGAAAAGCAGAATCGCAAGCTGCCATAAATTTTGGAATCATGTTGGCAGGTTGTTTTGGAATAAAATTAAACATAGCATCTAAATTATTTGATTCAACCATTTCAATTAAAGTTGATTTATATCTGCCATCCCCGACTATATTAAAACGAATCTTTCTATTTATTTTTTTATCTTTAATTAATACAGCCACTTTTGGTAATATTTCTAAGCCTTGTGCGTTACCAATATTACCAGCAAATATTATATTAAAAGCACCATCATTCGGAATTTCGTTAATACTCTTTTTTTCTAGAGGTCTATAAAAATCTTCTGCATACTGTGGCCAATACTCAATTATTTCTCCAGGTACATTACGTTTTTCTATTGAATTAACAAAACTATTTGAAGTTGTAAAGATTTTAGTACAACGTGCATATATATAATCAACCATTTTGCCAATCGCACCAATAATATGTTTATTGGTTATTCCTGTTATAATTTCAACATTTTCTGGCCAAAGGTCTTGAACATAAAGAAAACAAGGTATCTTTCTCCTTTTTGCATACCATACTCCTGGTAACGCTTGTGTCATTGGAGATACCTCAAAAATAAATACATAATCCGCTTTTATCCGAGTGAACATTTTCCAAAAAAAACCTGACACCACAAAGGATAAATAATTTAAAGCGAGCATTATCGAATTATTTCCTCTTGGTATGAGTGGAATTCTTATAATCTCAATACCGTTATATGTTTCTTTTCTTTTCTTAAATAGTCCATACCCATCATAATATTTACCTTGTGGATAATTTGGAATGCCAGTAATAACTGTTACTTTATATCCTCTTTTAACCCATTCAGTACAAATATCGTTAATACGAAATTGCTCAGGGTAGAAATATTGGGCAATAACTAAAATATGTTTTTTCAATTATTTGTCCACCCTTCATCTTTCCGTTAACTCAATAGATTTTCTCAAATCCCTAATTCGGTAATTATCTTTATAATTACTCATACTTTGTTCATAGACTAAATTACCAAATACCTTATTAATTAATCCTAGTTTCATTCCCATCACCTTCAGGACTGGATTGAATAGCTTTATAAGTTTGATTTTCTTACCATGAACATCAGCAATCAGCTTCACCATCTCACTTGTATTAACGTACTCTTTATTTTGCGGAAAGAATAATCCATTGTCTTGGTTATCGATTATGAGTCTTATAAACTCACAAAGATTATCTATATGAAGCATACTTCGCTCATTTTCTATATCAGGAAAAACAGGAAGTTTTTGAGCTGCTTTTGCTAGTTTAGGATAATTACCTTTTGACCCTTTTCCATAAATCATTGGTGGTCTAATAATAACAACCCTAAATTCATCACTTTCCAAAGGATAAATGCCCTCTTCCGCCTGTAATTTACTATTACCATAAAAATTACTTGGCGTAGGAACTGTGTGTTTGTCAATAACTCTTTTAGAACTGCTACTATCACCATACACAATAATACTACTCATAAAAATGAATTGTTTAACGCCTTCTACCTTGGACTTTTTAGCTGCTTCTATAGTTAAATCACGATTTACTTTATAATACATATCTTCCATTTTTGGATCTGTTGAAACATGTGCAATGCCAGCTAAATGTAATACAATATCATATCCTGAAAAGTCTTTTTCTTTCCATGAATCATCTCTTAAACTAATTGAATCTACAATATACCTGTCGGGATAATTCTCTAACCACTTCTCAAAGCTTTTTCCTATATAGCTATTAGCTCCAGTTATCAGGATTTTTTTCATTTTGATATTTTCTCCTTACTGCTAGAAACTTCCTCCCAAGCTCCAGTCCCACCTTCAACAACCCCATCACTTTTAACCACGCTTAAAATCGTCCCAAAGAAACATTTAACATCCATCCAAAAACTAATCTTCCTGACATACTCCCCATCTAGTCTCGCCTTAACCTCAATAGGAAGCTCATCTCGACCATTAATTTGCGCCCAACCAGTCAATCCAGGATAAATATCATTAGCCCCATATTTATCTCGTTCCTCGATTAAATCATATTGATTCCATAGGGCAGGTCTAGGACCAATAATGCTCATTTCCCCTTTTAAGATGTTAATTATTTGTGGCAGCTCATCGAGACTTGTCTTCCTAAGAAATTTCCCTAATTTAGTGATAAACAAATCAGGGTCTTTTAACATATGGGTAGGCATATCACTTGGTGTATCTGTTCTCATCGTTCTAAATTTTAAAATATAGAAATATTTCTTGTTTTTCCCCATACGCTTTTGCCTAAAAAATACAGGCCCCTTTGAATCTATTTTTATAATAGCTGCTAAAATCAAAAAGATAGGCCAAAGTAAGATCATCGCTATAAATGAAAGTGAAAAATCAATACACCTTTTAACAATTGGATACAGTCCCATAAAAAAATCCTCTCCCGAACACTTAGAGCTTATACAAATTATCAGTGCCTGATATTTTATCAAATAACAATAATTAATTTTATTATTTAACTACTTAATAATCGTTCTTTTTCACCAAACTTAGTATTAGCAATACTAATAATAATCTCTTTTAACTCTACTGATTCTTTCTGAAGCAACATTTCAATTAAAGCGAATAGCTCATTTCTATCCATCGGCTCCGCCTTCCCAATATGTATCTTAGGAAACACCTGCTTCTTCTGTACCTCATTGTCATTCAATAATTCTTCATATAACTTCTCCCCAGGTCTAATACCAGAAAATTTAATTTCTATCTCTTCTTCTGTATAACCTGATAGAGTAATTAGATTTCTAGCTAAATCCACAATTTTTACTGGTTCCCCCATATCAAGCACAAACACTTCTCCCCCATGAGCCAAAGCACCTGCCTGAATAACCAAACGCGAAGCCTCTGGAATCGTCATAAAATACCTTGTCATATCAGGATGAGTAACCGTAACCGGTCCCCCAGCCATAATCTGTTTCTTAAACAGAGGAATAACACTCCCACGACTCCCAAGCACATTTCCAAATCGTACCGCAACAAAATTAGTTTTGCTTTCTTTTGCCAAGTTCTGAATAATCATTTCTGCAAACCTCTTTGTAGCTCCCATTACATTTGGAGGATTCACAGCCTTATCCGTCGAAACAAGAACGAAATTCTTCACTCCGAAAGTATCCGCAGCCTCTGCCACATTCTTTGTACCAAAGATATTATTCTTTACGGCTTCCATGGGATTATACTCCATTAAAGGAACATGCTTATGAGCTGCTGCATGATATACGACATCTGGTTTAAACTCCTCTACCACATTAAAAATTCTTACTCGATCCTGTACATCTGCAATAATAGGAATAATTTCTATCGATTCTCCATATTTCTTTCTTAATTCCATATCAATCGTATAAATACTATTTTCACCATGTCCTAAAAGGAGTAGTCTTTTAGGGACAAAGGAACAAACTTGTCTGCATATTTCTGAACCAATTGATCCGCCAGCACCAGTAACCAAAATAGTTTTTCCTGTTAATTTTTCAGAGATGCTGCTCATATCTAGCTCTACAGGATCGCGACCAAGCAAATCCTCTACTTGCACATCTCTTATTTGATTAACTGAAACTTTTCCAGTCATTAAGTCTTCTAATAATGGAATGATTTTTGTTTTTGCTTTTGTCTTTGCACATTCCTCATAAATCCGTTTGATTTCATTTTTCTTTAATGATGGAATAGCAATGACGATGTTTTCTATTTTTAATTGCTCAACTAGTTGGGGAATCTCTTTGATAGTTCCCTGTACTAATAAACCATAGATTTGCAATTTATATTTTTTAGGATCATCATCTACAAATGCGATCGGATATAAATCAGAAGTTGAATGTTTCAATAGCTGTCTAACAACCATGGTTCCAGCTGCTCCCGCTCCGACAATTAACGTACGTTTTTTATCAGGATTTGGAGAAATATATCGATCTCTTAACACTCTCCATGAAAATCGAGATCCTCCAATTAAGATGACATGCATCATCCATGTGATTGCTAATACTCGAATATAAATATGATGATAAAATAAGATTTGAACAATGCCCGTTACTAATATAGAAAAAGTTACAGCTTTCACAATTGCTAATAATTCTCCGACACTTGCATATTCCCATGCTTTTTGATAGAGACGATAAATAGTAGCAAACAAATGATGGCATAATAACAAAGTAATAGAGCTAATCCATAAAAATGGAATGGTATAGACCTTTATAAAAGGGTTTAGTATAAAATAACCAATAAATATTGCTACTAAAACGATGCTGGAATCCAATAAAACCAACAATGGAATCCGCTTTTTATAATCCAAAATTCTCCCCCCTATTAATTCCGTTTTTTATATTTATCACTGATTAATGTTTACCCTCTTCACAGGAATGAATTTTAACAATATCCACTAGAAATTCTAACAATTCATCTTTTATTTCTTCATTTTGCATCGCAAATTCTAGAGTCGTCTTCACAAACCCCAATTTCTCCCCAACATCAAACCGCTTGCCCTCAAAATCATAGGCAAACACCCTCTGAATTTGGTTAAGCTTTTGAATCGCATCCGTCAACTGAATCTCTCCACCAGCTCCAGTCTCCTGTTTCTCCAAAAACATAAAGATTTCCGGGGTCAAGACATATCGACCCATAATCGCTAGATTGGATGGTGCGGTTCCTTGTTCAGGTTTTTCAACAAAGTTATTCACTTCGTAACGTCTACCTTCATGAGTAGACGGATCAATAATCCCATAACGATGTGTTTCATTTTCCGAAACTTGCTGTACTCCAATAATCGAAGAACGTGTTTCCTCATATTGATCCATTAACTGGCGTAAACATGGTGTCTCACTTTGGACTATATCATCTCCCAAAAGTACCGCAAACGGCTCGTCACCAATAAAACTACGCGCACACCAAACGGCATGTCCCAAGCCTTTTGGTTCCTTTTGTCTTATGTAATGAATATTTGCTAGATTAGAAGAATACTGTACCTCATCTAATACATCCATCTTCCCTTTTTCAGTCAGGTTTTGTTCTAGCTCTGGTGCATTATCGAAATGATCCTCAATTGCACGTTTACCTTTACCGGTCACGATGATAATGTCTTCAATTCCTGATGCTACTGCTTCTTCAACTATGTATTGAATTGTAGGCTTGTCCACAATTGGCAGCATTTCTTTCGGCATCGCCTTTGTAGCTGGTAGAAATCTTGTTCCGAGTCCAGCTGCAGGAATAATCGCTTTTCTTACTTTTTTCAACTTACTCCCCCCCAAAATACTTGTAATGTGCTAAGTTACTTCTTTGTATGTAATGAAGTATGCAAAATACATTTTTACTAAATAAAATAAAATATCTAATGAAAAATCATATGGTCATATGACCTTTCATTAGATATTTAGTTTTAAGAAAAGTATGTATCCATTCAGAAATGTAAGGAGTGATGGAAATCGGCACACCTGCCGATTCCTTCCACTCTATCATTTAAACCGGGCATCCAACCCGACCTCACATCATACTCTCGACGACAAGCGTCTAAGGAAATAGAAAAATATTCCCCACAGCATGACCGAGTGCCTCCATCGATAGCGGAGTAGGAGACATTACCGTAATTTCTGTAACCCTTTTGATGACTATTTACAAGTAACAGTCTTATTTATCTTCTCTCTATACGACTGGTTATCATCTATTTAGCTAAACTCAAAATTACCTAAGTAATTTTTATATTTAGTAACGCAATAAAGAGCTAAAACAATCCAAAAAACTTCTTCGTTTTAATCGGTTCAGGCACCTCTCGAAAAATATGATTTCCTTCTGCTAATAGCTCTGCATTTTCTGTAAAATAATAGACCGAATCCACTCCATATTTCTGTTCAAGGATGTCTAATGCTTCATTCATTTTAAACGCTCGTGTTGTTGTATTGTGTGCATCTGATGCAATGAAATGAGTTAAGTTTGATTCGATGATTTGCTCTGTATATCTCTTAATCTTTTTGCCAAAGTATCCTGTTAAACTAGCAGCGGTGATCTGGGTTGCTGCACCGTTTTTTACAAATTCATAAAGTAAATCAGGATTTTCTATCAATTGGGCATTTCGTTCTGGATGGACGATAATTGGATGTAATCCCTTTAGTTGAATATCATATAACAACTGTTTTGCATAACGCGGAACATGTCCTGATGGAAATTCAATAAATAGATAGGTCGAATGACCGGTAAGTGTGAGGATGTCGCCTTGATCATAATCTTCGATGATTTCGCCAAAAATTCGGTTTTCCTGACCAGGAAGGACAGTAAGGTTAAGCCCTTCCGTTTTAAACGCTTCATTTAATTCTTTGACTTTATTCAAAATGTCTATTTTTCTATTTATGTATGTACCGTTTTTATGATGAGGAGTTGCAATGATGATATCAATTCCTTCACTAATTGCTTGCTTAGCCATTGCTATGCTATCTGACAAATTTTTCGCTCCGTCGTCAACACCCGGCAAAATATGACAATGTATATCAATCATCGCAATTTACCTCCTTTAGTGAATATCTCAAAATTAAGATATAGTACTATTTTACTACGAATATCCATCTAGTAAAACAGGTGTATTTTGTCGAATGTTGTCTATTTAGCTCCGTAATAGTAATAATAGCTAGTATCCTTCGACTTTTTATTATTTAATACGACACCGAGTATTTTTGCTTGTGCTGCGACTAGTAATTCTTTTGATTTAACAGCTCTATCAACTTCCGTTCTTCCGCTTGATACAACAAGGACGGTACCATCACATTTATTGGCAAGCACTTGAGCATCGGTAACCGCTAATACAGGCGGAGTGTCAAATATAACTAAATCATATGCTTCACTTAATTCTTCGAATAAGCGATTCATCGCACGAGAACCTAATAATTCAGCTGGGTTCGGTGGGATTGGTCCACATGTTAGTACATACAGATTTTCTATATCCGTTTTATCCACAGCTTCCTCTAGCTCCATTTGTCTTGTTAACACATTCGTTAATCCAAACGAATTAGTAAGGCCAAATGTATAATGTGCAGTTGGCTTCCGCATATCTGCGTCGACTAGTAGAGTTCGTTTCCCCTGTTGTGCAAATACAACTGCTAAATTGGCAGCGGTTGTTGACTTCCCTTCCATCGGTCCAGAGGAAGTAACCATGATGGAGCGAACCTCCTGATCGACAACAGAAAAGTTAATGTTTGTACGGATCGTCCGAAACTGCTCGGAAATCGGCGATTTCGGGCTCAATTTTGTTATGAGCTTTCGTCGTGAATCCATGAATTTCTGTTTTTTATTAGCCAATCGTCTCACCTCTTACTCGTGCTTTTTTCTCGGAACGAATATTTCCTTTTATCTCATCGTGTTCTTCAATCGTAGTAATTACACCTAGTACAGGTAATCCTAATGTTTTTTCGATATCCTGCTCTGTTTTGATCGTGTTATCCAAGTATTCAAGTAAGAATGAAAGACCGACACTAGCCATAAGTCCAACAACAAATGCGATCGCAATATTCATCATTGGTCTTGGTTTAACAGGAGAGATTTTTTCTCCTGCCTTAGCATCAGGCAAAATTTTCACATTATCCACTCGCATTAGATTGACAACTTCCTTTTGTAATACTGAAGCAATATTATTTGCGATTTTTTTTGCCATTTTCGGATCTGGATCTTGAACAGTTACATTAACAACTTGGGAATCCTTTTCATTAGATACGGATATTTTTTTATTCAGTTCATCAACCGTACTATCAAGTTTTAAATTATCAATAACTTTATCTAAGATAGCTGGACTTTTAATGATTACATTATATGTATTTATTAATTGCAAGTTTGCTTGAATTTGATTATTAAGATAAAGATTTTGATCATCTTTTGATTGATTTACTAGAAGCTGTGTTGTACTTTGATAGATTGGAGTTAATACAAAGTAGCTTACTACCCCGCTAATCATAACAGCCAACATCGTAATAATTACGATTAAACCCAATCGCTTACGCAATGTTTGCATTAATTCTTTTAAACTTATCGTTTCCTCCATGATTTCCTCCTAGGTAGTTTTTAAAAATACGCGTACTATTATATCATAAGTGATTGAAATTTTTGGTGATATTTGTCATAATTTTTATGTAAATTGTCATCTTTTTGTAACCTTTTATTATTAAACTACAAAACTAAGATAAATTAAAGTGAATTTGGTAAATTAGTGCATTAAAACTACTTAATTATTCTATTTGGGGGTTTTTTTATGAAAATTATTTTACCTACAGTGGCGGCTATTATATGTGCCATTGTTCTAGTGATGGGGAATATCCATTGGAAGGAAAGAACAATTGTTTCATCCGTTGCAAAGGATCCCGATACGGTCACGGATACGGAAACTACAAGCAATCAAGACGAATCAGATAATAAAGAAACCATAACACCTAATATGGACTTATCATACATAAAAAACTGGCCGACAGATGCACAAGATACTTTTAAAAAGAAGATGAAACAAGGAGAGCAATTTAAAATAGCCATTGTTGGTTCCCAAGAGCTCGGAGATGATCACGGATGGGCCAACCAATTGAAAAATGCGATGGAAGAGACGTATGGAAAAGAGCATCTTCAAGTGGTTACTTTTTCATTTGATAAAACATCTAATGATTTTATCCTAGAGAAACGCTTCAACGAAGTAGCTAACGAAAAAGCTGATCTTGTTTTATTTGAACCATTTGTATTAAACGATAATAGCGGGGGTATTGGAGTAGAAACTAACCATGATAACATCTTAATGGTGGTCAATGCGTTAAAAGGGAAAAATGAGAAGACAGTTATTATGCTGCAGCCTTCCAACCCGATTTACAATGCTATTAATTATCCAAAACAAGTTGAGCAATTAAAAGACTTTGCAAAAGAAAATGATTTCGACTATCTTGATCATTGGTCAGCATGGCCAAATCCGCAAACAGAAGAGATTATGGATTATCTAGATAATGAAAGTAATCCGAGTGAGAAAGGGCATGAGGTTTGGTTTACATTTTTGAAGGATTATTTTATTGCTGAATAGAGGGAAATGTTTTTTCTCCATGCTATATTCTAGTAATTACTTAATATCTACTTAATGTTTTCGTTGTCAGACTTAAAACTTATTAAAACAAATAAAGGCATGCGGCTGGCTATTCAATTGTTGAAAAAAGCTAGCCGCATTTTCTTCACGAGAATTTAATATCCATAGCCTTTAAAGATGGTGTACAATCTGGTTCCTCAAATTTCGTAACAATAATATGTAAACCTTTTTTCATCCACTAGTATTTAGATTACTCACTGTTAAAGTTACACAAAATTTCTATTAAAAATTTTATTAAAAGTCTATTTTGCAAATACTAAAGAATAATTGAATTTTAGTCGTATATACTTAGCAGGAAAATAGTCTCATTATATCGAAGTATGAGGAAGGAAGGAGTAACAAATGCTTAGTTTATTCGATAATAAATGTAATATGTGTAAAAGAAAGATCAAACCCTTACGGAAATATAAGAATGATAAAGGCAAAACTATTAAAATTTGCCTTGCCTGTTCTAATTATGCTGAGAGAAGAGCTTATAAAAAAGTAAATTGATTGTTCATCATTATAGGGAAAAAGTCAGTAGACAGAAGGAGGTATAATAGGTGATTGACAATTTAATAAAAGCTGGTGATGCCTTACAATCGGAAGCAAAAGATGATACGGTTGGTAAGTTTTTTGATTCAGTAAACTTTGAGGCTTGGGTATCAAAAGTAATCCTATATTTAGAGAACTATTATGTCGATACGGCTATCACTGAAAAAGCAATAGATAGATACAAATCATTAAATAGTAATAACAATTATGCTTATTATCAATTTCTTTTAGGGTCACTTATCGCAATTAAAGAATTCGAAAACGAAGAAGATGATTTTGACGATTTTTAATATTGTTTAATTTTAGCACTTTATTACGCGGTGCTTTTTCTTTTACAACACAACTATTGAAGCCTCAACTAATATAGTAAGGCTTTTTAAAGTTGTATATTTTTTTGTATCTAACTATTCAATCAAATCATTCTCTAAAATGTAACCATTATTCCAAGTACCAATTAATAAATATTGATTATTATCACTGAACTGAGCTAAACAAGCGTATGGTAGATTTTCAACACGTATAACTTGTAAATCATCGTACCTTAAGATATAAATTTGATTACTGTACGTTAAGATAATAAATTGCCCATTATTGGATTGGTTAATATGGTAGAAATATCCTTTATCTGTATCGTTGTTGTTTTCTAAAATCGTTTTTTGCTTTAATACGTTATCAAAAGTTGAATCCATTATGGTAATTTCAAAATTATTGATCAAAATATAAACTTGATGAATTGAGTCATAAATAGCAGAGTTCCAGTGTAAATTTAATTGATTTTCAATTATTGTAATAGATGGCTCACTATTAACATTTGAAACCTTTAGTAGTTTATATTCTCGACTATCTGTTTTGTTGCTTACATAGCTCAAAGTAAAGAGGTATGAATTTTCACTTGGAATCATATGATGGTAATCGAAAAGGGTTATTGAGTCATCAAAGTCTGTAAGAATCTTGTATTCTCCACTATCAATGTTGACTAATGCTAATTGATTGCCGCATTTGGTTTTAAGAGTATCCAGGATTGTGAATGGTGCATTCGTTAACGCAAAATCCCCTTCGACAAAATGGACTTTTTTGTTTGATTTTATGGTTTTAATTAATTGAAATTCTGAAGTGTCATACATACATATAGTACCGATTGTGTTTTTTATGTATAAGTAATCATTATTTTGCGAGAACTGAATACAGCTAGGATTTTTAGGTTTACTGAGCTCCGCTATTTTTTCCCATGAATTTGAATCATAAACAATCGTTTTACTCCCCATTAAATGACATAAAAAACGATAGTCATTTGAAAATTTTATTTGAAAAGAGGTTTTAAATTTTTTGATTAGATTCATATGAAGCATACCTACCAAGCTCCTTAGCAATTCTTTTTCTTACATATTCTCCTTTTTCCCACATATCCCTTCTCCAACTTTCCGTTAGAGCAAAAAAGCTACCAATCATCATTAAGATTAGTAGCTCCTGATGCAAAAATAGTAACATATTTATTTCAATAAGTTGTTTTTCTCTAAGTATTCTTTTGCAACTACACTAGCTTTTTTCTTTTCAACCGCCACTTCATAGTTCATTTCCCGCATTTCATCATCCGTAATTTTACCAGCTAATCGATTTAAGATCGCTTCTAATTCTGGATACTTATCAAGTGTTTCTTGCTTTAATAGTGGTGCGCCTTGATATGGCGGAAACAGTTGTTGGTCGTCTTCTAATACAACTAAATTATATCTTTTTAGTTCACTATCTGTTGAGTATGCATCTACAACATCCACTTCGCCTGAATCCACTGCTTTATAGCGTAATTCCGGTTGCATCACATTTACATTCGAAAATTTAATCCCATATAGCTTTTGAATACCTAAATAACCGTCCTCACGTTCTGGAAACTCTGGTGTGAATCCAGCACGAACCGTTCCTTCTATTGCTTTTAAATCAGAAATGGATGTTAGATTATTCTGTTTAGCTAATTTTGAAGTAACAGCTAAAGCGTACGTATTATTATATTCCATTGGTTTAAGCAACACTAAATTGAATTGATCCTTGATTCCATCTTTTGCTTGATGATAGACTTCTTGTCGATCTGTACTTTTTGGCTTTTCTTTTATTAAATCAGCAATGACTGTCCCCGTAAACTCTGGATAGATATCGATGTCTCCTGATGTTAAAGCATTAAAAGCCATTGTTGTCCCATTCAAGTTTGGTTTGAGCTCAACTGTTAGTGAAGAATTTTCTTCAATTAATAGCTTGTACATATTAATTAAGATTTCAGGTTCAGAACCTAATTTTCCACCAATCACTAAATCAGCTTTTTTAGGTTGAATAAACGTAGTGGCAATAATTAATACAAAAGCGATGCAGATAATCGTTACAAATGAAATCATCGATTTTTTAAAGGATAATCTCTCAAGTTTTCTTAAAATAAAATCAAAGAATAATGCAAGTAATGCGGCAGGAATAGCTCCTAAGAGAATGAGATTTGTATCGTTTCGACTAATCCCTACTGTTATTAAATCACCCAGTCCGCCAGCACCAATTAAGGCAGCAATCGTAGCTGTTCCCACAATTAATACCATTGCTGTACGAACTCCAGCCATAATAACAGGCATGGCTAAAGGTAATTCTACTTTAAATAACAACCTGCGATTATTCATTCCTAAGCCTTTCCCAGCTTCAATTAGATTAGGATCAATCTCTTTAATTCCCGTATATACATTTCGTAGGATTGGTAGTAAAGCATAGATGACAAGAGCAATGATCGAAGGAACCTTCCCAATCCCAACGAGGGGAATAAGCAAACCTAATAAGGCTAATGAAGGAATCGTTTGAAATACAGCGGTAATGCCAATAACAAATTCAGCAATTTTCTTTTTTCTTGTTAAATAGATTCCAAGTGGGATGGCAATTAATAAACTAATGAAAAGAGCAATAAAAGATATCTCAATATGCTCTAATAAGTTACTCAATAAATCACTTTTTCTCGCCATAAAGGTAGAATAGAATTCACTCACCTCGAACACCTGCTTTCATTGATGATGCAAGCGACTGAATAAGCGAATCTTTCGTGATCACTCCTATAATATCCCCTTCTTTTTCAACCCCAAGTTGATCATCTTGTAATAATGCCTCTAATACCTGTTGTAAAGTGCTAGTATAGGCAATTGTGCCATTTATTTTTTTATCTTGATTTAAAGCAAGGATGGCTTGTTCAATTTGAAAATGTTCAGGATCATTTGATTCACCATGTCCCCCAATAAATTCTTTGACAAATTCATTATTTGGATGATGAAGCAACTCATTGGGAGTACCAATTTGTACAATTTCTCCATCTTTCATTAAAGCTATCCGGTCTGCTAATTTAAACGCTTCTTGGATATCATGTGTCACAAACACAATCGTCTTTTTTATATCTTTTTGAAGTTTTATTAAATCATCTTGCAATTTTTCTCGACTGATTGGATCTAGGGCACTAAAAGGCTCATCCATAATAACAATTTCCGGATCAGCTGCTAATGCACGGATTACGCCTACTCTTTGTTGCTGGCCACCTGATAATTCATTTGGTTTTCTATTCTTATATTTTTCTGGTTCCAACCCAACCATTTCTAACAGTTCATCCACTCGTTTGCCCATTTTCTTCTTATCCCATCTCTTCATTTCAGGTACAATCATAATATTTTCTTCAATGGTCATATGAGGAAAAAGAGCAATCTGCTGCAAAACATAACCAATATTCCATCTTAATTCATGAATGTCATACTCACTTATTTTTTTCCCATCAATAAATATCGTCCCATCCGATAAAGGAATCAATCGGTTAATCATTTTCAGAGTCGTTGTTTTTCCACAACCACTTGGACCAATCAAAACAAAAAACTCACCTTTTTTGATCTCCAAATTCAAGGATTCAACTGCAACCGTATCGTCTTGATATCTTTTCGATACATTTTCAAATTTAATCATAATCTATTCCCCCCCTTAAAAGTTCATTTTATTAAGGTTAATATATCTTTAGGTTGTTTGCCAGTTATTAACTTGATCGATCTTCAAGCTTTGTACTTGTTAGTTGATTAATTATGTTTTTCACTGTCATAAGTTTCTGCATGATCATGTCGTCCCAAGCATCTTAGGCAAAAGCATGGATTGGAATTAAATGTGGGTATAAGCTGACAGCTGCTTTTTGGAAATTCAATAAAATTGTTGTGTCTGATATTTCTTGTAAAGCAGCATCTATTTCATGGTCATTGTCTTTGATTACTCTTTTATCAATCATTTACACTTGTATAATCATGTTTCATAGATTTTTCAACTCCCTCATGACCGTTTGGATGATGTGCTCATCTACGCCGGTGAAGAAGGAAATTTCAGCAGCTGCAATTTTGATTGTGCAAACGCTATTTGAAGGATCTTTCGAAGCTGTGGATGTTATAGTATTTTTACCTTCTGGATGTATTGAAACGGGGACGATTGTTAGTTTTTGTTGTGACATAGGAATAGCACCTCCTTAATTGATATGATTATTGTACTAAGGGGTGCTGATCATTTATATGCGTTGTTTGAATGGGGGCTTACAGAGATAAAAAATAATTAACTCCTTTTCACGAATGAAAAGGAGTATTGTTACTTTGTTCTCTCCTATTTCCCATTTTAATAGCGGCTTGTTTTGCCTTTTCTTGCTCAGGGTTGGAATAAAGAGCTGCTGTAGTTGTTGAGGTATGCCCTAATTGTCTCATCAATAAATGTATATCATTTTCTTGTTCCATTAAGTTAGTAACATAAGTATGTCTTAATTTATGTGGAGACATTGATTTATTAGATTTAAAAGCTTTTGTATACTTCTTTACCATATCTTCAATCGCTCGATTTGAGATGGGGTAGGCAATATTGTTGCTTTTTTTAACAAAAACATAATCGAAATCTTCTTTAGTAGCATGATATCGAGTAGAGCGTATAGTTAAATATTTTTTTAAATCATCCATAGATTCTGGTACAACTGGAATCGTATCGAGTTTCCCACCTTTTCTTAAAACACTTATTGTTTTTTCCTCAAAATCCAAATTACGCAAGCGGAGATTAGATAATTCATTAACTCGAATACCGCTACCTAAAAATAAAGACAAAATAGCGATATCTCTTTCCTTGTCACGAAAAAAATATACTTTTTGCTGAGCTGAGAGTTTGTTTTCGTCTACTAATGTTGATTTAATAATTTCAATATCATAATAATCAGTTATTACGAAATCTCCTAATGGTGATACTGTTAAACTATGATATTGAGGCTGCGATTCATATTCAGTTATTTCTCCACTGACACAATCAATTTTAAATAAATAATCCGAAGTTAGGACTAGAACGTTGTTATACTTCTTTGATAATGCAACAGCCCATGGTAATCCTCTAAATTCACCACACCATTCACTAAAATCTTCATTTTCAAATTTTACCCAAGTCCAACTTTGGGAATTCCATGGGCTTAAAACGTCATAAATTCTTTCCTTGTATCGCCCTGAATATGGTTGATTTATTATTTCTGCATTGATTATCAACTCGTTCGTCCTCCATAAGGATACTTATTATTAATATTCAATATAAAAATTTCATATCATTCTTAAACTGCCTCTTTCGTATAATATCAATAAAAGCTGCTATCTTATTTGATCTTCAACTCTTGCCCCTGTTAGTTGAACAGAGGCACTTCTCCAATTATAAAAAAAATCACTTTATTATTAATTCCAAACGTTCAGCAAGTTCTTTGATAAATTCTTTCTGTGAATCTAACTTTGATTCAGCATATACTTTATTAATTCTATTTTGAGATTCGTCAATAAAACCAGAATTTTTATAAAGAATTGTGAGGAAGTGAGGACATTCGTAGAAGCCTAGTTCTTCTTTTCGAACCATCTCTTTTATTACATCTTCAATAGTTTGTAATTTCTCTAAGTGTTGAAAAATTACATTTTGAATATCATTTTGAATTTTTCTCTTAACTTCATCTAAGTTAGTCGATATACTAATTTTATACCAATTATCTGGTTCATTTTTCAATTCATTTATACGGAGCCTAAGAACAGAATAAACTTCTGTCGGAAATTGAGGTGGTTTCTCAAGATAAAATGTTCCAAACAGTTTATCAGTAAAAATACCAGTGTTAAAGGTAAATTCTACTTCTTCTTTCGTATTCCATTTTGAGGATTGGAGATTAACAGTCCATGCGAAATCGGGGAATATCTTAGCAAAGTTTTTTCCCTTCTTTTTAAATCCTTTTGCTTTAAATAAAGGGGCAATATCCTCTTTAATAATCTGTTTTAATAATTCCTGCATATTCATCATTTTTTCTCCATTTTCCATTTATTCAAAGCTTTACTTTAATTGTATCGTTATTCAATACTTTATTTTAATATCATTTTTATTTCTTTCTTAAAATGACTTTAACCTTTGATCAGAAAGACTTCAACCAAAAATCCTCTAGGTATAATAATGACAATCCAGAAAAATTCAAACTTACCTGCTGGTTTTATTTTGCAGCCAATTTTTTAGGAAAGCACCTGTTAACTTAATACGACAGAAGGATTTTTACCCTTCAATTAAGGCAGAATCATCAAAGCCAGCTGAAACGTATAATAATTTCTGTCCTTGAAGAACTATATTACATAAATGAATAAGATGATGGAAAACTTCACTTACGTCCTCTTGAGAGATATTATCTTCAGTTAATTTAAGCCTATTTCTGTATTCTTGAAAAATTTGATTTGCTTTTTGGTTTTCTAATGATTTTAATACCGAACAAGCTAAACTCCGCAATTCTTCAACTTCTTCATTAAAAAAGTAACGTATAACTTCCGATTTAAATTGTGAGAATTTATCTAAGTTTATATTTAATCGGTTTTGATTTTGAAGCAAAAAATTTAAAATAACCTCTGGTATTACTAAATAGATAAGTGATGTATCTTGATTGATCTTCTTAACTAAACCAAATTGTAATTCAGTGCCAAAATAATTCATTTTCTCACCCTAAATTTGTAATATGAAACTCTATTATAATATAAATTTTTATTCAACTTATAAACAAATGCGCAAGTGCCTTGATCAGCCTCGAGGGGCTAGGCGCTGGAGCTTGACGTAGACTACCACCCATAGGAAAGTTATCCACAAGTGAATATTTTATAATTTCCTAGTAAACGAAAAAAAAGATCTAAGAATTGTCTTAGACCTCATTCCAATGGTTATTTATTTTTCGGAACAAAATTAAAAATTTCCTCACTCTCAAACGTATCAACTAATCGATTTAGCCAATCATAATATTCTAATGTACGATTTAATTTTTCCATATCATTTGTTATTTGAGTCATCAATTCTTCATCCGTATTTTCATCATTCTTCAATTCAGAGAGCTCTTTTAAAGACTTCTCTATGGCGTGTTCATTCATGGAAATAGCATTACGCCATTTAATTGAAAATAAGTCAATGAAGTTTTGATACCAGTCCCCTTCAACTGCATATAAATCCTTTCTGCTTCCTTTTTTCCATACCTTATCAACCATCTTTAAATCTAATAATGTTCTCACGGAAGTACTCATACTTGTTTTACTCATACCAAGCTCTTCCTTCATTTCATCAAGTGTTAGTGGTTGATCATGAAAAAACATCATTCCATATAATCTACCAATTGATGGGGTCACACCATATAAATGCATATTTTGTGCGACCGCTTCTATTACTCGTTCACGAGCCTTTTCCAGTTGAACCTTGCCTTCCAATGTATTATCACACCTCGTTTAGTGGTATTTACTTTTTAGAATCATGATTGTCTAACGATTAGTTTATTATTCGAAAGTTAAATGTTAAATTCAAAAGTTGCATTTAGGAAATCTCTAATTTTTCTCTTATTAAGAATCCTCAATAAATAATCTATCCTTTTGAAGTTATAAAGTAAAGAGCGTAATAGAAAAGGAAACTGGAGGAAAAGGAAGGAATTTTAAGAATAACGTACATTAAGTACGTACAGTTATTTCTTTACAAACTGTACGAACGGAATATAGAGTGATATCGCATTTGTTTTGCAGCTAAATAGTTCGTTACAATTAAGGGTGTAAAGTAAGTGAAGGAGGATAAAATGACTAGTGAAAATCAAAAAATCAAAATAGATGTGAAGAACGTAACGAAAATTTTCGGTAAGCATACGAAGAAAGCTTCACATCAATTATCAGAGGGAAAAACAAAGCAGGAAATATTAAAAGCTACAGGTGCAACCGTTGGTGTAAATCAAGCCAGTTTCCAAGTTTATGATGGAGAAATATTTGTCATTATGGGGTTATCGGGTAGCGGAAAATCTACTTTAGTCCGAATGTTGAATCGACTAATCGAACCAACTTCAGGAGAAATATTAATTGATAGCGAAAATGTAACCAATATAAGCAAAGATCAGCTAAGACAAATAAGAAGAAAAAAAATTAGTATGGTGTTTCAAAAATTTGCTCTTCTCCCCCATCGAACCATTCTACAAAATACAGAATACGGTTTAGAAATTCAAGGTGTAGACAAAGCAATTAGAAAGGAAAAAGCGATAGAAGCTCTTAAGCTTGTCGGATTAGAGGGTTATGAAAATCAATACCCGGATCAATTAAGTGGCGGAATGCAGCAAAGGGTTGGTCTTGCTAGGGCATTAGCAAACGATCCAGATATATTATTAATGGATGAGGCATTTAGTGCATTAGACCCGTTAATTAGAAAAGATATGCAGGATGAACTACTTGAGCTTCATAATTCTGTCGGAAAAACAATTGTTTTTATTACTCATGATTTAGATGAAGCGCTTCGAATTGGTGACCGAATTGCTTTAATGAAAGATGGAAATATTGTTCAAATTGGTACACCTGAAGAAATATTAATGAGCCCTTCAAATAAATATGTTGAAAAATTCGTTGAAGATGTAGATTTTTCCAAAGTGTTAACAGCTGGACATATTATGAAGCGTGCTGAAACTGTACAGATTGAAAAGGGACCAAGAGTCGCATTAACACTTATGAAAAATCTAGGAATCTCTTCGATATATGTAGTTGACAAGAAAAACCATCTTTTAGGAGCAGTAACTGCCCCGATGGCTCGGGAAGCATTCGATCGAGGCATCTCACTTCACGAAGTCATTAATCGTGATATTACAACTGTTTCAAAGGAAACTCTTTTAATAGATTTGTTTGATGCAGTCTCTTCAGCTGTGATACCAATTGCAGTCGTAGATGAGCAAGGACGAATGAAAGGGATTGTAATAAAAGGTGCACTTATAGGTGCTCTTGCGGGAAATGACACATTTATTCAAATCTCTGATGAGAAAGATCCTTCATTAAGGGAGGTGAATTAAATGAATAATTGGATCCCGAAAATTCCATTAGCTGATTGGATTGACCAATTTGTTGATTGGTTAACATCTAATTTTGGAGGAATATTTGATGGTGTGGCAAACGGTCTAGAGAATATCGTAACTGGAATAGTATCCGTACTTGCATTTATACACCCCATTTTATTAGCTGTAATCATCAGTTTACTTGCATGGTGGTTAACCAAAAAAAGCATTGCGATTTTCTCTTTAATTGGCTTTCTTATTATTGATTATTTAGGATATTGGAGTGCAATGCTTGATACATTGGCACTTGTCTTAACCTCAGTTATTATTTCCATAGTCGTTGGAATTCCACTTGGAATATGGGCATCTCAAAAGGAAACGGTAAGAAAAATCGTTTCCCCTATCCTGGACTTTATGCAAACAATGCCTGCTTTCGTCTACCTATTACCCGCTATTTTCTTTTTTAATATCGGTGTCGTTCCAGGTGTCGTTGCATCCGTAATATTTGCGATGCCCCCTACCATTCGCCTAACAATTTTAGGAATTAAACAAGTTCCTGAAGATATTATTGAAGCAGCAGAAAGCTTTGGATCAACTACAAGTCAAAGATTGTTAAAAGTACAATTACCACTTGCCATGCCAACTATCATGGCTGGTATCAACCAAAGTATTATGCTTGCCCTTTCAATGGTAGTTATTGCATCAATGGTTGGAGCACCGGGGTTAGGAGAAGAAGTCTATCGTGCAGTAACACAGCTGAAAACAGGAGTCGGAGTGGAAGCAGGACTTGCGATAGTTATTGTAGCCATTGTTTTAGACCGAATCACACAAAATATAGGCAAGAAAAAACAAAGGGGGAATATATAATGTGGAAAAAGATTATTGGTATTGGAGCCATTGCAGTTCTATCCTTTGGATTAGCAGCATGTGGAAACGATAAAGCGAACTCTAGCAACGGGTCTGTCGGAAAAAATGTAAATTATAAAATTACCGGAATTGATCCTGGCGCAGGTATTATGACTGCAACCGAAAATGCAATAAAAGATTATAAGTTAGATAACTGGCAACTTGTAACAGGATCAAGTGCAGCTATGACAGCTGCCTTAAAAAAAGCTTATGATAAAAAGAAGCCAATCATTATCACTGGGTGGAATCCACACTGGATGTTTGCTAAATATGATTTAAAGTATCTTAAAGACCCAAAAGGTGTATATGGTGAATCAGAAGAAATTCATACAATAGCCAGACATGGATTAAAGGATGATCATCCAGATGCTTATAAAGCACTAAGTCAGTTTAACTGGACTGAAGATGATATGGGCTCAGTCATGTTGGATATCCAAGAAGGCACAAAACCTGAAGAAGCTGCTTCCAAATGGGTGAAGGATAATCAAGAAAAAGTAGCTGAATGGACAAAAGGCGTAAACAAAGTAAATGGAGAAAAAATTAAACTAGCTTATGTTGCATGGGATAGTGAAATTGCAAGTACGAATGTAATGGCAAAGGTTCTTGAAGACATAGGTTTTAATGTAACGCTTACACAGGTAGAAGCCGGTCCAATGTGGACTGCTGTTGCTGATGGAAGTGCAGATGCTTCACTTGCTGCCTGGTTGCCTGCTACCCACAAAACATATGCAGATAAATTTAAAGGAAAATATGAAGATATCGGTACTAGTATTACTGGAGTGAAAATTGGATTAACAGTTCCTAAATACATGGATATTGATTCAATTGAAGACTTAAAATAAAATTTGTGCAGCTTTTTACCTTATTGGTGAAAAGCTGTTTTTTTATTTCATCCATCTATTTTCAAATGTAATAACATGATGAACAAAATCAATTGCAGAAATATGCATTATTTGCACTTTCCGTAAAAGAGCGTTCCTGCTTTTTACAGAAACGCTTTTCATAACTTTATAGCCCTCTATATTAACTCACCATTACAAGTCTAATTTTAAGAATGTGATGTTATTGGAAATAAAGGTCGTTCTGACCCGAATTCTATCATCGGTCGAACAAACAATACATCATCCTCCGCTTCTATTTTTTCAGACTCTACATTCTTACAATCAGGTATAAAATGAAAAATAATTCTTTTGATATCCAATGATACAATGCTGCTTAAAACCATTTCTAAATCTACTTTTCTTCTACTAATAACATCATAAAGATGTAATTCCCCATCCTCTTCTTCGAATAATACAATAATGTCTTCTTCTTCGATAAAATAAATTGAGTTAGGGAATGCAATAAGAAAATAGAACATAAGTAAACTTTCATTGTCTTTCACATCTAATACCGACGACACTGGAATTCTCTCCTTAGCGTACAATTTCATTAAAGATAAATCTTTTATATTTCCAGTATCTAATTTTCGGATCGTTTTATTTGATTTTTTCTTGTACTCATCAGCATTTAAGAAATATCCACTTTCTTGCACTCTTTCAAATCCAAATTTCGGATAAAAATCAAGAACAGAATCATTAGCGAATAAATAGATAAATTCACATTGTTCCTCATATGTTTCAATAATGTAATCCATTAATTTTCTGCCCAAACCTTTATGACGATAATCTGGATGCGTCATAACTGTGCCGACTTGTATTCCTTTAAATTCCTTGCCATTTGTAACTACCGTCATTTTACTTATTGATGCATTGGCAATTACTTTTTCCCCATCAATATATGAATAACAGATATATTGATCGTTCCAACATCCCTTTTCATACCATTGGCTAAAATCTAGTCCAAAAACTAACTTTGCTAATTCATTAAAACTTTCTCTGTATTTTCTATCGTCTTTGTAATCATATATTAATTGATAATTTGTCATAAATAATCCCCTTTTCATTATTTGATTACTTCAAACTTAAAATGAAAGAAACATTACCATTTATCTCACCGCCTTAAAAAACATAAAAAAAGACTATAAGAAGAAATCCTTCTCATAGTCAAATATAAATTCATGATGAATACACCTTTCCCATTAAGGGATAGGAAACATTGAATATATGATTTGAAAGGATATGATGTCTTCTAATCGCTAATGTGCAAAAAAGCAAACTAAATAGAACTAAGGAATAATCCTTAATTTGCTTATTACACGATAAAATTCTTGTGAATTTTCATTAGCAATTAATAAGTTTCATCATAAACAATCAAAACCTCTTTTCCGAATATTCTTATTACAATTATACGTTTGTACGGACACCATTGCAAAGCTTTTATTAATTGAAGAGTTTCTTGCTGCATTAACCTGGTCCTTTAGCCATCCATGAAATGCAAAAATCGGTGTTTCTCCTTGTTAAGCTAACTGTCCCTTCAATAAGACATAGCCACTCTTCAGCCTGCTTCATTAGTCTTACTTAAACTCTCCTA
The DNA here is from genome assembly GCF_050281185.1 of Heyndrickxia sp. NPDC080065. Classification (NCBI taxonomy): domain Bacteria; kingdom Bacillati; phylum Bacillota; class Bacilli; order Caryophanales; family Bacillaceae; genus Heyndrickxia; species Heyndrickxia sp. NPDC080065. Next base: position 194,793 of record NZ_JBNNWS010000006.1, on the reverse strand, counting down.
CGTAAATAGGGGAATAATGAAATGAACCCCAGGATTGCTAAACAAGCTCCAATCCACAGTGGAGATACAAAACCATGTCCTTTACTGATTCCTAGACCACCTAGTGACGAACCAATAACAATACCAAGCGTAATAAAAGAACTATGAGCGGTATTTATCATCGTTCCATTACTAGCTGTTTTCATTACTCTCGCAACCATAGCTGGATTCATTGCTACACCAGTTAAACCAATAAAAATAGTAGAAATAACCGCAATATATTTATTTTCCGCACCTAAAGCAAATAAAGACATTGCTAATATTAATATAATCAATCCACTCATAAGTATTTTCATTGTAAATTTATCAGCAAACTTGCCAATCACAATATTCCCAACTACCGTCGCACTACCATAGAGAGCAAGTAAATATGGAATACTTGCACTTGAAAAGCCTGTGACATTTGTAAAGATAGGAGTGAAATAACTAAATGCTGCAAACGTACCACCAATAATAAACATACTTGTTATGTACGCTGCCCAAAGATGAATATTCTTAAAGTGCATAAGTTCGTCTTTCCAATTTAATTGCTCTTTATTTGATGATGATGGTAGCAACCATTGAATCATAAGCCCTGATAACAGTACAAGAACAGAAACAGCCCCAAAACTAATACGCCAACCAAAATATTGCGAAATAACAGTTGTTATAGGTAAACCTAAGACTGTTGCGATCATTAAACCTGCAAGTACAATTGATGCAGCTTTACCCCTTGAATCAGATTGAACCAATGTTGCAGAAAAGGAAATCGCTACCCCAAAAGCTGAAGCTGAAGCGATACCAGTAATAATACGTGAAATCATCATAATATCATAGTTCCAAGCAATAGCTCCGAGCGATTGACCAATTAAAAATACAAACATTAAAAACAATAATGCTTGTTTACTGCGTATTCGTAGGAGAGCTGCAGTTAAAATAGGGCCTCCTATCACCATTGCTCCCGCATAAGCTGTAATTAAATACCCAATTGATGGTACAGAAACCTGAAATGCAAGAGCAAGTTCATTCATCATACCTGCAACCATAAATTCTGATGTAGTCATACAAAAGATTGCTAAAGCTAGCAAATATATAATCGATGGCATAAAAGCACTCCTAATCCATTATTGTAATGATCGGTACAAAAATAGTGAGAAAAAAGAGCGCACTAAGCGCCAAAAATAGACTCCATTGTTCCTTTGATAACCTGTTCAGCTAATATCCGATTTTGCATCGATACATTTAGAACACGGAATCCGTAATAACTGCTTAATATTAGACTAGCTAAATCCGCAGCTGATTGCTTCTTTGAAATTTCACCAGTTCGCAATCCTTCTTCCATCACTTTTTCAATTGCTTGTTTGAGCAGCTCAACATGCCTTGAGAAAATTTCTTGAACCATTAAATCGTTATTAGCTCGTTCTACGCTGGCATTGATCAATAAACATCCTTTTTGATCAATATTCTCAAAGTCTTCCTTCAATGCCCATTCAAAAAAATTCCTTAATCGTTCTTTAACTGGAATCGGAGTATTTAGCAATTTCATTTGTTCCCTAATCCCAATTTCATGGTAGCGTTCTAATACTTGTTTATACAGTTCATGTTTACTACCAAAAGTATTGTATAAACTTCCTTTCCCAAGTCCTGTATCACTGCATAAATCTTGTGTAGAACACCCCTCATATCCTCTTATCCAAAATGTTTTCATTGCAACATCTACAATTGAGGAATAATCAAACTCTCGGGGTCTGCCGCGTTTATTCAAACTTATCCTCCTCTCGTTTTGAAGATTACATTAGTAGAATACTATTTTTGTACCGAGCGGTCAACAAAACTATTTCCCCTTAGTTTATTTACATGAAAATCCCACAAAAAAAACACCTCTTAGCAAGGTGATTTTTTGTAGGATTTTTTTTGGCTTTGTTAATGGTTTTTGTTGAAAAAATCACCTTTATCGTGTGTGTAAAGCGATTTCTTATGAAGGAAAACTAGCTGAACGCATAACATACAGGGTTTCCTTAAAACAACTACATTGTTTAACAAAGCCTTTTTAATAAATTTCCTTGTTTTTTCTAATGAATATTATGCTTTCTGAAATTACCGCCCTTAACTTCTGCTACATCATATACTGTAACAAAGGCAGCATCGTCAATTTCATGAATAATTTCTTTTATTTTGCTTTCTTCTAAGCGGTTAATGACACAAGTGATTTCCTTAAATTTTTCTTTCGTATAACCGCCATAAACTTCATTATACGTTGCACCTCGACCTAAGCGATCACGTATAGTCTCTACCATTAATTCAGGTTGAGTTGTGATAATTTTAAAGGTTTTTGAACCGCTTAAACCTTCCTCAACGATGTGAATCACTTTAGAAGCAATAAAGTAAGCAATTGCCGAAAGGATTGCCCCTTGAAGGCCGAATACGAATGAAACAAAAATAAATACAAACAAGTTTAAGAATAGAATCAAATCACTCGTCCCAAACGGTAATTTTCGAGAAAGCAGTACGGCTAGCATATCAATTCCATCTAATGCACCGCCATTACGTAATGCTACCCCCATCCCAATACCGAGGATAATACCCCCAACAACAGTAACTAACAAAGTATCCCCTTCAATAATTGCGGGGGTATGGTGCATAAGGCTTGTACCAACAGCTAATGAAGCGATTCCGATAATCGAATAAATGGCGAAACTTTTACCAATTTGTTTATATCCTAACCAAATAAAAGGGATGTTAATTATCGCGATTAAAACTCCTAATGGTAATCCAAATAGCTCTGATCCAACGATACTAAGACCCGTCACACCACCATCAGATACATTGTTTGGGATTAATACCGTTTCTAGTCCATATGCTGCTATAAATCCCCCAATTATGATTGCCAATCCTCGTAATATCATTTTTAGTTTTTTTGACTTTTTCTTTCTGATTATTCTCATATCATACCTCGTTTCATACTTTTTTTCTTATTTAAGATTACCATAAATTTTTCTTTAAGTATTCTTCCCAACCCCTACAGTCTAATAACAAATACTGCTAATTATAATTGAACTCGCTACGGCAGCTAGTCAAACAAAAAAGGCTAGTTCTATTTGCTTTGAGGACACTAGATCCGCTAATTGTGACAAAATGGGATAATTCCTTATGTTTGCGGACAAAGGTTCCGCTATTTTATAAAAATCAGTGATTTTCCTGCGTTTTTTCGTAAATAGCGAACTCAGTGTCCACTTAGCCCTTAAATTTGGGACATTTAATGGAAATAACGGATTCAATGTCCGTTTCATGATTTTAAAAGCGATAATTGGAGCGTTTTAATCAATATCAAAAACTAACTACTTGGTTTCTTCCATTTTCCTTCGCTCTGTATAATGCTTGATCAGCCTTTTCGATAAATTCCTCTAATTTTCCTCCATCGTACAATGCTACCCCTATACTGATCGTGATATGAATATGTTCATTTTTATAAGTAAAATATGATTGCTCAACAGCCTCACGAATACGGTCAGCTATTATTTGACCTTCATCTAAATTGGTATTTGAAGAAATAATCGCGAATTCTTCCCCCCCAAAACGAACATACGCATCTGAGTTTCTTACATTATGTTTAATAATTTCTGAAATATGTTTAAGAGCTTCATCCCCGCATAGATGACCATTATTGTCATTTACCATTTTGAAGTGGTCTATATCTAATATGATAAGAATCAAAGGACTCTTTACCCTTTGACTAAACGGAATCGTTTTTTCCATATATATATCAAAATATCTTCGATTATATAATCCAGTTAATGAATCAATGATGCTAAGTTTCTGCATCTGCTTCAATAATTTATAATATTTTATTCGAAAGGAACCTACCGTTAAGAGAATAGTCCCATTAACAAACGAATCTAAAATAAGTGCAATCAACTCAATTTTGCTGGTGAGACCTTCCTCAATAATATGATTGGTATACTTCAAAAAGCTGTAGAAAAATGCTGTTCCAATAATAACTTTCCATTTTGGATACTTAATCATAATTAAAATGTTAGGAATAAGATATAGTGACCAAAAAAATGTAGAAAGTCTTTGCAATTCTTCTTTTAAATTAAAGTTTATAATAATTGGTGTAATTGTTAAAATTATTATCAGTAACCAAAATAAATATTTTTTTCTTACTTCCACTTTACACCTCTTCAAAATTCGATTTAAACTCTTGATTGTTTTTCTCCGTATTCTTTTATTGGTGTGTAAAAACGACAGCCCGGTAATATTTAAAATCCTGATTAATTCTCCTCATTTTCCTAACGAGGGTTCCCTGTATTCGCCATTCTACAGAAAAAAACTTCAGTAACAAATGGAAAAATTACCCCTTTACTAACATGCGAATAAAAATATAGTTCTAAATACCTATAATTTTCTCGCGGGTAGCGTGAATATTTTCCTATAATACAATATTTTTCACCGATATTCGAGAAATTAATTGATATATCTTCTGAAATAAGGATCGTTTTAGTTCGCTTTGTCTTAAATATTTACCCAATAATTTAGTATCCAAATAATAAGTTTTATCAATGGCAAGATACTGAAAAGTAATGCTACAATTGTCGATTAACCAAGAAGGTGTGGGACGAAAATATTTTGCCAATATCAAAAAATTTAAACTGGCGTTTGAATTTTATAGTCAATAATGATCCAACAGGGCCGAAATGTTGATATATTATCGTTTTAAGAACTACGTTTGTGGATAATTTGTGGATTTTTAACATTTTTTCGTGGATAACCTGTTATTAATGTGGATAATCGGTGTAATCTTGTGGATATTCAAAAAATTTAGCCTATGTTATTTAGCACATGTTAATGATATCTTCTTTCAATATATTTTTGTGGATAGATAATTGAAAACTTGTAAATCATAACAAACAACTTTATAGAAGAAAGGGGATTAAGCAATGAAGGAGAATAAGGCTGGAAGCAAGAAACATGAGGAAAAATTAATGAATGGACTTTATGGAATCGATCCAGAGATGAGTCTGTTGTCTGTGAACTTTGCCAGCAAGGAAAATTCTTATTTGAATGAAAATGTTCATGAGGATTGTAGAGAAGAGTAGAAATACATGAGGATGTTGATAACAGTATATATCCACAATTAATAATTGATTTTTTCTATTTTTGTTGATAAATAAGAATTTTTTGTGAATATGTCCTTTTATTTGTGGATATTGTGGGTATTCTTGTGGATAGTTTATCTATTTTTTCGAAAGTTCAATTTAATAAAAATTAGCAACCTCAGTTTTGAAGAGGTTGCCCTCTATATTTTAGTATCAAATCATATTCATCAATCTTTCAAGTACTCTTTCCATGCGGTTAATCCACCTGCTAAAACAGTAACTTTATAGTCTTTTTCCGCTAAAATCGAAGCACACTTCATGGCTGAGTTCCCGGTAGTGCATGTGACAACGATTTCCTCATGCTTAGGAAGAGGCAAATCATTATTATTTTCCTTACCTTCCATGTCAAAGATGACTGTTTTAGGAATATGTTTGGCATTTTCCAAATGATATTCCTTGAATTTTTCCTCTGCTCTTACATCCAGAATGAGTATTTTTTCACTGTTTTTAATCGATCATCTAATTCTTTTGGGGTGATTTTTTTAATATCCAAACGAGCTCGCCACCTTTTTCTATATTAAGATTTATATGTAGTATCTCCTTTTGACTTCTGTATTGCAACTTGCAAAGTAGTGATACGATCCTATTATTTATGTCCCTCCTTGTTATTTTCGTGACTATAGATTCGAAAGAAATGGGACCGGATTCTTATTTTAATGGTCCTTATTCTCAAATAATTGGTCTGCGATTTCGTGGATTCGAGCCTGTTTTCGTGCAATTCACATCAAGTTTTATGCGATCCCGGCCAAATATCGCGCAAATAGGACCAAACTTTTTGGTGTCAGGCACCGCTTGTGGACATTTAACTCTTTTTTCTTCTCCCTGTGGACAGTTTTGAACATATGTGTGATTTTTCATTCAAAACTGTCCATACCAGGAGGAAAAAAACATCAAATGTCTATGAAGGGTGCCTGACACCATTTATTCACCTTTATTCATTCGTAGTTTGTCCATTGCGCCGTTTCGCCATTTTTTTACGGCGGAGGGGGATACTTTTTCTTTGTCGGCGATTTCTTTGGTGTTCATGCCGAAATAGAAGGTCATGATGACCCATTTTTTTTCTTTAAGTTTGAGCTGGTCACAATAAGAGAGCAAGATTGCTAGCTCCAATGGTTCTTCCGCTACAGGGTCTTTTCGATATTCCCAGAACCCCTCTTCTGGATAGGCGTTTCTTTCCTCGCGCTTTTTCGCTTTTGCCAATTCAGTCAGCATTCGCCCTTTAATCGTGGCGTAGGCATAGCTGGAAAAAATCCCTTTCCCCTCGACAAATTTCACACTTGCCTCCCAAAGAGCAATCAGACCAATTTGATAGAATTCGTCATAGTTTTTATAAATGTGCAAGGAGTGAATAATTTGATGGATCATCGGTTCAAACTTTTCGACTGTTTCGTGAAAATTATCCAATTCGAAAACCTTTCCGGATGAGTGCGCACTTCCTTTTATTCCCGGGTTGGTTTTAAAATAGCTTGAATTTAGTAGTATGGCGAGGATCAATAAATCCATTTTCAACCAAAAAATTCATCAAAAAAGATCAATAGAGGTTGTTAATCAGCCTTTTTCAAAACACAAAACGCCTAAAATCAACAAACTTTTAATAAATTTAAAAATTATGAAAATATCAATAAAATTATGGCGTATTTTGGAAATGAATAGTATAATAGACCTATATTGTAAAATAGGAGGAATTTATGGATGAAAGAGGTAAAAAATTACATTATTTCGCACACCACGATGGCACTTGAGGAAGCTATCCACCCATACTTCAATGTGAAAATCTATGATGTGAATGGAATTTTTTACAGCAAACAGACAATCAAACAAATATTAAATCATGCTTGTGAATTAAGGTGTACCGACTACCAAGGAAGAATCAACGCTGTTCGGAAGGCATTTCCCTATTCTAAAAAAACTCCGTTAGTCATCTGCCCAATAGACATGTTATATGCAATTCCGACAAAATCTCCTAAGGATTATCATTGCAAATGGATCTTTCCAGATCATATACAAGATTACATAAAGGAATCAGGTCAAATACATATTTTATTTAATAACGGTCTGTCAATTGAATTAAACTGTTCCATTAAATCTTTCATAAAACAACTAGAACGCTCTCGCAATTCTTTACTTCACTTTTCCAACTTAGCAAAGTCATGATAATCTCACCCTACATTAAAAATTTTTACAAATAATTATTTTTTCTCTTTATATATGGTGTATATATGAAAATCCGGATTAAAAAGTAAGGTAGTATAAAAAAGAGCAGATGGAGACAGATGATCTACCACGATAAGAGCTCCTAAGGAATTCACCTAGGAGCTCAGAAATACATATTAAAGATTTACACGACAAGTGTAACTTAGCGCACCACAAGGCTAAAAAATAAGAGACCACCATTACCCTGGTCTCAAAATAAATAGCGGAACATCTCACTATCCGTTAATTAAAATTCAACACTACCTCTTATGGTTACTAAAATAAAAGTAAGCCCGTTCAAAATGAAAGAAAGTCCAATGAGATGATATCGAAGGCAATTTTCTTCTTGGGTTTGCTTTAGTCATTTTTTCAACCAAAGTTATTTCGTTCACCGCCTGATGGATAAAGAAGAAGGCTGCCAGCGAAGCAGTCGACAACATGATATTAAGGCAACTATCCAGTATAATATCAAGGCGGTATGCCTCTACCCCATATTTCTTGATCCATTTGGATAAACATACAATATATATCAGTTCGTTCGCACAGTATATTAGCGTTATTAGCTGAAAAAGCTTGTATGTCTTCTTTTCAAAAAACATCTCTTTTGTTACTTTTCTGTCATATCCACTCATCTCCATCAGATCCAATGTAAAGTATAAATAAAGCGGTTTTTTAGCTGCGACGCTTATAGAATATATAAATAATAAGGCGGCTGAGTAAAAAACATTATTCCATAACAGCTGTAAGGCAGACCCAGACAGAATATCCACCAATAGACCTGCGATTAAATTCAGGATGACCCATATTCCCGTATAATTAAGCCTTGAAATATTTTTGAATCGGTACAAACTATAAAAGATTCCCGGTAGGATGCTAAGAATCATAGCAGGATAGTCCCCTGCAATCTCACGACAAAGCTCCCAAAATACCAAAGGGAAGATAAAAAACAGTACAAAATCTACTATCAGCATTAAGGTTGTCCTCATATTTTCCACCGTACCTTCCTCAGTTATTCAATATATATGGACCAGTCTCAATAAAAAGAACGAGCTAACAAACCTCCACTTATTTTTCAAACTATTTATAATTACTGTGGACTTTTTTTCTTCACAAAAGGTGAATTAGCTTATTTGGTCAGGAAGGATTATTGGAAGAATAGCTGAATAAGATTATATATGTCTTAATTTATTGTACTGGATAGTAGAATAAAAAAATGGGTGTGGGAGGAATAATATTGATAATAATTATTGGTTTTATTTTTATAGTTATTACTCTTTTATCAATAGAAATACAACTTAGAAAAAATTATAAACAAAATGAAGAAATAATTGAATTATTAAAGCAAATAAAAGAAAAACATCGATAAAATTTTTCAACAGATGGAGGCGTTTTTGTAAATGTGTTAAAATTAAATCGTCTAAAGATTATAAAAACTAATTTATAGACAATATTGGTCTAGGGGGTAGATATTATGACAAACAAAAGCAATGTTAACGTGAAAAATTATCAGGGGAAACCGTCTAACTAATTAAATTTTATAGCGTTTCCCCATATTTGAAAGGGGAAAATCATTTGAAGCAAACATTATTAATTATTGATGCACAACAAGAATTAATTGATGGGAATCAAAAAGAAAGTGCGGTTTTTAATAAAGAGCAGCTTATTCAGAATATCAATCAAGTGATTGAAAAAGCAAAAGAATCAGCTGTTCCAATTGTGTTTGTAAGGGATCTTGATGTTGCTGAAGGTAAAGGTCCAGGATTTCAAATTCATAATGAAATTCATGTACCTAATGAGGCAGTGATTTTCGATAAATCTGCAACGAATTCCTTTCATGAAACAGGTCTTCTAAATCATTTGCGATCTCAACAGATTGAACATCTTGTTGTTATGGGCTGTAAAACACAGCACTGTATAGATAGTGTAGTTAGAACAGCCACTATTAGTGGTTTGGATGTAACATTAGTTGGTGATGGGCATTCAACAACAGACAATGATGTTTTAAGTGCAGAACAAATCATAAAGCATCATAATCGGACTCTTCATGGCCATTACAATGTTGAACACTTTTCAGTTGTCAGAAATGCAGAGGAAGACTTATTTCGTCCGACTCATGACTCATATAGGGAATAGAAAGCTAAAAGCGGAACTAAAATGTGCCGCTTTTATTTAACAGCAATCGGGTGCGATCCTTGTACAAGGAATCGTGTCTTTTTTTATCATAGTGGATTAAAAAAAATAAGATTGCATAGTGATACTTAATGGACAGATTATGTGCAGTACAAAAAATCCACCAATAGTTGGTGGACAGCTACTTAAGTATTTATTGGTTTTGTTGAAGGATATTGCAAGCACTTAATAAATTTCCATCGGGATCTTTAAATCCGAACCCACCTAAACCATTTTCATTATTTACATTTAGGGTTCCGACTTCAATTTCTTTGTCGATAAGCCAATTATAGAATTCATTTAAATTAGGAGTATAGAAGTCAATTACACTATGTTCAATACCATTATTTGTATTGATAAAAGAAATACTCTTATGTTCTTCGGTTTCAACCAAGTACAGAGTTGGTACTCCCTTTGCACTAAAGGTGAGCATTGCCGCCTTATCACCTTTAAATTCTACCTCAACACCAAGAATGTCAATATAAAATTCAATAGATTTATTAAGGTTTGTAACAGGGATTTCAACAGTAGCTATATGAGAGATGAAGTTAGACATAGTCAGGATACCTCCTTATATTTATTAATATTATTTTTTCTGTACTTATGTTGAAAATCCTTCTGATTTTAAAAAAAAGGTAGAAAGCTATCAGAATAGTAAGATAAATCAAAAGCGGTTATTTTAGCATTACGAAAACAATATACAATAGCTTATTAAAATCGAACGACATATTAATAAACGAAAAACTTTTTACTTAAAGGAACAAAACATCCATTTTTAATAGTTTAATAAGAGGAGGATACTCCATTGAAGAGAAGATCTTTACTAGTATCGTCATTACCAGGATATGAAGAAGAAATTGGCCGATGGCTGTGGTGTTTAGAAGATGTCCGCCGTACTCTTATAACTGAATTAACTGGACTCAGCCAACGTATACTCGACACAAAAATTGATGAAAGACAATCGATTGGCTCGCTTTTATATCACATTGCCTTGATTGAGGCGGATTGGTTATATGTAGAAGTCCTTGGTACTGAATGGGATCCCGAAATTCTCTCTTTGTTTCCGTTAGAACACCGTTCAGAAGATGGCTCTTTAATCCACATTGAGGGACAAAGTTTGGAAGAACATTTTTATCGACTTAATAAAGTTCGTGAAGTATTTCTTTCCCACTTTCGTTCAATGGACCTAATTGATTGGCGTAAGCCGAGGGTACTTGAACATTATGACGTCACACCTGAGTGGGTTGTTTATCATTTAATTGAACATGAATCACACCATAGGGGGCAGATTTTCCAATTACTTAGGAAATTAAAAAGTTAAATGGACTAGCTTTATTCGGCAATCGGACGCAATTCTGAAGGAATTCGTGTTCTTTTTTTCATAAATGTGGCCCGTTTACTTGAATAAGCATTGATATATGTACTATTTTTTTCAATTAGGTGATCATTTTTGTTTCCTTTTTTTACTCAATCAAAAGGAAATTTAGGTAGAAGAATTGAATAGACTTAATATTGGAAGGAGGTTGATGTTAAGTTGAAAAACAATGCAATAAAACTTTCTCTTATCATGATTGCTATCATTATATTAGTTTTTTGGCTAACAGGCTTACTTGGTTTATGGACTAATGGCATATCTTATATTGCGAATAACACAAAAGAATATACAGATGCAAAAGGTCATATTTTAAAAGGAAAATATTCAATTTCTATTGACCTGTCTAATTTAAAAAGTAATATCGGAAAAGAGTTATACAATGATGGAACCCATAGGATTTATGTATCCTGGATTGATAATACAGGCAGTGTAAATTCTGGAGGATATCGAATTGGTTTTAGGTCCAGTGGACATTATTCATTAACGGGTGCTTCTTTAATCAGTGGAGTTCATCATGAAACGGTAGACGAAAATTCTTTTACATATAGTATGTCTGCCAAAATGAAAGCTGAATATCATAGTAAAGTCTATAATTGCTCATTATTTGGTACAAGTGGGTTAAACTATAAAGATGGAGATGATTTTGCTTTCTATATTTTTCCGTCCGAGTCTTATGAAATGAAAGAAGTCTCACTTCATGAAACAGGCATAGTGAAATTAACGGTTACAGACCTTTATAAAAATATTTGGAGTAAAAAATAAGTAGATTTAATAAATAGTAGTTCATTATAGAGCCACATAATTGAACAACCTCTCTAAAAAATGAGTATTCTAATTAAAATGTTAGATAGACGTTATTTTAAATTAAAAAGGAGAGATGTGACGTGAAAGGTTTTAAATTCGTAGTTAGATTAGCATTGTCTGTCATGTTACTAAGTGGTTTTGGTATGATTGTTCAAACGCAGGCGGCAACAGCACATGCCTCAAGTTATTCGAAATCTGTAAGTGCAATGAAAGCAAAATATACAAAACAAATCAAAGAATATCGTAGTATTCTATCCTCTAATACTTCTTCAATTAACGGAATAAAAAGAGAATTAATTGGATACAAAGAATTAGGGAAAACAAAGTATGATAGTACATTATCTTCTTTAGAAGCGAAAGCAGTAAAGCAAGGTAAAACAAATGCTGCGTTATCTAGTAAGGTAAGTAAATTTGAAAAAGACGTGAAGGCTCAGAAAAATACTAAAAAAGATGCTACATTAGGGAAAACATCTTCGTCTTTAAAGAAGCAATTAGTCGCATTAAAAACAGAGATTGGCAAAACAAAATCAGAGGTAGCAAGTATTGGGAAAAAGAAAAAGGCGGAAGTTGAATTAAATATGGCAAAGCTGTTTTTAACTAATGAGACTGATAGGTTATTTGATGGGTATGATTATGTTAAAACTACTATACAAAAAATGAGAAATCGAATTAATGAACTATTGACTACAACACCAAGTAAATATGATGCAGAATTAAAGAAAATTGATAGTAATTTAGTGTCGCTTAATAAAAGCAATGAAGATGTGAAAAAGCAAGTACTCTCTCTTCAAAAAAAGATAGAAAATTTACCATCACCATCTTCGATAGCAAAATTGTATCATAATGATGTTCAAATAATAGGTACAAAATTAGAAGATTTATCAAATAGATTAATAGAATATTGGGGTGAAAATTTAGATGAAGTAGCGGATAAAGTAATTGAAATAGGAAGAGAACGTAAATTTGATCATTATATGAAGCATTATGATGAAATGAACATGTTGAAAGAGAAGTTACAACTCGATTCAACCGCAGATGAGAATGATGCAGACGACTTAAGGAAGTTGCTGCATGAAAAAGGAGTATCGTTTGGTGAACTTGATCGTGTTGCATGGAGTTACTTTTATAAATTACAAGACTATCGTACAAAAAACTATAAAGTGGTAGAAGAAGCGTATGATAGATTACAGAAGTTATCTACACAAGAAGACGACAAATCATTTGCCACACAACTCACACTGGTAAACGGATTAATCGATACATTTATCAATAACCGTAAAGTGTATGCGCAGAAAGAAAAAGAGGCAATTTTAGAGAAGTGTAGTGGAACCACCGCCCCATAAATAGTAGAAAAGAGACATTGATGGAAAACATGAATGTCTCTTTTTGTATAGATATAGGTATTAGCTATATCAGCAAAATGACCTACATTAAATTAAGAGGAGGACGATTTTAAAATCTTCCTCACTCTATAATAAAGGACATTTTCAATTCAAAATCAAATCCTCAAGAAACTATTCATATTTTTTCAATACAATGACCGCATTATGACCGCCAAAACCAAAAGAATTGGATAATCCTATTTTTAGATTTGCTTGTCGTGCTGCATCCGGTACATAATCTAAATCACATAATTGGTCTGGTTGTTCCAAATTAATGGTTGGGGGAATGATGCCATTTTGGATACTTTTGATTAATGCAATCGCCTCAACACCACCGGATGCACCTAATAAATGACCTGTCATTGACTTATTAGCTGTCACTGGAATACTGTGTGCAAGAGGACCAAATAAATTTTTAATAGCGAGTGTCTCGGATATGTCACCTGGCAGGGTGCTTGTTGCATGTGCACTAATCACATTTACATCCTCAGTCGAAATGGAAGCATCATTTATTGCGCTTTTCATTGCAAGATATGCCCCCTTCCCTTCTGGATGTGTAGCAACCATATGGTAGGCATCGGAACTTGCACCATACCCTATGACCTCAGCGTAGATTCGTGCATTTCTGCGTAATGCCTGAGACAATGACTCGAGAATTAAAATTCCCGCTCCTTCTGACATGACGAATCCATCCCGGTTTACATCAAATGGACGACTTGCTTTTGATGGATCATCATTTCTTGTAGAAAGTGCTTTAGCATTTCCGAAACTAGCTAAGGATAAATCAGTTACAGCCGCTTCTGTTCCACCTGCAAATGCAATATCTACTACTCCGGAACGAATAAGTCTGAATGCCTCTCCAATTGCTGTGTTCCCGATTGCACAAGCAGAAACGGGTGACATTGAAGGTCCCATTGCCCCATATTTCATACTGATTTGTGCAGAAGCTGCGTTTGAAATCATCGAAGGGACCAAAGTTGGACTTACCCTTCCTGGACCTCTTTCTCGAAGGACATCAGCATTTCTAATTAATGTTTCAATTCCACCTGTTCCTGACCCAACATATACACTAAACCTTTCCGGGTCGATATCATTAAGATTTAGAGAGGAGTCTTTCCAAGCTTGCTCTGCTGCATATAAAGCAAATTGACAGAATCGATCTAAACGCGCCTCCTTATGGTCAAGAACCTCTTCAGCGTTAAAATCGCGAACAAGACCAGCAATTTTTGTTTTATGTTTGCTCACATCAAATGTATCAATTGAAGAAATTCCTGATTTACCTTTAATCAAATTTCCCCAAAGTTTTTCAACGTTGCTCCCTAATGGAGAGACGACTCCCATCCCTGTAATAACAACTCTTTCCATTATTGAATCCTCCTTAATAACATTTTTCTATATTTTTACACGGAGGTTATCCTATTACAAGTTGTAGTTTATAATAGTATAATTAGTAATAGGATGATTGATCAAAGGGTGTGAAATATGAATAATAAAAATAGATTAGAAGCACTCTCAGCATTTTTAAAGTCAAAGCGTGCAAATATTAAACCACAATCTGTTGGATTACCGACGGGAACTAGACGGAGAACACCTGGCCTGAGAAGAGAGGAAGTCGCTCACATGGCAGGCGTGAGTACGACTTGGTATACATGGTTAGAACAAGGACGGGATATTAGCGTCTCCTCTTCCGTATTAGATTCTATTGCAGCAGCTCTTCAGTTAAATAATGATGAACGGAAGTACCTGCACGATCTAGCTTTTGAAGTAAATCCTAATGTTCCTCAGCAAGAAATCATTCAGAAGAAACTTCCATCTTCTTTAGAAAAAATTTTATCTGAACTCAAATATTGTCCAACACTTATCACGGATCGTCATTTTCAAATAGTTGGTTGGAATCGTGCGGCAGCGCATGTTTTCTTGGACTTTGAACAGATTCCTATTGAGCAGAGAAATTTGATTCGATTAGTCTTTGCAAGAAAAGAACTAAGGGCGTTAGCCGTAAACTGGGAGCATTTTGTCAAAGGTTTTCTTTCCATTTTTCGAGCATATTATGGACAATATGTAGGCGATGAATGGTATGAACAATTTCTCGAAGAAATGATTCATCTTTATCCAGAATTTCAGACATTATGGCAAGAAAACGAGGTCAGTACTGCCCCGGAATTACTAATCGAATTTAGACATGCCAAAGCAGGAAAAATGCTTTTTAATTTAACTTCCTTACAAGTTCAAGGGAATGTTGATTTATGGTGCAGCATTTATACTTCAGTAGAAGAATCAGCTACTGAAGAGAAATTAAAGAGATTGATGGAAAAAACGGAAAAGAATTCATAATAAAGTTTAAAACTGATGGTCTATTGCGGATCATCAGTTTTTTTCTTTTGTAACAGGAAGGTTAGCGCAAGAAGGAAAAATTGTAATATAAGTGGAATTTAATATAATTAATGGAACATGATACAGGATGCTTTCAAATAAGTTGTTGAACTAAACGGGGGCTGATCTAATCGATTATAGAACATTTATTTATTCATATTTATGACGAGGAGGGCGTATAAATGGTTGAAAAAGCACAGACAAATAGCAAATCGGTGATTTCGTTAACGCTTGGAATTCTTTCAATTATTATACCTATTATTGGACTGTTACTTGGTGTTATCGGACTAGTAATTTCTAGAATAAGTATAAAAGAAATTGAGGAAACAAATGAAAATGGCAGAGGACTCGCAACTTCCGGATTTATTTGTAGCATAATAGGAATCATCATTCATTCTGTCTGGATATTTTTAGTTATTCTATCTTTGTATTTGTACACTAACGTAAGGTTCGAATTACAATTTATTTTTATTTAAGAGGTAAACAAGATGTTGCTTCGACAGCATCTTTCTTTTTTTTCATTCGGTTAGTACTTTTTAAACAACCGTTGGGTAGAAAATAATATTCACTGCCCCTTTATTAGATAAGGCATGCACTCCGGTAACTAAGCTACCTCTTCGCATGCCTCCAGCTATTTCTCAATTTTCCCTTCCCTATCAATAATAGAAAATCTAGAATCCGTCGATTTATCATTTACTAGATGGCTAAAATCACTATTTTTATATGCAAGAAACTCATCAAAAAAACCTACAACCAATTCATTAACCACATGATGAATTCTTTCTACCGACTTATCTGCATTGTTGCTAAAAATAAATGGAACATCTGTAAACGACATATGATCAGAGTCTGTGACATTCACAAATAATTTATTTCCAGTTAATCGATCATATAATAACTTTTGACCTTCACAATATGCTTGGGCAACCTCTTCACTCCAGATTTCTCTCATTTGCTGATAGGTTGATTGATGTTGTCTAATCGATAGAAAAGGTGTCCACACATCCTTTTCGTGCGAAAGTAGATGTAGGCTTCCATCTAAAATGATTCCTGCCTTTATTCTTTTATCATTTTTGGCAAGTTCAAAAATTGTCGCACCGCCTAATGAATGTCCGATTACTCCTATTCTATGCAAATCCACCCTATCTTTTGAAAACATGTCGGATAGACTATCTAGTAAACAAGTAATATCATTTATTCTAATTTCCATAAGACTTTTTAGGGATGTAAAATCTGTTGCTGCTATATTTTGTACCTTTTCGTTCTGGTACACGATCCCTCTACTCGGAAATACTGTAAAAAGCGTGTCATATGTTGGTCCAACAGTAATTACAATATATCCTTCGTGAACAAGTTTTTTAATATTATAAAGATACATATCCCGATCCACACCGATCCCAGGTGAGTAAATAATAACGGGGCTATTCTTCACATTTTTTGAAATAGGTGCATCATTATAGCAGTTCGTCTTAATACTTCTTAGTTGACTTTCTTCTGCTCCCATCACTTTAAAAATGTTTACTGCTTCATCGATATACGGGAAAAATAAATCTAAAAAAGTGGGATGATGTTCTGTTTTCCATTCGATATCGACAGGATAAAAAATACTAATCATAAATTTTCTATCCTCTTTTATATTTGTCACTTCTTTTACCATTCTGCCTATTCTCATCTTAAAAAAATTCCGTTATATATTCCTGAAGCACATCAGGTTTTTCAATGACTGACCAATGCCCACAGTCTTTAATAACTTTTAACTGTGCATGAGGGATAAACTTTAGTAGTAGATCCGGCAATTTTTCCGGAGTAATCATGTCATGGTCACCTTGAGCAACAAGGATTGGTATCTCAGACAATTGATCCATTTTTCCGGATAAATCATAATGATTTACGATATCGTTTCCCATGATTCTATTTACTTCCGCATTGCTTTTCGTAGGGGTCTTCTTGTGCAGATTCTTGGAGGAAAAAAGGTAGTAGGGATCAATGATGCGGAAGATCTCGTTCACACTTACTTCCCCATGTTCTAATTTTGGTGTTAACTCCTCAAGCTCATGTTTATCTTTTTCTGTCATTCTACTCAAAAGCTCTTTTTCGAAATTCAAATATCCATCGATAACTGCTCCGACTGCGGCGGTTAAAAAGATTTTATTCACATGTTGGGGATATTTACAGGCATAAAGCAGAGCTAACATAGACCCCCAAGACTCACCGATTAAATTTACCTTTTCAATCCCTAACTCTACTCTTAAAGCTTCCAAAGTCTCTACTTCTTCATCCATTGTATAATTTTTATCCTGTGGCTCCTCAGATAATCCACAACCTCTTTGATCATAGAAGATTAATTGAAATCTATCCGAGAGTTCTTGCAAATGGGGCAGAAAATAGCGGTGCTCTCCTCCTGGCCCCCCATGCAAAAATAGTAACGGTGTTCCATTTCCATATTTCTTTGTAAAAATGTTTAAGTTTCTGAGCTTCATATATTTTTCGACGAACATATTGTGCACCTGCTTTCTTTTTAAACTTATCTGCTCAGCTCAATGGCCTGTAAAATATGTTTTCTAAAAATGTGTAACGGAAAAAATGTATCGTTGTATAATTCACTAGTAAACACAACGACTAATTTATGCGAAGGAGACACGATGATATATTGCCCACCAAAACCCATCGCGAAAAATATATTCGGGCTTTCATCAGTCAATACCCACCAATGGTATCCATATGAGCCTATATGATCATAAGTATGATATTTAGCCGTTGTTGAACTAGATACCCATTCGTCAGAGACGAGCTGCTTATTTGACCATCCCCCTCTTTCCAGCATCATTATCCCGATTTTTAACATATCCTTCGATTTTAAACATAAACCAAATCCGCCAATTGAAATTCCTTTAGAATCCTCATACCAACGATAATCTGTTATGCCTAAAGGTTTAAAAAGCTCTTTCTCAGCATACGCAGAAGATTTATCATTTGCCGCCTTTTGTAGGATGGCACTTAATAAATGAGAGGCCCCCGAATTATAAGCCATTTTCATGCCTGGTTCGGTTTCCATGTTCTTCTCAAGGACAAACTTCACCCAATTTTTACTGTTGATCATCGGAAATGGCCGTCCACCCCATTCTCCAAATTCTCCCCATTCATACCCAGGTGTCATCGTTAATAAATGTTCCATTGTAATATTTCTCTTATCTTCTGGAACATTTGATAAATAATTTGAAATCGGAGCTTTTATACTATCGATTTTTCCTTTATCAATCGCAATACCCATTAGAATCGATATCACACTTTTTGTCACAGAATGCATTTGAAATAATTTATTTTCCATTTTTTTGTTTTTGAAGTATTGAAAAACCATTTCATTTTCATGATGAATAAGACAAGAAGCAATCTTCACTTTTTTTATTTCTTGTTCCAACTGATTCAGTAATTCAGATTTCAAAAGATATCTCCTTTGTTCGTTTCTTTTTTTAAAATCAGCTGTATGGGATGCGTGAAACGTTTTCTTTACGTAGTAAAACTGGTTGAACGCAGACCATACAGCGTTTGTTTATTTAAAGCTCTTTCACCATATAAACCTGCTTCGCTATCGGTTCAAAACCAATTCTTTTTAAAATCGTATAGGTTAATTTGCTTTTGGTAATCGGTAAATTAGGAATCGTTCGATTGATATCATCCTTGAAATCGCCAAAAATCTCACCTAACATAAAACAAATGATTTCTTCAGCATCTGTTCGATCTGGTTTCGCCTCACACTGAAACAAAGTGGTACCTACATGAATCCCTTCAGAATTAAATGTCTTGCGATAATAAGCGTAACCAAGCTCATTGCCATTAGCATCTTTTACGATAATCCCTTCACCATCTTTTGCACTTTGCCATTGTGTTTGCCATGGATTCATGTCTTTATAAAACGGAAGATGGCCTATTTGCTGGGGTGCTGCTCGTTCGACAAAATCATTTCCTTGGGAATAATTTAGCGGATTTTGTTGTAACGATCCTTTAAGACCCAGATACTCTAAATCATCAACGATGGAATAGCCCCTGTTTTCATACAGTGAAATGGCTTTACTGTTATCACTAATTGCTTCTAAGGTGGCGATATTTATTCCTTCTTCTTTTAGAATAGAGAGTGTTGACTCCATTAATAATTTCCCTACCCCTTTGCTCCTAACTTCCGTGGCAACTCCTGTCCCGCCGTTCCAGGCAATTTTTTTCCCATTCACTTCTCTTACACCGTTCATAACGATTCCTACTGGTTGGTTATCCTGAAATGCTACGATTGACAATGATGGCGATAGATCTTCACTTACCATCCTTTTGATAAAATTCTCTGGTGTGGTCGTTGCATCAAAATAATATCCCTCAAAACCAACATTCCAGGCCTTTACTGCCTCTGCCATCGTACAATCTGTCAACCTTTTAATTTCGATCATGTTTCTCCCTCTCATTCTATTCATCTAATCATTTATTCTTGGATCTGTGGCATCCCTTAGACCGTCACCTAAAAAATTAAAGCAAAGTACCGTAATCAAAATAAGCAAACCAGGAAACAATGGATACCACCATGCTTTTACTAAAATAGTGAAGTTTTTTGCATCCTCGAGCATATTCCCCCAACTCGGTGTTGGCGGTTGAATACCTAGGCCCAGAAAACTCAATACGGCTTCAGCTAAAATGACATTCCCGACAGCAAGGGTTGCAGACACAATGATCGGTCCCATTGCATTGGGAAGGATATGAGAAAAAATAATTTTATAGCTTTTGACTCCGATTGTTTTTGCTGCCAAAACGTATTCCCTTGAACGAAGCGACAAAAATTCACCACGTACCAGCCTAGCTGTTCCTGTCCACCCAAGTATAGCAAAAATTAAGATAATTTTATCTACTCCAGGCTCAAAAATCGTCACTAACGTGATTAATAGAAAAATTTGCGGAATCGATAAGATAATATCTACGACTCTCATAAAAAATCCATCTAACCAACCACCGAAATAACCAGAAATCGCTCCTACAATGGTGCCAATCGTCAGAGAACCGATCACAGAGGCAAATCCGACTAATAAAGAAACCCTTGCACCATATAATAAACGGGAAAAAATGTCCCGCCCAAATGTATCCGCCCCAAAAATATACTTTCCACTTGGCGGACTTAATTTTTCAAATAAACTTTGTTTATCAGGAGAATACGGTGCTATTAACGGGGCGAAAATAGTGGCCGAAATGATTATAAATAGGACAATTGCGGACAAAACGGCCAGTTTATTTTTCATAAACTTTCGAAAAAAAATCTTTGTCATTGTATCAGCCTGTTGTTTTATCCCGAGCAACTCTGTTTTAACAGGAACTAAATTAGTTTGTGACATGAATTTCTCCCCTCCTAAAGATTGTCAGCTCTTTTTTGAACATTTACTTTTAATACTCAATTCTAGGATCAAAAATGGCATAAAGGATATCTGCAACCAAGTTACCTATGACAACAAAGACAGCAGTAATCACTGTTAAAGCCATAATAACGGGATAATCCCTCATAAATGCATGATCCACGTATAATTTGCCAAGTCCCGGCCAACTAAATACGGTCTCAACAACAACCGATCCTCCTATAAAACCTGGAATCATCAGACCAAACATTGTAATTATAGGGATAAGTCCATTTCGTAACCCATGTTTATAAATCACTCTTCCTTCTTTAAATCCTTTTGCACGAGCGGTGCGAATATAATCCTGTTTAACGACATCCAACATACTCGATCGTGTATACCTTGTTAATCCAGCCATATCTGCTGAAGCAAGAACAAAAGCTGGCAAAATTAAATGGTGCAGCCGATCCCAAATGCTAAAAGGGGCATTCAATGTAGATACACCGCCTGTTGGGAAGATGTTGAGATGTACCGAAAGTACCATAATTAAAATTAATCCAAGCCAAAAACTTGGTGTGGCTAACCCAATAAAAGATGCGGTTGTCACTGTATAATCTATTTTCGAATAAGGCTTCGTTGCAGAAAGAATGCCAAAAGGGATCGAAATCAACATGGCAAGCAATGCAGAAATAAGCATTAGCAATAATGTATTAGGAAGCCTACTCCAAATCAACTCACTGACTGGCATTCCTTTCCTTACAATCGATTCTCCGAAATCCCCATGAATCATATTCCCAACCCATCTAAAATATTGAACATACATCGGGTCATTTAACCCATATGCTTCGATAAATTTCTCGCGATCTTCCGGACTAACCGAAGGATCGACCAACATATCAATCGGATCCCCTGGTGCCACTTGAATAATAATAAAAGAAAGGATAGTTATGCCAAAAAGTAAGGGAATCGCTGATAACACACGGCGAAAAATATAGGTGAGCATATTCATTTCTCCTTTTACTTTATCTTTTGGTTATATTTTTTTATGGCTCTGAAAACTCGCCTGCGAAGCACCTGTTTTTTACTCAGAGGTGTAACAACAGGCTGGCTATTTTAAGAAAGGAAGGGGATGCCCCTTCCCTGAAGTGCATGTTTACCCTTTTTCTTGTTTCATGTGCTTCATTCTTCTTCTTTGAGGTAGATGTTTACCCGGTTTCGTACATCATCTACTTCATTCCTCTTCTTTGAAGTAGATGTTCATCCGGTTTCGTGCATCATGTGCTTCATTCCTCTTCTTTGAGGTAGATGTTCTTCCGGTTTCGTGGTTCTTCTACTTCATTCCTCTTCTTTGAAGTAGATGTTTACCCGGTTTCGTGCATCATCTACTTCATTCCTCTTCTTTGAAGTAGATGTTTACCCGGTTTCGTGGTTCTTCTACTTCATTCCTCTTCTTTGAAGTAGATGTTTACCCGGTTTCGTGGTTCTTCTACTTCATTCCTCTTCTTTGAGGTAGATGTTTACCCGGTTTCGTGGTTCATCTACTTCATTCCTCTTCTTTGAAGTAGATGTTCATCCGGTTTCGTGCTTCATCTACTTCATTCCTCTTCTTTGAAGTAGATGTTCATCCGGTTTCGTGCTTCATCTACTTCATTCCTCTTCTTTGAAGTAGATGTTCATCCGGTTTCGTGCTTCATCTACTTCATTCCTCTTCTTTGAAGTAGATGTTCATCCGG
>NZ_JBNNWS010000006.1:134293-172128 GCF_050281185.1 Heyndrickxia sp. NPDC080065 | reverse complement strand
GTTTCGTGCTTCATCTACTTCATTCCTCTTCTTTGATGTAGATGTTCATCCGGTTTCGTGGTTCATCTACTTCATTCCTCTTCTTTGATGTAGATGTTTACCCGGTTTCGTGGTTCTTCTACTTCATTCCTCTTCTTTGAAGTAGATGTTTACCCGGTTTCGTGCTTCATCTACTTCATTCCTCTTCTTTGAAGTAGATGTTTACCCGGTTTCAGATTTGCGTTCCCCTTCTTTGATTACCTATTTCTGTTCCAACCACCATTTTTCAATCTGATAGAAATCTTGCTTTGCATGAAAGACTGGTCGATGAAGATTTTCTGGCATTGCGTGATGGACATTCGGATAATACAGAAATGTATATGGTTGGTCCTCAGCAATTTCCTTATAGATGTCTATATAGGCATTTTTATATTCGTCCCTATCTAAAATTTGTCTTGCGTCAATCATTAGCTTGTCAGCTTTTTCATTTTTGTACCAAACGAAATCGAATCCTCTCTCAATTTGGCTGGAGTGGAAAATATCATAGGTGTCTGGAAATGTCGATAAGGACCACCCCATAACCACGGCATCATAATCCCAATTTGGTGGCATTAATTGTTTGATTAACGCACTATTTTCAACGATTTGCGGCTTCACTTCAATCCCAATTTCCTTTAATTGCTGCTGAATAACGACGACCGCATCTTCTCGTAATTTGTTTCCCTTGTTTGTTTTTAACGTGAATGAAAATCTCTTGCCATCTTTCACTAAATATCCGTCTTTATCTGTATCTTTCCAACCTGCAGCCTTTAGTAGCGTTTTTGCTTCTTCAGGATCATATTTAAACTTTCTTACTTCATCACTATAAGCCCAGCTCAATGGACTTTCAGGAACATGTGCAACCTCACCGTCCCCATTCATGATGGTATCGACAATTTCTTGTCGATCAATCGCCATTGTCAGAGCATGACGAACATTCTTGTCTTTAAACATTTCCTTTTTTTGGTTCCATCCAATAAATGAATAGCTAAGCCCTAGACCACTTTCAACCTTAAGTCCATTGAACCCTTTTACTGTATCAAGATCCATTGAAGTAACTCCAGGAAAGAAGTTAATATCTCCGGCTTGAAGCTGGGCAATCGCTGCATTTCCATCTGGGATGATTTTAACCGTTAGTGTGTCCAGATTTGCACGTCCATCATAATAATCATCAAATGCTTCAAACTTTAAATATTCTCCTTCTTTCCACTCGACGAATTTATATGGCCCTGTACCTATTGGACTCTTAAAATTAAACTTGTTTTTTCCTAAATCTTTGACCGGGACATCCTTTAATATATGTTCAGGTAGAATATGGAAACTACTTAATGTATTTGGTTTAAAGGTAGCATCTTTTCTTTTCAACTTAAATTCAACTGTATAATTATCGAGCTTTTTAATTTCCTTTAACATTTCAAAATTCGTACCGCGCTCTCCATTGTAGTCAGGATGGAGCGGGATGTTATAAGTAAAAACAACATCATCTGCAGTTAGCTCCACACCATCATGAAATTTAACACCTTTCCGAATTTTAACTGTATATGTTAACCCATCTGGGGATTCTTCAACATCTTCAGCTAGATCATAGTCCTCTTCAAATTTTTCATTCGTCTTTAAAAGGGCATTGTAAATAAAAGCCTCCATATCAGAGCTTGTACTGTCAGTGGAATAGAGTGAATTCAAAATTGTTGGGGTAGAAGTCGATCCTATAACTAAACTCCCCCCTTTTTGTGGTTCACTTAAAGTGCCTTTTTCTCCCTTTTCAACTTTTTTTGTGGTTTCATTGCCTGAACAAGCGGCAGTAAATATGGATAAGATGAATATAAAGGTTAACACTATCATGCTATTTTTTCTCACTTTTGGTTCCCCCTAATTTTGTTTATTGATTCGACCCAGTCACTCATGTATATAAATGACAAGCGACATAATGATTTTTATGAATCTCTTTAAATTCTGGAATAATCTTTGTACATACTTCGGTTGCCACAGGGCATCTCGTATGAAAAACACAACCTGATGGCGGACTTGCCGGGCTTGGCAGGTCCCCTTGTAAAACAATTCTTTCTCTCATTAATCCTTTATTTCTTAGGACAGGTACGGAGGATAAAAGTGCATCTGTGTATGGATGTTTAGGCTGAGAATAAAGATCATCCTTATCAGCCAATTCCATCAACTTGCCAAGATACATCACTCCAACCCGATCACTAATATGCTTTACTACACTTAAGTCATGAGAGATAAATAGATAAGTTAATCCGAATTCTTCCTGTAAATCCTGCATTAAGTTAATAATCTGAGCTTGAATAGATACATCCAAGGCCGATACCGGTTCATCTGCAATAATCAGTTCGGGATTTAAGGCTAATGCACGAGCAATCCCGATCCTTTGTCGCTGTCCCCCGGAAAATTCATGCGGATACCGATTCATCAAAAGTGGATTTAAACCAACCTTATCAAGTAGTGATTCCACTTTTTCAATTCTTTCTTTTGCAGAAAATAAATGATGCGTATCCAATGGTTCTTTAATAATCGAACGTAAATTTTTCCGCGGATTTAACGATGCAAATGGATCTTGGAAGACCATTTGTATATCCTTTCTAATCCGGTTTCTTAATTGGCTCTCAGATAAATGGGATATATCCTGCCCTTTAAAAATAATTTTTCCTCTAGTAGGTTCATACAGCCTAATCATTGTCCTGCCCACAGTCGACTTACCACATCCCGATTCCCCTACAATCCCAATGGTTTCGCCTTTTTTAATTTTCAGGTTCACGCCGTCAACCGCTTTTATATTTCCTACTGTTCTTTGCAAGATTCCTTTTTTTATAGGGAAGTATTTCGTTACATCATGAAATTCTAGTAAAGTGGTTGATTGACTCATTTTCTTCCCTCCATTTCCTCGTATAAAAAGCATCGGACAGAACGATCCTTGCTAACGTGCTTTAAATCAGGCATTTCTTGATGACACCATCCAAATGCATCCTTACAACGAGGAGCAAACCTGCAGCCCTTTGGCATGTTTTCTGGAGCGGGAACATTCCCTTCGATTGTCTGCAACCTTCTACTATTCTCTTCCATTGATGGAACCGAATTCATTAAACCTCTCGTATATGGATGCAATGGTTTATCGAACAGTTCATCAACAGAAACTTCCTCTACCACCTGACCGCCATACATGACGACCACTCGATCGGCAATCTCAGAAACGACTCCTAAGTCATGGGTGATTAATAGAATTGAAGTATCGAATTTTTTACTTAGTTCCTTCATAAGTTGCAGGATTTGCGCTTGGATCGTAACATCCAAAGCTGTTGTCGGCTCATCTGCTATAAGTAATTTGGGATTACAGCTCATGGCAATAGCAATCATCACCCTTTGTCGCATCCCTCCAGATAAATGATGCGGGTAATTTTTTAACATTTGTTCAGCTCTCGAAAATCCTACTAACTGTAAAAGCTCTTTCGCTTTGATTCGAGCTTCATTTTTAGTCAATTTTTGATGATAAATGAGTGTTTCGGTAAGCTGCTCGCCAATGGTCATGACTGGGTTTAAAGAGGTCATCGGTTCCTGAAAAATCATCGAAATATCATTACCTCTCACCCGACACATTTCATTTTCAGTAAGATTAATCAGATTTTTCCCATCAAATAGGATTTCTCCGCTCACAATTTTTCCGCCTGGACTCGGGACAAGACGCATGATCGATAATGACGTAATACTCTTCCCTGATCCAGATTCTCCAACAAGAGCAAGGGTTTCTCCCTTTTGAATGACAAGATCTACTCCATCCACAGCCGGAATCACTTGTTTTTTACGAAAAAAATGTGTTTTTAAATTTTTCATTTCCAATAAAAGTGACATATGCAAACCTCCCTTCACGTTAAAAAAACCGACTGGTAAGTTTATTTAATAGTTAAAAAAAAATTAATGACAGTATTCCCTTACAAAATAGTTTGGATTTAAGTTTTCTCCTGTTGCTTTTTTCAATTTCTTATTCCAGTGATACAAAGCCCCCGGTTTGAAGTAAGCAGCCTTTAAGTACTCCCCTACTTTATGGGTAAAGAAGTTCTCAGATATATTTTGTTTAATATAGTCATCCAGTTGGGAAGCCGTCATTTCACCTAATAAATAATTTTGGTAATAAACAGGAGTTAATGTAAAATGGATTTTCGCTGCCCAATCCGCTTTATCCCTATTATCTGGTGGATTAACTAGTTGGATATCTTTGACTAATTTCCACCATAAACGATTTAGATCCTGGTCAGTGTTTTCGTATAATTCCCGCTCAAAGAAAACAAACGTTATGATAAACCTTGCTGAAATCAATTGGTGAAGCTGTGTGTGCCTTTTAAAGGAGCCCTCTGAATCTCTGAATTTTCGGGAATCCACTTTTAGGAAGGTCCCCAACCAATCAGGATCCATCCCTTTTTTCTCAAACAGCATAGCAATAGCTTCAGTCGTTAATACATGGGCACTTTGCCTAAGGATATATGGCAGTTCCTGATCCAGATATTTGAAATAGGCTGCATGACCAAATTCATGAAGAGCAGTGTTCATCCAGTAACTGCTTTGTTGGGTATTGCTAAGCACCCGAGTATCCCCTTCTCTGTCTATATCGATACAGAATGCCGTTGGGTTTTTCCCTTCTCGCGGATACAGGTCGCTTTTTTGGAACAAATCATTGATTTGAAGACCAAGTGACTCAAATGTAGCATCTGTCAGCTCCATGATATTTTTATCTTTGAAATAGGGATCAAGATTTGTTTCCTCAAGTGCAGGCGCCGTTTGGAAAAATGGATCTGCATAATGCCATGGGCGCAATTCCTCAATGCTGATGCCAAACCTTTTAGCTAGTTCTGTATCTAATTCGGCTTTCAGCTCACGATACTCCTGATCGGAATTTTTGAGAACATCTTGGAAAATTGAAAATACCTCATCACGATTGAGTTCTTGAAGTTCGAATGCCATTTGATGATGATTTTCATATCCAAGCTGTTGAGCAATCTCATTTCTTTTTTTAACGATTTGGATCAATTTTCCGACCACTTCTTCCCCTACTTCTTTACTTGCTTCCCAGGCTTTCTGTCTTTCTTCGTTGTCTCTGCTATTGGTTAAAATCTCTCTAATATCGTTTGCTGATAATTTCCTCCCATCCACCTCGGGCATATATTTATTGAAAACTATATTTAATTCCGAAGACATCGCGGAAATTTCATTTAACTTTTCCGTAGAAACCTGGTTTTCCTTTAGTAAATTGAAGAAAAGCTCTAATTGACGTCTTATAGAAGGCTCCAAACCATTCAACTGTAAACACTCCTGTACCTTCTCAAATAAATCTGAATTGGAACAATAAGCATTCCAATTGCTTTCTGCTTCTGTTAATTTTTCTTTCCATTCATCGGTACCAAGCGTATGGGCCATCCATGTTGCAACATTCATCCTATTTACGTATTCTTTTACCCTTGTATTTTGCTCGTTTAAAAATTGAGTGACATCCATCCTGAACTTCCTTCCTACC
Organism: Heyndrickxia sp. NPDC080065; assembly: GCF_050281185.1. Taxonomy (NCBI): domain Bacteria; kingdom Bacillati; phylum Bacillota; class Bacilli; order Caryophanales; family Bacillaceae; genus Heyndrickxia; species Heyndrickxia sp. NPDC080065. The sequence continues at coordinate 166,592 of NZ_JBNNWS010000006.1, read as the reverse complement.
TATATTTTCAGATGAATTTGCCCAAATGTGCTTCCAAGCACATTCAGGCGGCTAAGCTTACAGTTGGTATATCCTGCTATATTTTTGCTCCAAATATTCTACAAGATAGTTAGCGTTTAATTCTTCTCCAGTGACTTTAAGGATTAGATCATTTGGTGTGTAAAGCTTTCCGTATTGATGAATATTCGTTTTTAACCATTCTTGGATGTTATCGAAATTGGCATTTTCAATATCACTGTAGAAATTCGGACATTCTTTTTTGATCGTATTCAAAATCTGTGCAGCATACAGATTGCCTAATGAATAACTAGGGAAGTATCCCAATCCGCCGAATGACCAGTGGACATCCTGTAGGACTCCTTCGCTGTCAGTAGCAGGTGTAATTCCGAGATACTCTTCCATCTTTTGATTCCAGATACTCGGAAGGTCCTTTACTTCAATTTCACCTTCTAAAAGTGCCTTTTCAATTTCATAGCGAATCATTATATGGAGGTTATATGTCAGCTCATCAGCTTCCACACGAATCATCGAAGGCTGCACTGTATTGATTGCCCGATAAAAATCTTCCTCACTCACCTGTTCTAATTGGCTTGGAAAATGTTCCTGCAGCTTCGGATAAAAATACTTCCAAAACTCTTCACTGCGGCCTACCATATTTTCAAGGAAACGTGATTGAGATTCATGGATGCCATAGGATGCACCTGTTTGAAGAGCTGTTCCTTCAAATTGTTCGTCGATATTTTGTTCATAGATACCATGCCCAGCCTCATGAATCGTTCCGAATAATGCTGCACGTACATTTTTTTCTATATAACGTGTCGTGATTCTTACATCATTAATATTTATCGGCTGTGCGAAAGGATGGACCGTCTCATCCAAACGGCCTGCCTCCATGTCAAAACCAAGGATCGGCAGTAAGTATCGATTGAATTCTTTTTGCTTATCGACGCTAAAAGATTGTTCAAAAATTTCAACAGGAGGTTTATAAGCTGATTGTTGAATTCTTTGTAATAAATCAATGCTCTTTTCTCTTAATTTAGCAAACAATGGATCTAACTTTTCAACCGTTAACCCCGGCTCATACTGATTCAACAAAGCATCATAGGGATGCTTCTCATATCCGTAAATTTCGACTACTTTTCTATTAAACTCAACAATTTTTTCTAAATCGGGGCAGAAAATACTAAAATCATTTTTCTCCCTCGCTTCCTCCCATGATTCATTAGCCTGGGCAGTAAGCACGGCATATTCCTGAAACATATCGGAAGGAATGCTATTTGATCGATCATAAAAATCTTTCCGTTCCCGAACTCGTGCTTTTGTTACCTCATCTAAATGATCGGCCGCCTCGGGTGTGGATAGGATACTTAACAGTTCCCCCATTTCTTCAGAAACCATTAATTTGAACTCCTCTGTTTTTAAAACCCCGATAGCTTTTGAAAAGGCTTTTCTCCCTTTTTTAGGAGCCATGACTTTCTGATCCCAATCCAGTAATGATGTAGCACTAGTAAAAAGTGTAATTTTCTCATCCAGCTTCTTAAATGCTTCCACAGCTGTTTGAATAGATTGATTTAGCACTTTATGTTCCATAAAATTCCTCCTGTATATCTGATATCTACATCAATAATGCATATTAACTTACAGACCAATTAATTCCGCATTTTGTGATATGAGAAGTCGATCCCCTCCTTTTATGAAATAAAACGACTGGACGGTTTATTTTATTAAAACATATATTTTTCAAATTATCAAACTTTTTTAATATTTTTTTAATTGGATTTTAAATAAGGGATAAACATTGCTTTCATATTTTCTAGCACTTCATGGTAAGGAAAATCCATATCAATAATCGTCGATAAAGTGGCCCCATGGATCATGCTCCAAAATGTATTTGCCATAATCTCTGGATTAAAGTCTTGTCTAAGTTCTCCGTTTTTCTGTCCTTCAACTAGGATATCTACTAAATTTTCAATAAAAATGAACTTCTTTCTTTCTTGTAATAGATTAAATAATTTTTCATCTCTTGTAGCATGAAGTCTAAATTCGTAATACACTAAAAATATTTCTTGTTCCGGGGATTCAGAGGGCTTATTACGTAAATATAAATCAAAAAGATAGGAAACCTTCTCAAGTGCAGTTTTATGAACTCTTATCCCTTCTTTTATATCTTCATCTACTATCTTTGTATTTTCATTCATTAATTCGATATAGATTTCTTCCTTGGACTTAAAATAATTATAAATAGCCCCCTTACTTATGCCAGAATGCTGGACAATATCATCCATCGTCGCTTGTTGATACCCTTTATTAGCAAAACAGATAAGTGCACTATCTAAAATTTGCTGTTTTTTCTTCATTTTATACTGTTCAGAAACAATAGGTGCCATGTTCAATCCTCCATTAATTAATCATACCTTTCATTTTAATTTAGCATATGTTTATTTCAGGGACAACGCGTAGGATTGTTAGATTTCTACGGGGTGTGGTACTAAAATTGAACGTCATTGGAAAATACGAGGATTCCCCAAGAAAAATAGAGAATGATCCAAAGTTGAGAAATAGCCCTAAATATGAAATTTAGACTAAATAATTTGTAAAAATATCTCAACAAAATTGAACGGGCTTTTTGCTATACATTTCCCCACTATTATTGTAAAAAAAGGTGTCAATCACCGAAGTGTTTGACACCTTTATCACTTATTTCTTCACAGTAATTTTTACCGCCTTACTCACATTCCCTGCTTTATCTTTAGCTGTTAGGTATAATGCGGAGCCGGCTTTCTTTTTAGTGATTTTAATGGTAAAGTTTCCTTTTTTGTCGGATTTTGCTGTTCCGATTACTTTGCCATTATATTTTAGTGAAACAGTAGACCCAATTTCCGCTTTGCCTGTTACGGTTGTTGACTTGCTGGTAACTGGATTCACTTTTGGTGCTGCAGGTGGGATTTTATCCTTGACCTTTATTGCGACAGCCTTACTTTCCCTTTTCGCTAGGTCTACACTCTTAATATGAAGGGTTGTTCCGGCTTTTTGTTTCTTTATTTTAATTTTGAATTTACCTTTGCTGTCAGTTGTCCCTTGACCAATTGCTTTTTTGGATGCATTTTGGATGGTGATTTTCACATCCGGTTGTGCTTTTCCAGTTACATATATGGTCTTGTTGCTGATTGAATTGACCTTAGGTGATGTCGGAGCTTTGCCCTTCTTCACATAAGCTTTTATCGCTGTTTTTGCTGTTCCGGTAGAATCAGAAACCGTTACATGTAGAAGTTGATTGCTCTTTTGTACTGGTATCTTTACGCTGAATGCTCCATTGGAAGCTGCTGTTGCTTTGCCAATGACTTTTGTTCCTTTTCGAACCTCAACTTTTGCGCCTTTAACCGTTGTTCCGGTTACCTTATTTTGATTATCTTGAACAGCATTTAGTTTTACATTTAAATCAACCATACTGAAGGCACTGAAGCCATTTAACCTTCCGTAGCCTGATACTAGATCGGATCCAATTGGCAGCTTGATTACATCTTCAAAATAAATGCCATCTGATCCTCCATCACCAATCAGATCGATAATACTTCCGCCTCCGCCAAAATCACCTTTGTTATCTTTCTCTTTAAATGCAACATTATCTGCTGTTTGATGCAGAATATTTCTAATATCACTAACTTTTAACTTAGGGTTCTTTGATAAAAGTAATCCTGCTACTGCAGCTACGTGCGGTGTAGCCATTGATGTACCACTCATATAGGTAACATTTCCATCTGGAACAAGACTTGGAATATTTGTTCCAGGTGCAACTAGATCAATTTCTTTTCCATAATTCGAATAGTCGGATACAATATCCAACGTGTTCGTAGCCCCTACAGAGATCACATATTTGGAAGATCCAGGGTAAGAAATTCCAAGTTGTCCATCATTTCCGGTTGCCGCTACAACAACAACATTTTTTGATGCAGCATATTGGAGAACATATTCAAGCACACGGCTATATTTTCCTCCAAGGCTAAGGTTGATCACCTTTGCACCATGATCCACTGCATACTTGATACCGTAAGCAATTTGTTCAGTATCACCTGAACCTGATGCATCTAAAACTTTAACAGGCATGATTTTCGCATGCTGGTTAATCCCTTCCATTGAATAGCCATTATCAGCGGCTGCAGCGATGATGCCAGAAACATGGGTTCCATGTCCGTTATCATCCATTGGACTTGCGCTCTTATCTACAAAGTTTTTCCCAATATCCATGCGCACGCTATCTTTTAAATCCGTAAGAGTATTATCTACACCTGAGTCAACCACTGCAATTAACGTGTCTTTTAAATTGCGTTTCTTAACAAGAGCTTGCAGCTTATCGTTTTGAATATCTGCACCTTTCTTCCCGTCATCTCCACCTTTGTTTTTCAGAGACCACTGGTAAGGAGATTGAATGTCGTTTGAAAGTGATTTAAAGGTTTGAACGGGTTCGATAAACTCCACCTCGGACAGCTTCTCGATTTGCGCAACAGCTGCTTGCATTGAATACGTTTTAGCTTGTGCACTCATGCCTGCAAAACCATCATTGTTTATATGTAATACATACATATCATCAAATAATGGATCTTCTGTTTTTATTGAAGATAGAGAAGATAGAATTCGATTACCCTTCGCTTTAGACTGAACAGCACTTAACTTTTTCCCAGGTTTTAGCTTGATGATATATTTATCACCTGGTACAAAAGATGATGGAAGTGCGATTCCTACTTTTTTTGCAATGTTTGTCACTTGCTCACCTGCAAGGCTTGATAGCTCTGCCTTGTCAGCAAGACTTTCCATTTCTGCTTTTAATTTCGATGGAACGGCATCGATTGAGATATCAAACAAAGTATTAATTGCTTTTTGCTCTTCCTTGCTAATTACTCTCGAGCTGCCTTCCCCTTTTTTATTCAAATCTGTTATAAGAGGTTGTAAAACTTGTAGATTTTTATAAACATCTTCCCTCGTGCTTTTACTTAAAGCTAGCTTTAACACAAGGAATGGAGCTGATTTGTAATATAGGGAAGTTAGTTTCCGTCCTTCGTCTGTTTTTGACAGGATTCCATCACGGAATAGACGAATCGTTTTCAGCATTTCTGTCCCACTCTTCTGCCCGCTCGCACTAAACTCTACTGGGCAGTTCATATCCGATGAAAAATCAGTAGATGGTGGTAGTTTTACTGAGCTAGCTGATAGTGTAAAAGTTGCTTTACTTAGTTCTCCCCCTTCAGATGGAAGTTCTGTTCCAGGGGGAAGATCAATGCCAGGCGGGTATTCCTCATAATCTACATCGCCAAAATACTCTACTTTAATATAGTAAGGACCATCCCAAGCATATGGGAAATTAATCGTAGCATCAGGTGATTGTGGTTCCATATTTGTACCTGCAATATATTGTTCAAACGTTTTATCCTGTTTCGCATTTTCTTTACTAGAGTAAACAGAAACATTGATCATCTGATTACTTTTTACCTCTAGTTTCATATGCGAAAAATTGGTTATATCATTGTTCGTTGGGGATATTTTATACCAGCGAACATCCGGGGTTTCAAAAGATCCCTCAATACTTTGCCCGGTTGCAATTGTTGTGGCTTCATCAATAGAAGTCACCGGGTACGTATCAGCTAAAAATTTTTGCGGAATAATGAATCCGAAAATCAAAGCGAAAATGAGTACCACTGCTGTTATACTACTTAGTTTTTTAATCTTCACAAAATTGACCCCCTAAAAAAATTTATAAGGATTTAGAAATTTTTCCCTATATGAATCTATCATATTGGTAATTTGTGTTTATTTCAATCACTATTATTTCTTCCAGAAAAAACTATACTAACTACCTATTAGGGGATTTCCTAAGTCTAGTATTCTATGTTTTCGCAATCTTTGTTTTACAGCTATGTACTAAGTCCCCCAGCAATTTATCATAGCTTCTTCCAATATAAACAATTATTATAAGCGAAAATATCTATCGACATGATTCGACATGATTCGATATAATATACGTACGGTAAGGTTTTGGTTGGTAAGTCATTACTAGTAATGATTACCTTCCAGCCTTTTTTCGTATTTACCTAGGATTTATTTCTAATGAACCATTAATATAAGTAAAATTAACTATCGACATAATTCGACAAAATCTGCTATAATGAAATCACGGTAAGGTTTTGGTTGGTATATCATTACTAGTAGTGATTGCCTTCCAGCCTTTTTTTGTTTTTCTAATAATTATGATTTAGTTCTAATAAAATCCCGGATCAGTCATTCGGATAAAAAATAAAAATTAGATCGCGAAACACTTCAACTCTATTCTGTTCCTTAATTAATTAAATTCATTATCAAACACTAAAATACTAAAAAATTTTTCCATTTTGATAATGTGTGCAAATAATAGAGAAAAGGCATTTTGAAATCTTATACTATAATTATTTTTTTAGAGTGCTCTTTTTCAAATTTCAACCGTAATCCCCTTTTATCAACGTTATATTTGGTTTTTCTACGTAAATATTATTTTTTTCTACGAATTTTTAAATTTTTTCTACGACGTTTTTCATTTTTTCTACAGGATTTTAAATTTTATCTTCAGTAAAAATTATATATCAACAGTAATTAGGTCCATTTGCCCCATAAGTAGCTTTTTCTACGTTCGTTATGGGAATTCAACAATAAATTTCTCTTTTCTACAATTTACAAATATTTGTTTTACATAAAAGTCTTGCAAAATGCTATTCAATAAATCTTTTATTTTTCAAATGACTTACAAGCGGGAATGGTTATGGATTTTTTCGGGAGTTTATTACGATTTTGCTGGGATAATGGAATCTAATATTCCTTTCTTGTTTACAAAAGGAATTGTGCTTTCAAAATGTGTTTTTATTGAGCTTATTTTATAAAAATACTATTATATTAATTGACTATTTTGTTTTTAGGGAAGTAAATATCGTATTTTAATAAAGTTTTTCGGTTTAAGAAAACAGCATAAACATTCAAAAAAGGAGTTTTGGGGATGAAATGTCAAATTTGTCAGCACGAAAATGAAGGAGGGCGGTTTTGCGAAAATTGCGGATCAAAATTAATCACTAGTACAAAAGACGAAACTGCAGCAACTGTTGAATCAGCACATTCTTCATCAGATAAGGTTCAATATTTTGAGACGACTAAAAAGATTTCAAACCAATATTTTAACTATTTTATTCAAGTGTTAAAAAAGCCATATGCAAGCAGTCAATCGGTAGGTAGTGAACATTTTATAAACGGTATTATGACAATTATTTTATTTAGCTTATTGATACCTCTCATATTTTATTTTGCTTTAAAAGGTGTACTAGCAGATTTTAGTAGCTACGGATCTAATTTCTTTGGAACACCTGTAGAGATTAAGCCACCTTTTACCGATATCGTAATAAAGCCCTTTTTCGCGTATATCATATTCACTTTTTTAGTTATCACATTTACCTTTGCATCTATCAAGCTTGGTCGAATCAATGTTAGCTACAAGGAAGTGACCGCACGCTTCGGGTCATTACTAATTCCTTTTGTTTCTTTACTCGCCATTAGTTTGATTATGTCCATCTTGAAAATTAAATTTTTCTTCTACTTTCTTTTATTAGGATTTATCGGCTCAATTTTCATGATCCCTCCCCTTGTTATAGCAAGCTATAAGAAAGATCACCAAGAAGGAGTAGACGTTATTTTCGGTTCATTGTTAACCTATGTTCTAACCTTTATCTCCATCTCCATTATGGCTAACATGTTATTTGAAGTATTAAGGTCTGTTTTTTCAAGTTTTTATGGAGGATTTTTTGATTTATAGGGACGCGGGACCTGACCCCTATGTCCCATTCAGACCCTGCGTCCCACCATTATGCCCACCACATATCTGCAGGTTTTTCTTCAATAAGTACAGATTGCAGATTTTTCACTGCGCGTCGGAAGCCTTCGTCAATGGACATAAGTGGATCTTCATGCTCAATACTTACTACATAATCATACCCATATGTCCGTAGAGCGCTCATCATGTCTGACCATTCTTGAAGACCATGTCCACAGCCAACAGAGCGGAAAGACCATGCTCTTGTTCTTACTTCCCCGTATGGCTGCATATCAGTTAGTCCATACATATTTACATTGTCTTGATCAATGTATGTATCTTTCGCATGGAAATGATGGATGGCATTTTCCTTCGCAAGAATTTTGATCGCTCCCACTGGATTAATACCTTGCCACCAAAGATGGCTTGGATCGAGGTTGGCACCAATTGCATCACATGTAGCTTCACGTAATTTTAGCAAAGTATATGGTGTATGCACTAAGAAACCACCGTGAAGTTCTAAACCGATTTTTACATTGTGATCTTTCGCAAATTGTCCCCATTCCTTCCAATAAGGAATCAACTTTTCTTCCCATTGCCAATTTAAAACATTCGCATATTCATTAGGCCATGGTGTTACTGGCCAGTTTGGATACTTCGCTCCATCATGGTCACCAGGGGTCCCAGAAAAGCAATTTACAACTGGTACATTCATTAAGGAAGCCAATTTTACCGTTTTCACAAAAACATCATGACATTGTTTCGCGAATTCCTGTTCTGGAGAAAGTGGATTTCCATGACAACTAAAAGCACTTATTTCTAAACCTCTTGAGGTAACTTCATGTAAAAATGCATCCCTCTTTTCCTTACTTTCCAGCAACTCATCCAATTTACAGTGTGCATCACCTGGATAACCGCCCGTTCCAATTTCAACAGCAGTTAAACCAGCATCTTTTACATAATCAAGCATGTCGGTAAAAGACTTGTCAGAAAATAATACTGTAAAAACTCCTAATTTCATCTGTTATTCCCACCATTCATTATAGTTGTACGCTTTTTTTATCTTGACTACTTTTATATAAAGCTTCCATGATTTGCGATACAAATAAGGCTTCTTCCGGTTTTACAACTAGTTCCGTACCTTTGATACATGCATCTACGAAATTCTTCGCCTGGAAATAACCAGGATCTTCTTCACTTGGAATCCACGTTGCTTCACTATTAAAAAGCATGCCATGCTTCGCATAGTTTAACTTAAATGGAAATACCTCAAGCCCGCCTCGGTCACCGGAAATACTTACACTTTCCTTATCACTTTCAATATTGGCTGCCCATGAAACTTCAAGCAGCATCGATGCACCATTCTCAAAACGAATATAGCCTGTAACATGATCATCAACATTAAAGGTTTCATGATCGAAATTACCCCATTCGTTGACCTGTCCAGGTTGTTTACTTAACGTATTATATGTAGTTCCAGTTACTTCAACAGGTTTTGGATTCCCCATTAACCATAGGGATAGATCTAGTAAATGACATCCGTAGTCGATAAGACTTCCGCCGCCTTGAAGATCTTTATTTGTAAAAACTCCCCAGCCAGGTACTTTTCTTCTTCGTAATGCTTGAACACGAACTACTAATGGCTCTCCAATTTCCTTTGCATCTATCACTTTTTTCGCCGCTTGCGACTCTTTCATATAACGGTAGTGAAAACCGATGCTTAAAACTTTGTTCGCTTTCTTCGCAGCATCTATCATCGCTTGACATTCTGTAACTGTTACAGCCATTGGTTTTTCACAAAGTACATGGACGCCAGCCTCTAACGCCTTGACCGTTATTTCTGAATGAAATTTATTTGGCGTACATATGACAACAGCATCGACCTCTGGAAGCATATCATGATAATTTTCATAGGCATGCGGAATGCCAAATTCTTTTGCAACGCTTTTTGCCCGTTCCCCATTAACATCACTTACTGCGATAATCGTTACATCTTCCTTCAGCCTTTGAAAAGCAGGGATATGACGTCCAACGGCAATCCCTCCAGCACCAATAACACCTAAACGTAATTTACTCATATATAGCACCTCATCCTAAGGAAAGGCTAGATTCATATAAATGTACTAGCCTTTGCTCTCCTTATTTCTTCAGCAATTTACAAATTCTCTATTGCCTTTCATTTCAATTTTGTAATTTTCCCAGTCTCGCTTGATTCTAATGCTGCAAGGATAACATTCAGAGATTTCATCCCTTCATATCCATTAATCGGTACATCCGTGTCATTGACAAGACTATGAATAAATTGTTCAATCACATGTGATTGGCTTTGACCGCCATCATCATTCGATTGAATTTTTCCTAATTCAAACTTTTCTACTTCCCCATTTTTATGTTGAATCACTAGTGAATAATCTGGATCTTCTTCTAAACGTAAAATAGCATTTTCCCCGTAGATAACGGTTGAATTATCTTCTTTTGATACATATGACCAGCTTGCAGCAAGCGTTCCGATAATCCCGCTTTCTGTTTTTAAAATACAAACAGCATTGTCATCAACAGTAGAATTTTCTTTTGCCAATGTATCCACAAAAGCTGCAACCTCTACGATTTCCTCATTTAATATATAACGGATTAAATCGGTCTTATGAACACCAAGGTCGCCCATTGACCCAATAAACGCTTCTTCCTTCTTGAAAAACCAGCTATTTGAACCATCCACGCTCCACCCTTCAGGACCACCATGGCCAAATGCTGTACGAAAGCTGTAGATTTTTCCTAGTTTCCCTGATTCAATGAATTCGCGTGCTTTGACATGTGAACTCACAAAGCGTTGATTATGGGCAATCATTAATTTTTTTCCATTCTTCTCAGCTGCCTCAATCATCGCGTTTGCTTCCTCTAAAGATGTGGCCATCGGCTTTTCACAAAGCACATGCTTTTCAGCGTTAAGAGCTGCTATAGAAATAGGTGCATGAAGGTAGTTTGGTGTACATATACTGACAGCTTCAACTTCATTATCTGCCAACAGGTCCTCATACTTTGTGTAAAATTTTGTATCGTATTTTTCCGCTTGTGCCTTTGCTCTTTCTTCTACTATATCGCATACCGCGACAATCTCTACATTCTTGTTTGCTGCATATTCCGGTAAATGCCGATGCGCAGCGATACTTCCACAGCCGATAACGCCAATCTTTATCTTTGTCATCTGGTATTCCTCCTTATAAAATAGGATTTGTTTTATATCGGAACAATAGGGAGTGTTAGTCCTTTTATAATCCTAAAAAGGACGAAAAACCCCCTTACTATTTTTTTGAAATTTCCTCTAATGGCTTAGCATTTCCGTATACAGGTCTTGCATGGTCTGTAGGTGCTGCCCACTTAACCGCATTTGTAATCACTCTTTGGATTTCTTCATTATGATAAGTAGGATATGTTTCATGCCCTGGTCTGAAGTAAAAAATCTTTCCGTTTCCGCGTCGATAGGTACATCCACTTCGGAACACTTCCCCGCCTTCAAACCAGCTTAAAAGTATTAGTTCATCTGGTGCAGGAATATCAAAATGCTCACCGTACATTTCTTCTTTATCTAATTCAATATATTCATTTAATCCCGCAACAATTGGATGGCTTGGATCGACAACCCAAAGTCTTTCACGATCGTCTGCTTCACGCCATTTTAAATCACAGGAAGTTCCCATTAATTTTTTGAATACCTTTGAGAAATGTCCGGAATGTAGAACAATTAACCCCATACCATCTAAAACCCTTGCTACAACTTTATTTACCGTTTCATCCGAAACCTCATCATGTGCCATATGGCCCCACCAAACAAGTACATCCGTATTGGCTAAAACATCATCTGTTAATCCATGTTCATGATCATCTAATGTTGCGGTTTTAACATCTAAGCCCGCATTTTCAAGAAAAGCAGAAATAGCTCCATGAATTCCATTCGGATATATACCTGCCACTACAGGATTTTTCTTTTCATGGCGATTTTCATTCCAAACTGTTACCTTTAGCATAAATAACACTCCTCTTGATGTAGTAAGAATTTTGGCTAATATTTTATTCGCCCTATCTATTAATAGGATCAGACAGAGCAACTAGCCCTGTCTAGTAAACAATTAAGTAAATCAAAAAGCTTATCCTTTATTAGCTCCTGCTCGTAAACCTTCTACCAGATATTTTTGCAGGAATATAAATAATAAGGTGATTGGCACTGCTACTAGTACGGCCCCAGCCGCAAAAGTTGTAAATTTTGTATTCGTATTACCAGTTACCATTTCAAATAGGCCAATTGCCAATGTCTTGTTTTCGGTGGAACGAAGTACAAGACGGGCGAAGATAAAGTCCATCCATGGGCCAATGAAATTCGTCACAGCAACAAATACAAGGATCGGATAAGAAAGTGGCATCATTACTTTAAAGAAAATGGTTAGATGACTTGCACCATCCATCTTTGCAGCCTCTTCCAAACTTTTTGGCAGTCCGTCAAAATATCCTTTTACTAGCCATGCATTAAAAGGAATAGAACCACCTGCATATACTAGGATTAACCCCCACAGGTTATCAAGTAAATCCAATTGTAACAGTAATATATAGATCGCAATCATCCCCATAAACCCTGGGAACATTTGTAATACCAACATTGTCATCAAACCTTGTCTACGTCCCGGAAAACGGAAACGAGAAAATGCATATGCCGCTGTTACAACTAGAATAGTAGAAAGAATCATATTTACAAAGGCTATAAACAATGTATTTTTATACCAAGTACCAAAGTTTGTTTGCTTAAACAAGTATTTATAGTGATTTAAAGAAAAATGATCTGGTATAAATGATAATGCTTGTAAGTTATTTCCTGGATTAAAGGAACTTAATAAAACCCAAACAACAGGGTATAAAATTGAAATAGTTGTCAGAATTAGAAATATATAAATAATCGTTTTCCAAAATATAGTGGACGCTCTCATACTCATGACATCATATCCTCTTCTTTAAAGGCTTTTGTTCTTCTAAAATTCCAAATGGAAAGGACGGCAATTACTAAGAATATAAGAATTGAAACAACCGAAGCCATATTGTATTGGCCCAAGTCTAGTGTTAATTTGTAAATCCAAGAAATGAGAATATCGGTTGACCCGGCGGTGGATCCATCAATAACTGGTGAACCCTTTGTAAATAAGTAAATCATATTGAAGTTATTAAAGTTTCCAGCAAAGCTCATAATGAGTAATGGTGCCGTTGAGAACATAACGATAGGCAAGGTAATTTTCCTAAACTTCTCCCAAGCTGTTGCACCGTCTACATCGGCCGCTTCATACATTTCTTTATCGATACTTGTCATTACCCCGGACATTAAGATCATCCAATAGGGGAATCCAAACCACATATTAACCGCAACTAAAGAAAATTTGGCCCAAAACGGATCAGATAACCATGGAATCCCATTTACAAAATAGGACGAGTGCGCAAGATCTACGAGAAACGGAATATGAGTGTTTGCCAGCATGTCACCAATTGCGCGAATTCCATTGTTAATAGGTCCAAATTGACCATTAAACATAATACGGAAAATCAAAATACTAATAAATTGAGGAATCGCCCAAGGAAGGATGAAAATACTTCTCCATATTTTTTTAAACTTAATTCCTTTTTTATTAATTAACACTGCAAATATTAACCCCAAAAAGAAGGTCGTTGCTGTTGAAAGAATCGCCCAAATCACTGTCCAAGAAAAAACACTGTAAAAGGTTTGAGACCATGATTTAAGCTTAAATAAGCCGATAAATGAATCAAAGCCCACCCAGTCAACAAGGCTTCTCGGGGGGATATGATTAGGACTTGAATAATTCGTAAACGCGATTAAAATCCCAAATAACAAAGGCAATATGGTTAAAAAGGCCGTAAACAAAATGGATGGTGTTAAAAGAATGTAAGGGAAACCATTTTCCCAAATATTTAATAAGGTTTTTTTAAAGGAATTTGGCTGAATCCCAAGTTCACGGTTATTTCCAACTTTATAGGCATCACGAATGGTTAAATAATAAACCCACAATAATAGTAGAAAAGAAATTAAGTAGATTATCCCATCAATCATTAAGAAAATAGAATGATCACCTTTTATCGTGTCGAATCCTTCTATACGCTGAGGTGTTTCCCCTAATGTAGAAAGACCCCACATTGCATATTGAAAAGGGACCCTCCAGAAAATAACGAGATATGCCATGATGCCAAAGAAAAAGCCACCCTTTATAAATTGACGATTATAGATTTGACCCAATCCTGGGATGATCCCAAGGAGGGCTGCTTTTTTTCCATAAGACGTAGTTTTTACTACAATTGGATCATTATTTAAACTCGTCCTCATTTCTTAACCTTCCTTTCAAAAATAATCAAATGGAGTAAACCTATTAAAACATGAGCCATTACCCCGAATGAGTAACAGCTCAAATGAACGATCAAAGATTACTTTTGTGTTGATGAAATACCATCTTGGATTTGTTTAACAGCATTATCCAATGTTTGCTTCACATCTGCACCTTTATTCCAAATGGTTGTGAATGCAGTACCCATTGCTGCCCAAACAGACTGCATTTCAGGAATGGAAGGCATTGGAGTCGCAACTTTTACTTGTTCTAAGAAAGCGGATAAAATTGAGTCATTCTTAATTACATCACTATCTAATACAGTATTTTCAGCTGGTAACTGTCCAGTCATTTCAAAACGCTTTTGTTCCATTTCTTTACTAGATGCAAATTGAGCAAGAAGTGTAGCTGCTTTAGGATATTTCGTATAGGCACTTACATAATAAGATTTAACTCCCATGAAGCTTTTAGGAGGTTCCCCGTTGTCTAACTTAGGAAGTGGAACTACACCAAAATCAACTTTCGCTTTTTTCAAACCTTCTACATCCCAAGGTCCTGTAATTTTATACGCCAACTTGTTTTCATTAAATAATGAACCAATTGCATCTCCTGTAATATCCTCAGCTTTAAGCGGCAGAACTTCATCATGAATTTTCTTAACGAATTCTCCTGCTTTAACAGCGCCATCATTATTCAAGCCAATATCTTTTGCGTTTGTACCATTATCCCCAAACTCATAACCGCCATATCCACCAACAAAGGCATGTAAGAAATAATAGTTACTAGGCTCAAACATGATGCCAAATTTATTTTGTTTTTTATCTGTAATTTTTTTAGATTGAGTTAGTAGATCATCCCAAGTAGTTGCTGGTTCTTGAACTAATTTCTTATTGTAAAATAATGCATATGTTTCAACAGCTATTGGGAAACCATATAATTCTTTTTTATCTGTATCAGGATTTATGTATGAAGAAGCTTCCAATGCTTGGTCTAAATATTTCCCTTTATATTCAGGAGCGAAATAATTTGTACGAACTAGACCCGCAGTTACTAATTCCCCTAAATGGTCATGAGCTGAATCAAATACATCTGCACCAAGTCCAGCAGGACCATCCGTTTTTAATTTAGCAGCAGCATCTGTGTGACTCACTTCTGCTACTTTTACGGGAACGTTATATTTGGCTGTAAATTCTTTTGCAACTGCTTTTGCCCATTTACCTTCAGAACCACCATTATCCCAAAGAAGAAGTTTTGCACCTTCTTCAGGTTGAATGGCTTCTACTGCCTCTGTATTGGCTTTCGCAGGATCTTTTTTGGTTGTGCCAGCGCTTTCACCAGGCTTCGAACAACCTGCCATTAATCCCGCCATTAGTACACCAGTCGTTAATACAGATAAGACCTTTTTCATAACCATTCCATTTCCCCCTTAATTTAAAATAAATAATGCATTTATTGTTTGAGAAAACGTTTACTATACTATCTAAAAAAATATTTCCTAGACTATTAAACTACTACAGTTAAAGATTTCTAATAAATACTTTTTAAAATCGAGTAACTTTAGAAAACGTTTACTCTATGTATTTCTCATTATACATAGTATGTCCATCTATTGGAATATATTTTTTAAAAGTTTCTATTTTTTTATTCATTTTGTAAATTCTATTTAGTAATCGTTTTCATATTTTATATGCCGAATATTATTACCCGGCAAACTTAAATAATCAATAGAAACGGTAAATTCTCGCTTCATAAGGTTTTAAATGATTAGACCATTCTTCTTTACTTTCATAATTTCCTAATTTTAATTCGTATTTTTTCCCTATTAGGGTAGATGGCATTTCAATTAAAGCTTGCTCACTAGTGAGATTGGCTAAAACAAGAAAAACCTCGTCTCCCAATGTTCTCGTATAGGCATAAACTTGTTCATGATCTTTATCCTGCAAATCATACTTCCCGTAAACAAGTGTTTTAAAACGTTTACGTAACTCTATTAAAGATTTGTAGAAATGGTAAATAGAACTTGGATCCTCCAATTGTGACTTAACATTTATCGTCTCATAATTCGGGTTAACTCCAAACCAGGTTGAATCACTTTTCGAAAACCCACCATTTTTTGATGCATCCCATTGCATCGGTGTTCTGGAATTATCACGACCATTCTTCCAGATAATTTCAAGAATTTCTTGTGGATCTCTACCTTTTTTCGTTTCGATATTATAAAAATTAATCATACCGACATCATTATAATCATCTATAGATGGAAACTGGACATTTGTCATTCCAATCTCCTGCCCTTGATAAATATAAGGAGTACCCTTCATAAGAAAGTACATTGCTGCTAAAGAAGTCGCACTTTCCTTCCAGAAATTCTCGTTCCCCCATGTAGAAACACTTCGAGGTTGATCATGATTTTCTAAAAATAATGCATTCCAGCCTCTACCTTCCAAACCATTTTGCCATTTTGTTAATGTTTCCTTCAACGCATGAATATTTAATCCGCCATCCGTGCCTTTATTCCACAGTCCAAGATGCTCAAATTGAAAGATCATATTAAAATAACCGTTTTCTTCGCCTACCCATTTATCAGCATCTTTTAAACTAACCCCATTTGCCTCACCAACGGTCATAATATCGTATTTTGCAAGAGTCTTATTTTTGAATTCAGTCAAAAACTTGTCGATTCCCTCTACATTCATCATGTTTTCAAAGCATGGTACGACTTCTTTCCCCTCGGGATTCGGCATATCTGGAAATCCTTTGCGCTTCTTAATATGGGATATCGCATCCACCCGGAAGCCATCTATTCCTTTATCCAGCCACCAATTGACCGTGGAATATAGAGCCTCGCGAACCTCTGGATTTTCCCAATTTAAATCCGGCTGTTTAGTGGAGAAGATATGCATGAAATATTGGTCTGTTTTCTCATCATATTTCCATGCAGGACCTCCAAAAATAGATTCCCAGTTATTCGGCTCCTTACCATTCTTACCATCTCTCCAAATATACCAATCCCGTTTCGGATTATTTTTAGATGACCGGGATTCGATAAACCATGCATGCTCATCAGAGGTATGATTAATGACTAAATCTAATATTAATTTCATATCTCTTTTATGTACTTCATTTAATAGCTCATCAAAATCTTCCATCGATCCAAATTCATCCATAATATCTTGGTAATCAGAGATATCATAGCCATTATCATCATTTGGTGATTTATACATTGGACAAATCCAAATAACATCAATTCCTAATTCCTGTAGGTAATCTAGTTTTTGAGTAATCCCCTTCAAATCGCCAATTCCATCACCATTCGAATCCATAAAGCTTCTAGGATAAACTTGATAAACAACCGCTTCCTTCCACCATGTTCCCTTCATTAATAAACTCCTTTCGCTTTAAAAAATGGCTGTTTTCGTAAAGATTGTTGCTTTTCGTAAACATCTCCAACACTTAATTAAATTGGTCTCGTGCTCTTTTCTTCACCCCATACTTTTTATATAAGTGCAAGATTAACAGTAAAAATCCTACTAGATTTTTACTTTGTTAGATAGCAACAAAGTATTAGAAAAGAGCCTAAAAAATTTACCTTCAAAACCCCAATAAAATCTCACGTCTGAACTAAATCTTTCAAAAAGTTATTTTGTAAAAACCGCATATCCTTTGCTTGGTAGAAATATAGAAGTTTCATCGATGACTTTTCCGTTATTTAATAAGCACGATAAATCTCGATGATCAAATGCAAAGGTACCCGGTGAATCACTATTATTGATAACAACATAAACAATTTCATCTTCATAGTGCTTTTCAAATACTAGGCAATCATCACGGTCTTGAAAAACGATGTCTCCCAATGCAAGAGATTTATAGTTTTTCCGCAGCCCGACAAGTGTTTTTACAAAATGGAATAACTCACGATCCTGATTTTTTTCCTCCCAAATCATACATGACCGGCATCCCGGATCATTCTCTCCCGACATTCCAATTTCGTCTCCGTAATAGATACAAGGACTTCCCGAAAACGCTAATTGAAATAGGAATAGGAGCTTCATTTTGTCTTTGTCTTCTTTACATTCATGTAAAATTCGTGCTGTATCGTGGCTGCCTAATAAATTGAAGGCCACCTCATGCACATACTTTGGATAGTCAAATAACAATTCTTGTAAACCATTTTTAAATTCGGAAAGAGTAATTACATTCTTTGCAAGATAATCCATAACCAAATTTGTAAAAGGATAGTTCATTACAGCATCGAATTGGTCCCCTAAGAGCCACGGCATACTATCATGCCATATTTCACCTAGGATATAGGCATCTGGTTTTGCACCCTTAACCACTTTTCGGAAATCTCTCCAAAACGCATGGTCTACTTCATTTGCGACATCTAGTCTCCAACCATCAATATCACATTCTTCAATCCAGAAGCGAGCTACATTTAATAAATATTCCTTCACTTCGGGGTTTTCTGTGTTGAATTTTGGCATCATATGCGTAAAAGCAAAGGTATCATAATTTGGTACAGGCTTTATTTCCACTGGAAATTCTTTAATATGAAACCAATCCTTATAACGGGACTGTTCACCATTTTTCAAAACGTCCTGGAATGGAGCAAAATAATAACCGCAATGATTGAATACAGCATCTAGCATAACGCGTATATTCCGTTTATGTGCTTCCTGTACTAACCGTTTTAGAGTTTCTTTGTTTCCAAAATGCGGGTCAATTTTCATATAATCCACGGTATCATACTTATGATTGGTTGTTGCCTCAAAGAGTGGTGTAAAATAGATTCCAGTAGCTCCGAGCTCCGCAATATGATCTAAATGCTGGATAACACCCTCTAGGTCACCACCAAAAAAATTGTCTGGTTCCGGTTCTGAACTTCCCCACGCCAACACCTTTTCCGGATCAATTGTTTGATTCCCATTTGCAAACCGTTCAGGGAAGATTTGATACCAAACTGTTTCTTTTACCCATGCTGGAGCAGCAAAGACGTCTATGCCGTTTAAGAACGGAAACTTAAATGGATTTTTCATTTCTTTATAGGTTCGAAAAAATCCTCGTTCACTAAAGAAAACTGTCTCATTTCCATCAAACAATTCAAAACTGTATTCAATTCTTCTATTAGGCGGCTTGATCTCAACCTGCCAAAAATCGAATAAATCCCCCGAACCAACCTTTTTCATTGGTTTTGTTGTATGCTCAAGTCCGATGCCATTCCATGCAAAAGGATCTTTATAATGCGATGTAATTTTTTGGACATCGTCTTTTTTTGTTTGGATGCGAATATGCAACGTCTCTTTATCATAGGCGTAAGCATAATTATTTTTCGGACGGTGATAGATAGCTTCTTTAAACAATTACTCCACTCCTTAATATTTTGTATGTGTTAAAATGGAATGCTTATTTTAACCTCACACAGCTTTTATAACGTAAACGTTTACGTTTTAGAATAAAAAGAAACTATCAAATAGTTTTCACAGTTTCTCTTTCGATAATTTCATGTGGCATAATACGACTTTCAATCATATCCTCTTTTTCTTTTATCGAAAACAACATTGTAGCTGCTTTTAATCCCATATCATAAAGAGGCTGAGAAACGGTTGTTAAAGATGGAATAATCATTTCTGCTAGCTTCGTATTATCATATCCGATAATGGATAATTCATCTGGGATCTTTATTCCGTTTTTATAAGCAACAGACATAGCGGCGACTGCAAGCTCATCACTGCTTGCAAAAACAGCCGTAAAGTCCAGCTTTCTTCTCAAAAGTTCTTCCATACCTTCAATTCCATATTGATGGGCAAATCCATCCGAATAGAAAATATAATCCTCCTGTACTGGAATTCCGTTTGAAACAAGCGCGGATTTATACCCTTCAATTCTTGGTATCCCTGCTATAGGATCATTTTTATTCCCAGTAATCATAGCGATTTTAGTGTGACCTTTTTTAATTAAATAATTTGTAGCACTGAAAGCAGCATGTTTATCATCTACTTTTACATACGGAATGGGGTATTGAAACGAAATCGTTGAAACTAAAACGACCGGTACACCCATTTCAGTTATCGCCTTGTAAAAGCCTTCTTTAATAGACTCACTTACAATGATAAGCCCATCAACCTGCTTTTCAGCAAGTACCTCTAGATAGTTTATCGTTTTCATTCCGTCACTTGCAGTATTACAAACAATAACACTAACACCTTCTTCATTGGCGTAATCTTCAATACCATTTAAAATTTCTGAAGAAAACAGATTTGATACGGTTGGAATCAGCACCCCGATTGTTTGTGTTTTTTTATTCACTAACCCTCTTGCGATGGCATTAGGGTAGTATCCTAATTCTTCAATTGTTTTTAATACTTTTCTTTTTGTTTTTTCTGAAAAACCTGGTTTGTCATTTAATATTCTTGAAACAGTTGCAATCGAAACATTTGCCCTTTTTGCAACATCCTTTATTGTAGGGTTCATTTTTCCCAATCCACCAATATCTTTAAAATTATAAAGTAAACGTTTTCTATTATTACGCTTTCATTATACTAATCATGCGAATTATTAGTCAATAAATTTCAAGTCCACATTTATCATCTCGTGGGACGCGGGGTCTGGTCCATTGTCCCAAAACGAGACAAACTATAATGAGTGAAGGTTCGAGGGAGCCATTCATAATAATCTTAGAGTAGAAAATAAACTAACAATCAAATGTTTGCTTTTTTTGTCTATACCTGGGACATGGGACCTGCGTCCCACTTTTTCTTTATTTTTCTTTTCCAGATGATATGATAAGAACAAAAGCGCAAGCGCCTTGCTAATCGGCGTACGGATTTCGTAGTCTTCGACTGAGATAAAGGAGACACAGCGAGGGACGAGTCGATGTTGACTTATCGTAGTGAGAAGACGGAGAAATCCGCTAGCCGATAGGCGCTGGAGCTAGACGTAAACCTCGCTTTTCAGAAAGTTATCCTCAATGTTAATACTTTATAATTTCCTGAATAATAAAAAAATAAATAAGGGAGAATGTTAATGATTGAACATTTTGAAGTAGTCATAACACCGTTTGATAGAAAACGGACCGTGAGGGTTCATTTACCAACTAATTATCATGCAGATTCTGATAAAATCTATCCCGTTTTATATATGCATGATGGGCAAAATTTATTTAAAGATGAAGATGCTAGTTACGGGATATCTTGGGGTATTTCGGAATACCTGCAAGAGAGTAGGATTGAATTAATTGTTGTTGGCATAGATTGCAGTAGTGAAGGCTACAAACGTTTAGATGAGTATTCTCCTTGGAAAAGTTCCGCTATGAGTGAAATCTTTTCAACTGAGGATAAAGAAATCGGTGGAGAAGGCAAGGAATATATTGACTTTATCGTTCATACATTAAAACCTATGATTGACCATAAATACAGAACAAATCCGGATGATACGTCTATGGCAGGAAGTTCAATGGGTGGTCTAATCTCTACTTATGCTGCATGTGCATATCCATCTATTTTTAGAAAAATAGCCGCAGTCTCATCTGCTTTTTGGTTTAATCAAAACGAAATTGAGGATTTTATTAAAAATAGTGATTTGTCTAGTATCGAGAAATTTTATTTAGACATCGGAACAAAAGAATCTACTGGAAGTATTGATAGTCAAAAATATGTCGAATCCAGTAAATCTGTATATAGAATACTAAAGAATAAAGTGAAGAATAGTAAATTTGTAATAGCTGAAGATGCGATTCATAACGAAAAAGCCTGGAAAAAAAGAGTACCATCTATTTTAAGTTACCTTTTGGGACACAGGGCCGGGTCCATTGTCCCAGGCCAAGACAAACTATAATATATGAAGGTTTATGGGGGACTATTCATAATAATTGTAGAATAGAACAAAGCCAACAAATTAAATGTTGGCTTTTTTTGTCTATACGTGGGACGCGGGACCTGACCCCGCGTCCCTCTTCAAGAAGTGAAATAAAGCTCCAATTAAGTTTGCATCATTATCAAATTGACAGGCTTCAACCGAAATATCTAGAGTAGAGATTTCATCCTTCAATTGCTTTAATTCATGATTGATTCCTTCTATTACTTCTTTCCGTTTGCTAATTCCCCCGCCTATCAGAATTTTTTGCGGATCGAGAGCGTATTTCAAATTATAAATGCCTACTGCTAGCTTTTTATATAAATGAACAATGCATTCTTTGGCTATTGGATCACCATCTTCAGCTAATCGGAATACTTCTTCCCCATCCAATGTTCCTTTTGCAAGTGATTTTCTTGCTTCAACTTCTTCAACTAAAGAATTTGTCGATGCCAATTTGCTCCATGTAGATTGCAAAGGATCTTTAGCTGGGTTTCCCATTATCATATAACCAAACTCTCCGCCATGAAGTGTAGCTCCACGTAAAATGGTTTGATTCATCACGATACTTCCGCCAATTCCCGTACCGATGACTACACAAATATAGTAATCCGTTTCTTTAGCTACCCCCTTCCAACCTTCTGCCAGTGCTGCACAGTTCGCATCATTTTCAATGGATACTTCCAGACCTGTTCGTTCCTTTAACAGATCTGTCATGCACACTCCATGGATATATGGAATCGCGCTTGCTCCGCCAATAAAGCCACTTTTCACATCTACAGCACCCGGTGAACTTAAAGCGATTCCTTGAATATCAAATACTTTTGCATATCGCGTTACAATTTCAGTGATATTTTGCAAAAATACGTCTAATCCTTCTTTAGGAGTTGGAATCTTCCCGCTTTCTAGTTTCAGCGCTTGATCATTCATTACTGCATACTTAATATACGTACCTCCTATATCAAAAACCATGTAAGTCTTCATGGCCATCCCCTCCTCGTATATTAGAAACCGTTATTTTCAGACAACTGCTTATACCATCTGCCCGATTTTTTTATCGTTCGTTTAAAATTGTTCGTTATGTCTACTTCTACTAATCCATATCGGTTCTTATAGGCGTTTGTCCATGACCAGTTATCCATGAATGTCCAAAGATGATAGCCAAGGCAATTCGCTCCTTCTTGTATACCTTTATGCACCCATTTCAAATGTTCTTGAATAAACTCAATCCGATAATCATCCTCAATATAACTTTCTTCATTTCGGAATTTTGCTTCACCTTCAACCCCCATTCCATTTTCTGAAATAAAGAATGGGATATTGCCATAATGATCACGAATATCCATCATAATGTCATAAATAACTTCCTCACAAATCTCCCATCCGCGATGTGGATTTATTTTACGATCTGGCTTGATATAAGGATCAAATAGATGTTCCGGCATAAACGGAGCCTCTTTAGGTACTGGCTCTTCCTTTGTTTTCACACGGCGGGGCTGGTAGTAGTTCACTCCTAAAATATCAATTGGATTGTTTTTTATTACTTCTAAATCAGTGGCCTCCACTACTGGCAGTAAATCTCTATCTCTTAAAATTTGAACCAATTCCTCTGGATACTCACCTTTTGTGACCGGGTCAAGGAAGCTGCGGTTAAAAAATGAATCCGCAATATGGGCAGCTTTTACATCTGCCGTGTCCTCGCTCCTTGGGTATGATGGTGTTAAGTTGAGGATAATGCCGATCTTTCCTGCTGCATTTATTTTTTTAAAAGCCTCTACTGCAAATGAATGGGCAACAATGGTATGATGGGCAACCTGTGCCGCTCGCTTGAAATCTACTACATTAGGATAATGCAAATCATATAAATAACCAGCCTCAACCGGGACAATCGGTTCATTAAAAGTAAACCAATACTTGACACGATCGCCAAATAAACGAAAACAGTGTTCAGCATAGTTCACATATGCCTCTACGACCTCCCGGCTTTCCCAACCGCCTTTTTCTTGCATACACATCGGCATATCAAAATGATAAAGATTGATAAATGGCTCAATATCATTCGCGATTAGTTCATCAATTACATGATTATAAAAAGTAACCGCTTTCTGATTTACCTCCCCTACTCCGTCCGGTATCAACCGTGACCACTGAATCGAGGTACGGAAAGAAGTATGCCCTGTTTCTTTCATCAATTGAATATCTTCTTTATATTGGTGATAGAAATTCGATGTATGTTCAGGACCGACGCTATTGTGGAAACATTCCGGCTCGTTGCTGTACCAATAATCCCAAATGCTTGATTTTCTTCCATCCGTAAATGCTGCCCCTTCAGTTTGTGGGCCTGACGCCGCACTTCCCCACCAAAAATTACTGGGAAAACGATACCTAAGTTTAGTCCTATTCTTCTCATTCTCCATTCATGAGCACCTCTCTCTATTTTTTTTGCTGTAGCGGAGTAACCTAATTCAAACCAGATTCCAGGTACTATACTTTCATTTTAAAAAAAGTTGGCTTTTCATAATAGTTAACAAAATTTAGGTTTACTGTTCTATTTTTAAAAATATTATGTTAAAAGTCCCAAAGTAAGGAGGTTTAAATATAAATCTATAGTAAATCCAACAAACCTGTAATATTTCCAATATTGTAAAAATTAAATTGCTGATATTATGGATGAAAGGGCTTACATCAATTTTAAGCCTGATATGATTTTATTTCAAAAATTTATTACTTGATATAAAGGAGGTGGCTATTTATCAAATATCCCATTGCGAGATAAGAAAAAAGCAAAAAGCATCTACAAAAGGAAAGCGGGGTATATGTATAGTGGACAACCTCTATAAAAAACGACAAGTAAAAAGGACAATAGTATTGTTTGTAACGATCCTAATGTTGGTTCACACAGCATTTATTGGTGCAAGTACTGTATTAGCTGATACTTGGCCATATAAAGGTGATGCTGCAGTAGGAGACAATCAACCTCGTATGGTTGGTCAACGTATTTATGATCTTGAGAATTGGTCTCCTGAAACAGATCCATATGCAGAGTTAATGCGTGCCAATGTTCCTCTACAAGAGCGAAATGAACCATTAACAGCCACACAGGCAAAACCAAATCTTAAATCAGAGGCAGAAATGTTAGTTATGGGTGGAGACTACGGGAACTCGTTCTTTGAAGGATTACCATATAACAACGATTTCAGCCAATATCAATTCAATTTTTGGCAATACACAGACTATTATGCTTCATGGCATGGAGTAGTGACGAAAGATGTACCGAAGAGTCTCTATGATCCTGAAGGTCCTTGGCAGACGCGATTTTTTGAATTCGGTATTATCAATGTACCTAACCCTGCCTATACCAATGCAGCACATAAAAATGGTGTTAAATCTCTTGGTTGTGTATTCCTGCCTCGTGCCGGGCAAGCTCCTAAACAAATGATTGTTCAGGACAAGAATGGCGATTTTCCAATTGGGAAGAAACTAAATGAATTTGCAAAATACTACGGCTTTGATGGTTTCTTCATTAATTTAGAAGAGACAGTTCCTACTGCTGATGTCCCGATCTATAAGCAGTTTACAAAATATCTAATTGAAAATGGTCTTTATATTCAATGGTATGACTCCATTCTACCAAATGGAAATTTACAATATCAAAATCAGCTAAATGAAAATAACAGCCATTGGATTAAGGATAACCAATATGGTACCGTAAACAGCTCTCTTTTTGTTAATTACGATTGGTTTAGATCAAACCGGATTGAGACGTCTTTAGAACATGCTGCTAAGAAGGGAATTGACCCTTTTAAACAAGTATTCTTCGGAGTTGAAGCTGCCCAAGGAGAGTTGAGCGGTTCACATGGATCTGCAAGTGGCGTTGAAAATTTACTTGATCAAACCGGGAATCTAAGAGGAAGCGTAGCTTTGTTCACTCCAAGTGACTTTATCCAGCTTCATCTTGAACGGAAAGCAGAAGAAGCTGAAAATCAATGGATGATTGCAGAACGGGAAAGAATGTACTATTCAGGCGTTTTAATGGATCCGACAAATACAGGAAAAAAACCTGGATATTCGAGACCTGATGTTGATGCTAAGGATGCGAGTGGATGGGTTGGAGTAGCTCATTTCGCAAGCGAACGATCTGTCATCAACGGTTCAACATTCTTTACAAACTTTAATACAGGACATGGTATGGAGTATTATCAAAAAGGTGAGGTAGCAAATGATCATCAATGGTCAAATATAAACCTGCAAGATATTCTTCCAACATGGCAATGGTGGATAGATACAACGAGTAAGAACAAACTTTCAGTAGACTTTGATTATGGTAAAAAATACAATACAAAAGCCTACGACTATACTAAAGTAGGTGCTTATGATGGAGGAAGTTCTCTTGTTGTAACTGGGAAGCTTGATGCTGATAACTTCTTACATTTATATAAAACGAATTTAGATATAGCTGCAAACAGCAAATTATCAATTACTTACAATAAACCTTCTCAAACGGATCATTCTGAAATGAAATTAGGTTTAATCTTCAAGGACGAACCTAATAAGATTGAATATATTAGTGTCCCAGATGCGAATAAGAAATCAGAGTCTTGGGTCACTAAAGAGTTTGATTTAAGCAAGTTTAAAGGGAAGGAAGTTGCAGCACTAGGCTTATCATTTGGAGTAGAAGAAGGTTCTGTCATTGAAAAATACCAAATAAACATTGGAGAAATCAAAATGACAAATGGATCAGTTGCTACACCTGATATTCCAACAGGTTTTACAGTGAAAAAAGCATTTGATACGAATGAAATGATCGTTACCTGGGATATTGAGGACTACAGTAAAGTAAAACTATATAACTTGTACGCCAACCTGTCTAATGGTAAAAGAGTTTATCTTGGCGGGACATATGGAAATACCTTTTATATCAAATCATTATATGGTGAAAAAGATATCGTAAACCTTGAGCTAAAGGCTGTTGGTCCAGACAAAACTGAGAGCTTACCTGCAACAACAAGCTATGACTTTTCGACAAAGGTTCGTAATCTAACTGTAAAAGAAGCTTTGACTCCAAGCGGGAATCTTTTGCAATCAGCAAATGCAGGCACACTAGATATTAGCTGGAAAAACCCTGATATTGATTATTCTAGCATCAACATCGAGGTTTCATTTAATAATAGTACCAATAAGGAAAAGTTTAAAAAGACTGTTAAAAAGGGAACTACCTCAACTCAAATCATTGTTCCTATGGCAGATGGTTCGGAATATACTCTAGCTCTATCTGTAGTCGGTACCGATAACAAGCAAGGAGAACCTATTCTTTACACGGGCAAACTCAAGGATGTATATATTGAACCATATAATGGTGAAATAGATGTTGCCAAGAGTGGAACAACTTACTATATGAGTCTCGACGCTCCAAGACAAGAGGATTGGTGGCGAATCTATGCATATGTGGATGGGAAACCATTAACCTTCCAAAATGAATATACAACCAATACTCTATACGGAACTAGAGGAAAAAGTTATTTGAATTCAAGTACACCATCAAAAAATATTAAGCTTCCATCGGCATCAGGCATAGTCACAATCGTTCTTGAAGACTATAGTGGGAATAAGTCTGAGCCTGCAACATACTTTTATGGAGAGCCTAAGAAAATTGATTCCACTATGATTCCTGATACAGCACTGCTTGCAGCCATACAAAAACAAGTTGGCGATACTACAAAAGATCTATTTAATTTTACCGGTAAATTGGATTTATCCAATTCAAATGTAAGTGATCTAACTGGTATTTCCTTGCTGACGAATATAAGTAGTATCGACCTTACAAATAGTACAAGGTTAACAACGATTAAAAAAGGTACGTTTTCAAGTAATTTGAAATTGAAAGAGGTTATCGTTTCGGGGTTAACAAACCTTCAGGCGGCATCGTTCAGCGATACTGCTATTGAAAAGTTAACATATAACCATTTATCTGATCTTTCTAAGCTTATATCCCTTGATCTATCAAATGCTAAGTTTGATATGACAGAAGGTACTCCAGAACGGACATTAGCCGATATGATTGGTCATGTTGATTATAGTAATCAAAGACCTATTGTCTATATTGGGGATTTTGAGAACAACACGATCAGTTTAGAAGTGAATAGCAACAATGGTGAGTTTGATCCATTAACCATTCTGCCTATTGTAACGGTCCGGGGAAACAATTATTTGACCCTAGCTGATAAAAAATTTCTTGCAGACGATTTTGATATAAACAAACAAGTATCTGATTTGAATTTGTTAGCCCAAGTGACTAATCCATCAAATGAGAGAACGAAAACAGTAGATACAACAATACTTGGTACACATCAGGTTTCCTACAAATCCTTGACAAAAGACAAGAAAGTAGGGTCATTAAAAATTAACGTTATAGCAAAGGTCAAAAATGTAAAAGAATTAGTGGAACGGGCTAAGATCGAACCAACAGGCATTCGGAATGCACTACTTGTTCAGTTGGAAAACGCTGAGAAACATTTCAAAAAAGCAGAGGCATTCACAAAACAAGGCAAAGAAAAACAAGCCGAGCAATCTCGTAATAATGGATATAAAACACTTGAAAGTTTAATAGATTGGGTTAAAAAACAATCTGACAAGCATATCGATAAAGCTGACGCTGCGCAAGTAATCTCTATGCTGGAACACATTGTTTCAAACGAAACGATGACACCTTGATCTTATTGATCCTATGACAAACACTCCTTTTTGAATAGGAGTGTTTGTCAAATTTTTCTCCATTCGCTAGGTGTCGTTCCAATATTCTTCTTGAACTGTTTATAAAAGTAAGCGGTATCAGAATAACCTACTTTTTTTCCAATTTCACCGGCACGATAATGCGTTGTTTTAAGTAATTCCTTAGCTTTTTCCAATCGGTAGCGATTAAGATATTCTGAGAAGACAACCCCTATTTCTTTTTGAAATAATTGACCTAGATAGATCGCATTTACATGAAACTGTTGACCCAATGTTTTTAATGATAGCCCTTCATCATAGTGAGCATGTATAAACCCTAGAACATTTTGGACAATTGGACTACGCAAATTCACTTGATTATTAATAGAAGAAATTAATTCATTGCAATACTCCTGCAAAATCGTTTTCATCTGATGACTATCAGAGCTATAAACGATTCTTTCTACAGCTGCTGTATACTGGGACAGATGATCATCTGATTTTAATGAATAATGGATATAAGACATTAAATCAAATGTGTATTTTTTGACCACCTGTGGTGATATAAATTTTGTTTTCTCCGTAAAATCTTGAAAGAATAGATCAATCATTTGTAATGATTCTTCATCTCCTTGAACGAGATGTTTTACGATATTTTCTTTAAATTCCTGCTGTTTCTTTAATTCGTCTTGTTTATCAATCGATAGCCTATCTGAAATAAGCACATTAGGCGCTGAATAAAGTTGAAGTAAACTATATTCTCTTGCATAGGTGAAGCTTTCTTCAAATTCATCTATCAGTTTAACTGGTTTTCCCATAGATAAATAGAAAATACCTGCCTCATTCTGTCCATCACGCAGATGATTGACAAGGCTTTGGTTCGATGTATACAAATCTTCTTCACTCGTACTTCCAAAAATAATAATGATCTCTTGATTTGGGCTATAAATACATGTTGCTGAATAATGTTCTTCAATAAAATTCCTTATTTCATTTGAAACGTTAGCCTTTTGATAATGTTCAAAATTTAAAATAGAGACATTATAATACTGTTGATTAAATTTGAGATGATATAATGATAATCTTTCAAGACAATCACACTTCTCTATTTCTCCGTTCATAAAACGCCATAAGATATTATCCTTCAGTGTTGTTAATTCCCGAGTCGATTCGCCACCTGTCACAATATTCAATTTCTGGCCGATATTTTGGACGGTGGTTAATAATTCTTCTTCATCTACAGGTTTTACTAAGTAGTTTTCAATTCCTAATAATAACCCTTGTTTTATAAATTCAAATTCTTGATAACCTGTTAGTACAATACATTTGATCTGTGGCTGAATTTTCTTCGTTTCACTAATTAGCTCCAAACCAGACATTTCTTCCATTAAAATATCTGTTATAAGAATATCGATTGGATTCTCTTTTAGATAGGCAAGGGCTTCTTCCCCACTTTCAGCAGTATAGGCAATTTCAAACCCGTAATCCTCCCAATCTATCAGTGCTTTTAGCCCTTTCGTAATTAAAGGTTCATCATCAACAAGCAGTACCTTATACATGATCAGATCCCTGCATTGGAATGGATATAGTAACAATCATACCTTGGTTATACACACTATGTAGGGAAATCCCAAACTTATCTCCATATTTCAATTTTATACGTTGATGAATATTTCTTAGACCAATTGATTTCATTTCTTCCCCATCCTCACGATTGATATGATTAACAATGTTGGATAACTCCTCTTCCGTCATCCCCTTGCCATTATCTTCGATGCGTATTTCGATTTTATCGCCAAGTTTAGTGGAACGTATGGATAACTCATTATCGTTCCGGTCCTTTTTAAAACCATGTATAAAGTAATTTTCCACAATGGGCTGGAGAATTAATTTTTGAACCATTGTTTGTTCAACATCACTAGGAATATCAAAATGAACATGTAGTTTATCCGGATATTTAAGCTGAAGCAATTTTAAATATTGATTCACATTTTCAATTTCAACATATAAAGGCACCATGTCTTTCGATTCTAATGAATAACGAAAAAGTTTCGATAAATGAAAAATCATTTTACTAGAGGTTTTTGAACCCTCTACGACAGCTACCATCCGTATAGCCTCTAGCGTATTGAATAAAAAATGTGGATCTATTTGCGCTTGAAGTGCTTTTAATTCCGCCTGCTGCTGCTTTATATTTAGCAGGTAAAATTGTTCAATATTATGATTCAATTCATTTAACATCGAATTAATATTGACAGCAATCCTCGATAATTCATCTTCGTGTTTTGATTCCGGAATCCGTGCATCTAAGTTTCCCTTCTCTACCTGGCGAATAGTGGATACAATTTGATTAATTCTCCTCGAATAATTTCGCATAAATGAATAAGATATTAATATGGAAATGATAATGAGAGATATAATAACGATCCACATTGTTCCTCTTAGTATTGATAACTTCAGCCATCCTTTATCAGGAATTACACTTACATATGTAAAATCACCCTTATTTGCCAGGGAATTAATATAATACTCTTCATGTTCCCACTTTATTTTCGTTTCATTTGTTTCAGGATTTACCTTATCTAAAATTTCAGGGGGAACACCTTTATTTACTGAATAAATAATTTTTCCGTCAGCATCGATCAAAAAGAAAGAAGCGGGTGCCCCATCATGCTTTTTAATAATTTTGTCTAAACGGTCTGTCGTGTAAAAAACGGAAAATTCACCTACTTTTTTAAGTGTTACTGGGTTGTAAATGTCTCTCTTTTTCGTTATCGTATCTTTTAACCTCCGATTTATTGACATGCTTTCTTCGTATAGGTTCGGCATGCCTTGTGAAATATACAAATTAGGTTTTGGTGG
The DNA here is from genome assembly GCF_050281185.1 of Heyndrickxia sp. NPDC080065. Lineage (NCBI taxonomy): Bacteria > Bacillati > Bacillota > Bacilli > Caryophanales > Bacillaceae > Heyndrickxia > Heyndrickxia sp. NPDC080065. The sequence continues at coordinate 134,981 of NZ_JBNNWS010000006.1, read as the reverse complement.
ATGGCCAACAATGCTTTTATTCCATCGTATGTTATTATTGACTAACAAATATTCAATAGACGGATTTTCCGACGAACGTAAACTAATAGCATTAATATCACTATCTTGACTAAAAAAGCCATTAAAATATGTTTCAATATTTCTCGGAAGGAACCATTGGTCTTTAGAGAATTTATCTAAGCGATACTCTAAATATTTTTCATAGCCATTGTGGAGTACAAAGGAAATATGATCAATGATATCCCCATTAACGTAAAGATCTCTTATTGCTCTATTAATATCTGCATCTTTACTAGAAAAGTAATCTTCTACTCTTTCCAACGTCCTAGTATTAATATTGACTTCCTTTTGAATGATGATATCTGAATAATAGTTCGTAATCGTAACAATGAGGACAATGACTGTCACAATTATGGTTAAGGAGGAGGTTAAAAATAGTTTATTAAATATTTTTTGATTAAACTGTCTTTTTCTGTTCATGTCCGCTTCGTTTTCCCCAATTATTCATATTGTTTTTTATTTGGCTGTTTTCAAAATCCTAATCGATTTTTACTTGAATAAAAAACCTGGTAGATCTTGTTGTGGTTTCCCTCTTGATCTACTTCTTTCCGCGTTTTTCTGGTAGATCTTGTTGCGATTTCCCTCTTGATCTACTTCTTTCCGCGTTTTTCTGGTAGATCTTGTTGCG